>JBBSGJ010000094.1:0-9068 GCA_038254195.1 Solirubrobacterales bacterium
AAGATTCCCCACTGCTGCCTCCCGTAGGAGTCTGGGCCGTGTCTCAGTCCCAGTGTGGCTGATCGTCCTCTCAGACCAGCTACCCATCGCAGCCTTGGTGAGCCGTTACCTCACCAACAAGCTAATGGGCCGCGGGCCGATCCCGATGCGGAAGCCGAAGCTACCTTTCCCCGCTCCCCTTGTGAGGAGAGGGCACATCCGGTATTAGCCCGAGTTTCCTCGGGTTGTCCCGGTCATCGGGGCACGTAACCCACGTGTTACTCACCCGTTCGCGGCTCTGCCCCGGGCCGAAGCCCGGTTCGTCGCTCCACTGGCATGTGTTAAGCACGCCGCCAGCGTTCGTCCTGAGCCAGGATCAAACTCTCCGTGAAGAACTACTCAGGGAAAGTCGTCATGGTCCTTCATGGCGCCCTCGTACACAGAGAGGAACGCCGGACCTGACAGGGTCTTCTGACTACTTGTACCGCGCCTCGCCGCTGGCGACGTGGCGCGGGTCGAACCTGAGCACACTCCTCGGCCCCGACTGGGCCGAGAGTGCACGCTGTTGAGTTTTCAAAGACCGCCGCGCTCTTCGGAGGGAGGTCGTCCTCCCGAGGCACGGCCGGGATCACAAGGATCTCGGCACGGCCGACCAGTATAGCCCGGTCCGCGCTTCATGAGGCTGCGGTCCGGAGTTGATCGACGGCCGGACTCTAGCGCGCCTCAGCCCTCCGTCACGCGGATTCGCGCAAAGCGCCGCCGGCCCATCTGGAGCACCCGCGCGTGAACCTCGTCCGGGGGGAGATCCAGCGCGCGGACGGGGTCGCCGTCGAGCTTGACCGCACCCTGGGCGACGAGCCGCCGGGCCTCGCTGGACGAGCCCCCGAAGGTTGCCACGATGAGAGCCGGGATGTGGACCACGCCGTCACGCGCGGCGACGACGACCTCGACGAGGTCCTGCGGGACCTCGTGGCGGACGTGGACCCGGTCGAAGGCTTCCTCGGCCTCCCGCGCGGCGTCCGCGTCATGGAAGCGCTCCACCAGCGCGCGCGCGAGGGCGCGCTTGGCGTCGCGCGGGCCGGCGTCCGCCGTCATGGGCTCGCCGAGCAGGAGCTCGTACCACTCGGCCAGCGCGCCGTCGGGGACCGACAGGGTCTTGCCGTAGATCTCCCCGGGCGGCTCGGTGACGCCGACGTAGTTCTGCAAGGACTTGGACATCTTGCGCTCGCCGTCGGTGCCCACGAGGAGCGGCATGGTCAGGACGACCTGCGGCGGCTGCCCGTAGGTCGTCTGCACATCGCGCCCGAGCAGGAGGTTGAACTTCTGGTCGGTGCCGCCCAGCTCCACGTCGGCCCGGACGGCGACGGAGTCGTAGCCCTGCAGCAGGGGGTAGAGCAGCTCGAGCACGGAGATGGGCGCGTGCGCGGTCCAGCGCCTGGCGAAGTCATCGCGCTCGAGGATCCGCGCCACGGTGCTCGTCCGCATGAGCGCGAAGAGCTCCTCGGCGCGCATGTCGAGCCATTCCCCGTTGCGGCGCAGCTCGAGGCGCTCCGGCGAGAGCACGGTCAGCGCCTGCCCGGTGAACGTCCGGGCGTTGGCGTCGATCTCGTGCCCCGCCAGCACGGGCCGCGTGGAGTCCCGTCCGCTCGGATCCCCCACCCGCGCGGTGTAGTCGCCCACGATGAGCACGACGGTGTGCCCGAGGTCCTGGAACTCGCGCAGCTTGCCCAGCACCACCGTGAATCCGAGGTGGATGTCGGGGGCCGTGGGGTCGATCCCGAGCTTCACACGCAGCGGACGCCCGTCCCGCTCGGCCGCGGCGAGCTTCGCCTCGAGCCCGCCGGTGGGCAGGCAGTCGACGGCGTTCCGGCTCAGCCACGCGGCGGGGTCCACGGTGGCGGCCGATGCTACCTTTGCCCTCCGGCGGGACCCATAATCAGGTTCTCGGTTCCGCCCTACCGCGCGCCCGCCCTCGGCGCGCGCACCCCTCCGATGACCGACGACACCATCGTCACCCGCCTCGATGCCTGGCGCCGCCGGCGTCACGACAAGCGGATGGCCCGCCCCAAGCTGCGCAAGCTCCGCCTCGTCCTCCTGCTCGGGGGCCTCGGCACCCTCGCGCTGATCGCGACGGTCTTCGGGATGATGATGGCGGTGGCCTCGGACCTGCCCAGGCTCGAGAACCGGCGCGTGTTCCTGATCCGGGACAAGCAGAACTCGATCCTCTACGACTTCACGGGCAAGCAGCGCCTGGGGGTCCTCACCGGCAACCAGAACGTCGTCCTCGTGCGCTACGACGACGTCGCGCGGATCGTCCGCCAGGCGGTCATCGCCATCGAGGACAAGCGCTTCTACCAGAACGAGGGCGTGGACATCCGGGGGATCGGCCGCGCCTTCGTCCAGGACGTCGTCAAGGGCGGCGCGGTCCAGGGAGCTTCGACGATCACCCAGCAGTTCGTCAAGAACCAGCTCGCGGCCCAGAGCAACCGCACGCTCTTCCAGAAGCTCAAGGAGGCCGCGCTCGCCTACCACCTCACGCGCAAGTGGTCGAAGGAGAAGATCCTCACGGAGTACCTGAACTCCGTCTACTTCGGCAACGGCGCCTACGGGATCGAGTCGGCCGCTCGCGTGTACTTCGGCAAGCGCCACCCCGGGTGCAACACGCCGCCCGCGCGCTACTGCGCCAAGGAGCTGACCCCGGTCGAGGCCGCGTCGCTCGCCGCGCTCATCTCCTCCCCCTCGGGCTACGACCCGGTCGGGTCGGACCTCACCCGGCGGCGCTTCGTGGCCCGGCGCAACGTCGTGCTGCGCAAGCTCCTCGAACAGGGCGACATCGACCGGCGGACGTACATGCAGGGCATCCAGGAGGCGGCGCCCACGCAGGCCGAGCTCTCCCCGCCGGCCGAGGACACGAAGGCACCGTACTTCACGAGCTGGGTCCGCCAGCTCGTGGTCGACAAGCTCGGTCAGCGTGCCTTCAACGGGAACCTGAAGATCAACACGTCGCTCGACCTCGAGCTCCAGCAGGCCGCGCAGCAGGCCGTCAGCAACCGCCTCGCCGGGGTGGGCCCGAGCGCGGCGGTCGTCGCGATCGACAACAGGTCCGGGGAGGTCCGCGCGATGGTCGGCGGGGACGACTACGCCTCCGAGCCCTTCAACCTCGCCACCCAGGGCCAGCGCCAGCCCGGGTCCGCCTTCAAGCCCTTCACGCTCGCCGTCGCCCTCCAGCACGGCTACGGGCCGAGCTCGATCTTCGCCTCCCGGCGGAAGTCCTTCGTGGTGCCGAACACCCGGGGGAAGGAGCACTTCGTCGTCAACAACTACGAGGGCTCCTACACCGGGTCGAACACCCTCGCGGGCGCGATGATCCGCTCGGACAACTCGATCTACGCGGAGCTCGGGGTCAAGGTCGGGACGCGACGGATCAAGGCGGAGGCCGAGCGCATGGGCATCCGTACGCCGGTCTCGACCAACCTCGCGATCACCCTCGGCGGTCTGCGCGAGGGCGTGACGCCGCTCGACATGGCCCATGCTTACGAGACGATCGCCGCGGGCGGCAACCGGATCACGTCGAAGAACTTCGGCGCGTCGGACGCCGGGCCGGTGGGGATCCACTCGATCTTCAAGGACGGCAAGGAGATCGAGACCAACGCGGTCGAGCGCAAGCGCGTGCTGCCCGCCCCGGTGGCCTCCACCCTCCAGCAGGTCCTGACCGGCGTCGTGCAGTCGGGCACGGGCCGCTCGGCGGCGATCTCCGGCCCGGCGGCGGGCAAGACGGGGACGACCGAGAACTACGGCGACGCGTGGTTCGTGGGCTGGAACGACAAGCTCACGGTCGCCGTCTGGGTGGGCTACCCGCACGGGGTCCGCTCGATGAAGACGGAGTTCGGGGGCGCGCCGGTGGCCGGCGGCACGTACCCGGCGCTCATCTGGCACGACGTGATGACCGCCTGGCTGGGCATCGACGCGGCGCGACACCCGGGGCAGGCCCCCGCGTCCACCACCGGCGCCCCGGCGCCCAGCACCTCCTCGGTGGCGCCCGTCCCCACCACTCCGGCGCCGGTGACCCCGAGCTCCACCACGCCGGCCCCCGCGCCCACCCCGACGACCCCCCCGCCCACAACACCGGCGCCCACGCCGACTCCCACCCCCACGCCGACTCCCACCCCGCCGCCCACCGGCGGAGGCGGGGTGGGCGGCACGGGCGGCGGCGGTGGCACGGGGTGAGCGCCGCCGGGCGACGCGCCGCCGAGGAGAAGATGCGCGAGGCCGGCGCGCCCGACGTCGCCGTGCGCACCTTCTCGCACTACCACGGGCTGCTCGACGCCGGCGAGTCGGGGCTCATGCCCGACGCCGGGCTGGGCCCGCCCGGCGACGTGCCGGCGGCGGAGGACCTGGACGCGGGGGAGGCGCCGCTCGACCGCGCCGTGGTCCTCAAGCTCAACGGCGGGCTGGGGACGAGCATGGGGATGCAGCGGGCCAAGTCCCTGCTCGAGGTCAGGGAGGGGCTGACGTTCCTCGACGTGATCGTCCGCCAGACCGCGGCGCTGCACGAGCGCGCGAGCGCCCGCGTGCCGCTCGTCCTCATGGACTCCTTCTCCACGCAGGCGGACTCCCTGGCGGCGCTCGAGGCGCACCCCGAGCTCGTCCAGGACGTCCCGCGCGACTTCCTCCAGAACAAGGAGCCGAAGCTCAGGGCCGACGATCTCGCGCCCGTGGAGTGGCCCGACCGGCCCGAGCTCGAGTGGTGCCCGCCCGGGCACGGCGACCTCTACACGGCCCTGGAGACCTCGGGGATGCTCGCGACGCTGCTCGAGCGCGGGATCACCCACGCCTTCGTCTCGAACTCCGACAACCTCGGCGCGGTGCTCGAACCCGGGATCCTCGCGTGGATCGTCCGCGAGGAGATCCCGTTCCTCATGGAGGTCTGCCCCCGGACTGCGGCCGATCGCAAGGGCGGGCACCTCGCCGCCCGCGCCGACGACGGGCGCCTCGTGCTGCGGGAGATCGCCCAGACCCCGGAGGAGGACGTGGACTCCTTCCAGGACACGGAGCGCTGGACCTGGTTCAACACGAACAACCTGTGGGTCGACCTGCGCGCGCTGGCGGCGGCGCTGGACGAGCGCGACGGCGTGCTCGGGCTGCCGATGATCGTCAACCGCAAGACGGTGGACCCGGGCGATCCCGGCTCTCCGGAGGTGGTGCAGATCGAGACGGCCATGGGCGCCGCCATCGCCGCCTTTTCGGGGGCACGGGCGCTCGAGGTGGCGCGCGGGCGCTTCGCGCCGGTGAAGACCACGAACGACCTGCTGGTGCTGCGCTCGGACGCCTACCGGCTCGGGGAGGACGGGCGCGTCGAGCGGGTCGGCGGGCCGGACCGGGTCGACCTCGACCCCGACCACTACAAGCTGGTGGACGACTTCGAGGCCCGTTTCCCGGAGGGGCCGCCGTCCCTGCGCGAGTGCTCCTCGCTCGTGGTCCGCGGCGATGTCGCTTTCGGGGCAGGCGTGGTGTGCCGCGGCGACGTGGAGCTCGAGGGTCCGGCGCGGATTCAGCCCGGCGCAGAGCTGTCGGGCTGAAGCTCCCGAGCGCACTCGACTGGTGGTCGGGAGAGCCCGGCGGGGCCGCATGGCTCGCCGTCCTCCCCGGGCTGGCCGAGGAGTGCGCCCGCCGCTGGGAGCTCGAGCTCGAGGAGCCGTTCGGAGAGGTCTTCGCCTCCCTCGTCGTACCTGCCCGGTCGGCCGGCGGGAGCCGGGTGGTGCTCAAGCTCAACGCCCCGGGGCCCGAGAGCGAGCACGAGGGGGACGCGCTCGCGGCCTGGGACGGCCGCGGGGCGGTCCGGCTCCTGGCCCAGGATCGCGGACGGCGGGCGCTGCTGCTCGAGGCGGTCGTGCCGGGCGATCCCGCGATGGGAGCCGAGGCCCGCGAAGCGCTCCTCGGCGTTCTCCCCGTGCTCTGGCGACCGCTTCGCCCTGGCCACCCGTTCCGCGCGCTCACCGCGGAGGCGGCGCGCTGGGCGGAGGAGATCCCCGCCGCGTGGGAGCGCTTCGGCCGCCCCTTCGAGCGCACCCTCGTCGACCGGGCCGTGGAACTGCTGCGTGAGCTCACACCGTGGGGCGGGGAGCCCGTTCTGCTCCACGGCGACCTACACGGCGGCAACGTGCTCCGCGGCCCCACAGACTGGGTGGCCATCGACCCGAAGCCCCTGGTCGGCGAGCCTGCCTTCGACCTCTCGGCCGGTGTCCGCAACGAGCAGCTCGCGATCAGGGACGCCGCGCGCCTCGGGCTCGATCCGGAGCGGGTGCGCGGCTGGGCGCTGGCCCACGCGCTGGCCTGGGGCTGGAGCGCGGAGGGCTGGGACGAGAACCACGTCGCCCTGGCGCGGGAGCTGGCGGCCGGGGGCGGCTGACCCAGGGCGAGCCCGCGAGGGAGAACCGCCAGGGCAGCTCCGCGGCCTTCGTGATCCCGATGCGGGGGCCCGCGACGAGGCGGGGGCGGCGGAGGCCGGGGGGCCGGGGTGCGACGAGCACCGGGCCCGCCCCGGTGAGGGGTGTCGTGTTGAGCTCGAGCCCGATCCCCAGCGCCTGGGTCAGCTTGCCCGGGCCCGAGCACAGCTCGGCGTCACGGACGGCCCCTCGCCGGATCCGCATGACCGCGATGCCCTCCGTGGGCTCCAGGGCCCGGATCAGCACCGCGGCGCCGACGCCCGCGGGCTCGGCCACGGCGTTGAGCAGGGCGTGGATCCCGTAGGAGCGGTAGACGTAGGCCGTCCCCGGCGCCCCGAACAGGACGTGCGTGCGCGCGGTGAGCCCGATGTGCGCGTGACAGGCCGGCTCGGAGTCGTGGTAGGCCTCGGTCTCCACGACGATCCCGGCGGTGTCGCCGTGGCGCAGCACGCAGCCGACAAGGTCCCGGGCGACCCGGACCACGGCCCGTCCGTAGAAGTCCGCGTCGGTGGGCGGGCTCGGGCTCAGAGCAGCGCCCGTACGCGCTCGAGCTGCTCGCGCACGCGGGCGAGGCTCGTGCCGCCCTCGGAGACCTTGCCCTCCAGGGCCGCGCCCGGCGCCCACAGCTCGCGCACGTCCTCCCCGTGCTGCTCGGCGGCGATGTCGGGCAGGGGACGGTTCTCCTCCAGCGCCCGGCGCACGAGGGCGCCCACCTCGCCGTGGGCGGCGCGGAAGGGCGTGCCCCGGCGCACGAGCCAGTCGGCGAGGTCGGTGGCGACCACGTCCTCACTGGCCGCCGCCGCGGCGAGGCGCTCGCGGTCGAACGTGAGCGAACGGACCATCCCCGTCGCCGCGCGCAGGCAGAGGTCGAGCGTGTCGGCGGCGTCGAAGAGCCCCTCCTTGTCCTCCTGGAGGTCCTTGTTGTAGGTGAGCGGCAGCCCGTGGAGCACGCCGTGGAGGGCCACGAGCCGCCCCGCGATCCGCGGGGCCTTGGCCCGCAGGAGCTCGGCGGCGTCGGGGTTCTTCTTCTGGGGCATGAGGCTCGAGCCCGACGCCCACGCGTCGGCGACCTCGGCGAAGGCGAACTCGTGCGAGGACCACAGCACGATCTCGCCGCCCAGGCGCGACAGGTGGGTGAGGCACGTCGTCGCGGCCGAGAGGAAGTCGAGGACGAAGTCCCGGTTGGCCACCGCGTCGAGGGAGTTGGGGACCACGCCGGTGAACCCGAGCGCCTCGGCGACCATCCCCCGGTCGGTGGCGAAGTTCACCCCGGCGAGGGCCCCGGCGCCGAGGGGCAGCGCGTCGGTGGCCGACCGGGCGAAGTCGAGGCGCTCGCGGTCGCGGTCGAGCATCCACACGTAGGCGAGCAGGTGGTGGGAGAGGTAAACGGGCTGTGCGCGCTGGAGGTGGGTGTACGCCGGCATGGGCCAGTCCAGGTGCTCCTCGGCTCGATCGGTCAGCGCGCGCATGAGCTCGGTCACCCGGTCGTGGGCGGCGCGGGCGTGGGCGCGGACGAACAGGGCGACGTCGGTGGCCACCTGGTCGTTACGTGAGCGCGCGGTGTGGAGCTTGCCCCCCACCTCCCCGGCGAGCTCGGTGACCCGCCGCTCGATCGCGCCGTGGACGTCCTCGTCGTCCTCGCGCCACCCGAACGAGCCCTGCTCGAGCTCCTGCTCCACCTGCGCGAGCGCCGTGTGCAGCTCGTCGCGCTCGGCCTCGGAGATGATGCCGGTCGCCGCGAGCATCGCCGAATGCGCGCGCGAGAGCGCGACGTCATAGGGCGCCAGGCGCCAGTCGAAGCCGAGCGAGCGGTTGAGCTCGTGGAAGGCGGGGTCGGGCCCGCCGGGCCCCAGGCGTCCCTCGTGCACTAGCTCATCTGCTACGGGGCCGAGAGCGAGTAGAGCTGGGCGACCTGGGAGCCGAGGATCACGCCGAGCAGGTAGAGCGAGATTCCCCACCCCGCGTAGGCGTTGCGGGCCCGCGGGTACCAGCGCGACTCGGGGTCGCGGCCGTCTGAGAGGGCGACGGGGACGAGGAAGAGCAGCCCGAGGACGATGAGCGCCCACGGCGTCACGGCGAGGAGGAACCCCACGGCTCCGACAGTCCTGGCCTGACGCCGGTTGCGCGTCACGCGGCCAGTATGGCTCGTAGCCCGGCCGCGACGAAGTCGACCTCGCCGTGGGTCATCTGCGGGAAGAACGGCAGCGCGTGCGAGCGCGCGGCGACGTCCTCGGTCACCGGGAGCTCGCCGGGCCCGTGGCCGAAGCGCTCCCGGTAGAGCGACATGAGGTGGATCGCCGGCAGGTAGGGCTTGGACTGGACGCCGCGCTCGCCCAGGCGCCGGACGGTGGCGTCGCGGTCGACCCCGGGCGGGAGCTGGACGACCCACACGAACCAGCCGCGGCGATTTGCGTCGTGGACCTCGCAGGGGAGGGTCAGCCCCTCCACGCCGGCCAGCGCCTCGCGATACCAGGTCGCGACCTGCGCGCGCGCGGCCAGGAGCTCGTCCAGGCGCCCGAGCTGGGCGAGCCCCAGCGCGCACTGGAGGTCGCTCATCCGGTAGTTGAAGCCGAGGCGGTCGTGGTCGAGCCAGCCCATGTCGGGCGCGCGGCCCTGGTTGCGCTCGGAGTCGATCCGCGCCTT
>JBBSGJ010000095.1:0-8967 GCA_038254195.1 Solirubrobacterales bacterium
CTTCGCGCCGACGTCGCGCTACGGCGCGCCGGACGATCTCAGGTTCCACATCGATACGCTGCACGAGGCGGGCCTCGGTGTGCAGCTCGACTGGGTGCCGGCGCACTTTCCCAAGGACGACTACGCGCTGCGCCGCTTCGACGGCACCGCGCTCTACGAGCACGCCGACCCGCAGCGTGGGGCCCACCCGGACTGGGGCACGCTCGTGTTCAACCTCGGCCGCCACGAGGTGCGGAACTTCCTCGAGGCCAACGCACTGTTCTGGTGCGACGAGTACCACGCGGACGGGATCCGCGTCGACGCCGTGGCCTCCATGCTCTACCTCGACTACTCGCGGCGCGAGGGCGAGTGGGTCCCCAACGCGTTCGGTGGCCGCGAGGACCTCGATGTCGTCGGGTTCCTGCAGGAGATGAACGAGACGCTGCACGGCCGGGTGCCCGGGGTGCTGTCGGTGGCCGAGGAGTCGACGGCGTGGCCCGGGGTCTCGCGGCCCACGTACCTCGGCGGGCTGGGCTTCGGCTTCAAGTGGAACATGGGCTGGATGCACGACACGCTCGGGTACTTCGCGGAAGACCCCGTGCACCGGCGCTACCACCACCATCAGCTCACGTTCTCGCTGATGTACGCGTTCACGGAGAACTTCGTGCTGCCGCTGTCGCACGACGAGGTCGTGCACGGGAAGGGCTCGCTCTACGCGAAGATGCCGGGGGACGCGTGGCAGAAGCGCGCGAACCTGCGGGCGCTCTACGCCTACATGTGGGCGCACCCCGGCAAGAAGCTGCTGTTCATGGGCGGCGAGCTGGCCCAGGAGCGCGAGTGGTCGGACGAGTCGGGCCTGGACTGGCACCTGCTCGAGGACGCGGGGCACGCCGGCGTGCAGTCCCTCGTGCGCGATCTCAACGGCGCGTACTCAAAGGAGCCCGCGCTCTGGGCGCGCGACGCCGACCCGGCGGGGTTCATCTGGCTCGAGGCCAACGACGCCGAGCGCAACGTCGTCGCCTTCGCCCGCACGGACGGCGCCGGCCGGTTCCTCGTCTGCGTCTGCAACCTCTCCCCCGTCCCCCGCGAGGGCTACCGGGTCGGCCTGCCGAGCCCGGGCCCCTGGCGCGAGGTCCTCAACACCGACGCCGGGCACTACGGAGGCGGGGACGTGGGGAACCTCGGCGGTATCGAGGCCGCCGCCCCCGGCTGGCACGACCAGCCCTTCTCGGCGGACCTCACGCTCCCCCCGCTGGGGGTGCTGTGGCTCGTGCCGGGCGGGTAGAACCATCACAAACACACAAGTCCCGGCCTTTCGGGGGCACGGAACTCCCACGTCTCCGCCGACTTCTGCGCGTGAGACTCCAACTCATGTCCCGAACCGAACGTGCCGCCAACCTCGGTGGGGTCGTCGTGCCCTTCGCGGGTGTCCTCCTCGCCATCGTCCTGCTGTGGAACCGCGCGGTGGACGGGATCGACCTGGCGATCCTCGTCGGAACCTACTTCCTCACCGCCCTGGGAGTCACCGTCGGCTTCCACCGGCTGCTCACGCATCGCTCCTTCCAGACCCACCCGTGGCTCGAGCGGACCTTCGCCGTCATGGGCTCGCTCTCCGCCCAGGGCTCGGTCCTGGACTGGGTCGCCGATCACCGCAAGCACCACGCCCACACCGACCAGGAGGGCGATCCGCACTCGCCGCACGTCGGGCACGGCAGCGGCCTCGGCGGCCTCTGGCACGCGCACACGGGCTGGCTGCTCGAGACCCAGGGCCAGGCCGACTGGCGCAAGTACGCCCGCGACCTCTACGAGGACCCGAAGATGAAGCGCATCGCCAAGCGCTTCCCGCTCTGGGTGGCCCTCTCCCTGCTCATCCCGACCCTCGCCGGCTTCGCCCTGCACGGCTTCACCCTCCCGGGCGCCCTGCGCGGCCTGGTGTGGGGCGGCCTCGTGCGCATCTTCCTCCTGCACCACGTGACGTGGTCGATCAACTCGGTCTGCCACTTCTTCGGGTCCCGGCGCTTCGACCTCGAGGACCACTCCACCAACGTCGCCTGGCTCGCCATCCCCTCGCTCGGCGAGTCCTGGCACCACAACCACCACGCGTTCCCCCGCTCGGCCCGGCACGGGCTGCGGCCGTGGGAGATCGACCCCTCCGCGCTTGTCATCGGCGGACTGGAGCGGGCGGGTCTGGCCTGGAACGTCGTCTCGATCACCCCGGAGCGCCAGCGCGACAAGCTGCGCGCGCCGGCCACCATCCCCGCCTGACCGAGAGCGGCTCCGGGCGAGCTTTACGGGCGAGGGCTGACCCGGAGCACGACGACCGCCTCGTCGTCGCGGGGGACCCCGCGCGCGAAGTCCTGCACGACGCTCTCGATCCGATCGGCGAGCGCTTCGGCGTCGACCCCACGCGCCTGCTGCACGGCCGCGCGGAGCCGCTCGTCGCCGAAGAGCTCCTCACCGCGGCGGGCCTCGGTGATCCCGTCCGTGTGGAAGACGATCGCGTCCCCGGGAGCGAGGCGGACCTCGGCCCGCTCGTGGTTCACGTCTCCGAAGAGCCCGAGGAGGTCGCCGCGGACGGGCACGGCCTCGATCCCCCCGTCCGTCCGCAGCACGAGCGGGGGCGGGTGCCCGGCCGAGGCGAGCGTGAGCGCCCAACCGTCACCATCGGGGCGCAGCGTGGCCAGGACGACGGTGCAGAAGCGCTCGCCGTCGCCGTGCTGGAGGATCGCCGCGTTGAGGGATGCGAGGATCGTGACCGGGTCGCGCTCGCGCAGGGTGATCGCCCGGATCATGTTGCGCGCCATCCCGTTGAGGACCGCGGCCTCGGTCCCCTTCCCGGACACGTCGCCGAGCGCGAGCGCCCACTCCCCCTCCCCTGCCTCGAAGACGTCGTAGAAGTCCCCGCCCACCTCGGCGGCGTCGCCCAGCGGCCGGTAGCGGACGGCGAGCTCCATATGGGGCATGCTCGGCAGCCGTCGCGGCAGTAGCCCCTGCTGGAGGACATGGGCGATCTCCGAGACGCGCTCGTAGAGGCGCGCCCGGTCCAGGGCCTGGGCCACCTGGAGCCCGAGCGCGAGCAGGAGCTCGCAGTCCTCGGGACCGAAGTCGCGCGGTGCGGCGAACCCGAGCTTGAGCGCCCCGAGGGCCCCGCGCCGTAGGAGCAGGGGGACGGCCGCCCACGCCTCGTTCTCGACGTCGGGGGTCGGCTCGCCGTAGCGCTGCCGCCACTCCTCCCGCGAGCCCACCGCCACCACCCCGCCGGACCGGATCGCCTCGGACAGGGGGCCGGGGACCGCGCCGAGCGCCAGACCGTCCCACCGGGGGGCGCGGTCGCCGTAGCCCGACGCGTCCGTGATGTGCAGCAGGCCGTCCTCCACCTGCACGAGCGCCGCGACCTCGGCCCCGAGCACCGCACGCGCCTGCTCGACGGCCACTCGCGCCACCGCCTCGGCGTCCACCGCGGCCGTGAGGCCTTCGGCCAGGGCGGCCAGCCCGCGGGCCCGTGCCGCCGACGCGCGCTCGCGCGCGAGCAGCGCCCGGCGCTCGGTCACGTCGGAGAGGAACACGGACAGACCGCCCTCGGAGGGATACGCACGCACGGCGAACCAGGTCGCGAGCAGAGCCGAGTACTCCTCGAACTCCGCGGGAGCGCCCTCGTCCATCGCGCGCTGGTGCTGTAGCCAGAACGGCGACCCGACCGCACCGGGGAACACGTCCCAGATCGCCTCCCCGAGCAGCTCGTGGCGGGGATGGTCGAGGAGCGTCTCCGCCCGGTCGTTGACGTAGGTGAAGCGCCCGTCGGCATCGAGCGCGAAGAACGCCTCGCCGATGGAGGACAGGATGCGGTCGCGCTCCTCGCGAACGGCGCGCTCGGAGCGCAGCGCGGCCTCGAGCTCCGTCTCGGTTTCTGGGCGCAGGCTCACGTCCGGGCGGATCCTACGCTGGAGCGCGTGGACCGTACTGGCTCGGGCGGCAGGTGATCGATTGATCTCCGACGCCCTCTCCGCGCTGCTTCCACCCCCGGCGAGGGTGCTCGAGGTCGGAGCCGGGCGGGGCGAGCTGGCGGCCGAGCTACGGCGCCGCGGCTACGAGGTGCACGCGATCGACCTGGGACCGAGCGCGCCGGGGTCGTCCGGCCGGACGGCGTGCTCGTGGTCGACGAGTTCGACGTCGAGGGCTTCGCCCTGGACCCACCGGTGCGCGGGGCTCACCTCCACCGCTGGGAGCTGCCGCCGGGCCTCGAGGAGGAGGAGCACGCCCTGATCGCAGCGGGAGGCCTCCCCGCGACGGGAGCGCGCATGCGCGGGAGGCGCCGCTAGAAGGGTCTCGCCGGCACCCCGACGACGACGTCCCCGGCGGGAGCCAGGTCGAGCGGCACGATCTCGCGGCCGAGTGGGCTCAGGGAGACCGGGATGAGTTTGAAGTTGGCCAGGCCGAGCGGGATGCCGATGACGGTCAGGCAGAGCAGGACGCCGGTGAGCACATGCCCGAGGGCCAGCCACCAGCCCAGCAGTACGAACCACAGCACGTTGCCGACCGACGAAGCGGCACCGTGGTCGGGTCGCCGCACGACCGTCCTCCCGAAGGGCCAGAGGGCGAACCCGGCGATGCGCAGGGCGGCGATCCCGAACGGGATGGTGACGACGAGCAGGAAGCAGACAAGGGCGGCCAAGCAATACGCGATCGCCATCCAGAGCCCGGCGAACACGAACCAGATCACGTTGAGCGCCAGCCTCACGGATCAGACGGTATCCAGTTCCGGACCCCCCACGAGGTGCAGCTTCCCCTCCCCGCGCGGGCGGACGTTTCTCCAGCCACCCACGGCTTCCGCGTCAGGCCACGGGCTCCGGCGTGAGTCGCGGCGCGATGACCGGCGAGCGGTCCGGCTCACCATCCGGGCGGCAGCGGAACGCCGAATTGGCGGGCGAGCAGCCGGACGTCATGTCGATCCGCCTCGTCGGGGGGATAGCCGAGGTGGTGGCGCGGTTGCAGATCAGCCGTGAGGCACCGGACCCAGCGACGCCGATGCTCCCCATCGCCGCGAGCCCATCCGCCGGATAGGCGCCGAAGACATCGTCGCCCAGCGGTTGCCACCCGTTCCCGTGTCGATCGAGGACCACCGGGTGGAGGTCGACCTGGCGCCGCGCGCCGGCGTGGAGGACGAGTCGCGCCGGCAGTCCGGGTCGGGCGGCGGCGTCGTGCGCGTAGTCCAGGGCGGAGAGCGCATCCGCCGCGCGCCCGAGCCCCTCGGCGCCCACCACGATGTCGAGGTCGCCATGGGGCCACGGCTGCTCGCCGACGAGGGCATCGACGCCCCATTGCCGTAGCGCTCGCGCGCATCGGGATCGCGGACGTCCCGCGCGCGGTGGAGCAGGTCGCGCGCCTTGAGCGAGCCAGGCATCATCCCGAGCTCGAGCTCCCCGTCGACGACGAGGGGCTCGACGGGGAAATGCGCGGCGAGCCGTCGGCCCGCAGCGTGCCGAGGAGCACGAGCCCCGGGTCGAGCAGCCGCCGCGCGCAGCGTGCGGCGAGGTCGGGAGCGGCCTCGAGGACTTCAGCCCAGCGGGGCATTGCGCGCGAGCAAGAGGTGGGTGATGTAGTCCACGGCGATCCGGCCCCCGTGCCCCTCGACCAGCCGAGCGACGTCGGCCAGGAGCCGTCGGCGGTCCGCATCCCCGAAGACGGTCCTCGGCTCGCGTTGGCGGTCACCCGCCTCAGGGTGACAGAGGCCCTGGCCGGCCGTCGCGTCCGGGGTGTCCGCCGCCGATTGGGCGAAGATGCGCGCGTGGGCGAAGAGCGCGCACACGCGGAGCTGGCAGCCCTGGGTGCCTTCATCCGCGCCCAGCGCGTCGCCGCGAGACGGTCCCTGCGCGACCTCGCCGAGGCGACCGGGGTCTCCCACGCGTACCTGAGCCAGCTCGAGCGCGGCCGCCACGAGCCGTCGCTCAGGGTGCTCCGTGCGGTCGCCGACGCGCTCGGGGTGCCGCTGGCGACCCTGCTCGCACGCGCGGGAGTACTCGATGAGGACGGCCCAGCGACGCCCCCACCCCTCGATACCGAGCGAGCGATCCTCCACGACCCCGGCCTGTCCGAGCCCCAGCGCTTTGCGCTGCTCAGCGTGTACCGGAGCTTCCGGCCCCGACCGTGATCCGCGTTGCATATCACCCATTGCGTGATATAGTGCGCAGCCGTGCCTCCCATCGCCTGGCAGGATCTCTATGCGTCCAACCGCGCGGCCATCGCCGGCCGCGCGCGGCCCTCCCGCCGCTCGGAGGCGGAGCGCCGCTGCGTGGTCCACGCGCCGGCGAACCTCCACCCCGCGACGCCCGTGCCGCTCGTCGTCGTGCTCCACGGTTGCACGCAGGACGCGGCGAGCATCGCCGCCGGCACCCGGATGGACGAGGTCGCCGACCGCGCGGGCTTCGTCGTCGCCTACCCCGAGCAGACGCGCTCGGCAAACGCGCAGGGCTGCTGGAACTGGTTCGCCTCCGCACACCAGGCGCGCGCCGGCGGCGAGCCCGCGCAGCTCGCTCACATGCTGCGGGGCATCACGGCGGACACGGCGCGCTGGACCATCGACCCGCGGCGCGTGTTCGTCGCCGGCATGTCGGCCGGAGGCGCGATGGCGGCGGTGCTCGCAGCGACGCACCCCGACATCGTCGCCGGCCTCGCCGTGCACTCTGGCCTCGCCTTCGGCGCGGCCACGGGCCCGGCTCGCGCCTTCTCCACCATGGCCCGGGGCGCGGGAGATCCGGCCCGGCTGGGAGAACAGGCCGTGCGGGCGATGGGCCGTCACGCCCGTCCCGTCCCCACCCTGGCGATCCATGGCAGCGCGGACCGGCTCGTCGCCCCCGTGAACGGCGACCAGGTGACCGCGCAGTGGCTCGCCGTCAACAGGCTCCTCTCCGGCGGTGATCACGACCCGGGGAGACCCACAGCGCGGGTCACGGGCGGAGTGCGGGACGGTCACGCGTTCGAGCGCTCGCGGTGGCAGGACGCCGACGGGCAGATCGTCGGGGAGAGGCTCTGCGTCGAGGGCCTCGGTCACGCCTGGTCGGGTGGCGCTGCGGGCCACTCCCACACCGACCCCCGCGGCCCGAGCGCGAGCGAGGCGATCTGGGCCTTCTTCGCCCAGGTGGCGCAGAGGACGAGCGGGCCCATCGCGCGGCCGCTCGCGTTGTCATCCGGCTCCTCCCGGTAGCCGTCACGGCGCGTGCAGCGCCGCGGGCGTGGCGTCCGGCGCGAGGTGGCGCAGTTCGGCGGGGTCGCGCGCGTGGCCGGCGAGGCGGGACTCCAGGCGTTCGCGGTGGCCGGAGAAGCGCTCGCGGGCGTAGGGACCCGCGAGGGCGTTGGTCTCGAGGAACGCCCAGTCCGAGGCCTGGACGGCGAGCAGCTCGCGGACCGTCCCGGCGTCGACGCTCCGATCGGCGACGACACGCAGCTCGGCGGCGCGGGCGGCCCACGCCAGGTCCGCGACGGGCGGCCCGCTCCAGGTCGAGAGATCGCGCGGGCGGCCCCAGGTGGTGACGGGGAGCGCGGCCGGCGCGGCGACGGGCGCGAAGTCCTCGAGCGCGGCGTCGAGGGGCGCGACCCGCAGCCCGCGGGCCTCGGCCGCCTCGAGGACCGCCGCGAGCCACGCCGGGCCCTCGTGCCACCAGTGGCCGAGCAGCTCGGTGTCGAGCGCGCAGACCACGAGCCCCGCGCGCTCGCGCACGCGGGCGACGAAGTCCTCGGCGTGCTCGCCGACCCGCGTGAGCGCCCGCGCCGGGTCGTACGGAGTCCCGTCGTTGGCCCACGCGTTGTGGCGGTGCTCCGTGAAGTGGTGGTAGTCGCGGTACGCCGGATCGGCGGGGTAGCCCGCGTCGCTCCACACGAGCTCCACCACCTCCCGGTCGAGCGGCACCAGCAGCGGCCCGGCTCCCGTGCGCAGCGGACGGCGCGGCGCGCCGAGCACGTCGGTGAGGTCCACGCAGACCGCGCGCGTCCCCGCCTGCTCGAGCAGCGGGTCGAGCCACGGCCCGTGCGCGCACTCGGGCAGCCAGAGCCCACCGTCCCACCCGCCGCCGCACCGGCGCCGGTGCGACGTGACCCCGGTCTCCAGTTGCAGGCGCACGCCGGCGTCGGTGGCCAGCAGCGGCAGGACGGCGTGCGTCGCGGCCGAGGTCCAGCTCGCGTGAGCGGCGAGGTCGGCGAGGAGGTCACGGCGCGCGAGGGCGTCGGCGGCGCGCGCGTAGGCCGCGGCGGAGTGCTCGAGCGCAGCGGCCTCCCCGGAATCCGCGGTGGACGCGAGGTCCCGCCGGTGGCTCTCGGGCCGTACCTCGCGCAGGAACGCCGCACACCGCGCGAGCGCCCCGGGCGCCTCGAGCTGGTCGAGCAGGACCGGCGTGGCCGACACCGTGACCGTCTCCGGGTGCTCGTCGAGGACGTCGAGCAGGGGGAGGTAGGACGTCGCGATCGCCTCCCACAGCCACTCCTCCCCGAAGGGCCACGTCCCGAAGCCCTCCACGTAGGGCATGTGGGTGTGGAGGACGAGGGCGAGCGCTACGTCCGGCACACCGCGAGGAAGTCGAGCGCCTGATCCAATCCCGTCCCCCATCCCCCGCCGGTCCTCAGCGCGAAGTCCCGGGCCGAGATCGCCGGCGTGAAGCGCTCGTAGAACGGCTCCGTGACCCCCAGCGCGGGGTGCACGCGGTCCCATCCCGCGCGCAACGCCCACCCGTGCACGCGCAGCCTGCGCGCGTGGAAGAGGCCGCGCAGCGTCACGTCGCGGAAGTGCCGCGCGCACAGCGCCCGCAGCTCCTCCGCGCGGTACTCCCTGAGGTGCCACGGGTTCTCGGACTTCTCCGCACCGGGCGGGGCGAGCGTGAGGAGGTTCGGCGTCGTCACGTAGAGCGTGCCGCCGGGGCGCAGCATCTGCGCGATGTGGTCGAGCACGGCGTCCGGGTCGTGGACGTGCTCGATCGTCTGCAGGAAGGCGACCGCGTCGCA
>JBBSGJ010000096.1:0-8935 GCA_038254195.1 Solirubrobacterales bacterium
CCTAGGGCAAGGAGCTTCGAGACGATGTCGGCGAGCTGGTAGGCGGCCGCCGTGGTCAGCAGCCGCTTCAGGTACCCGGCCATCGCTCGGCGACGCTAGCGTCCGCCCTCCCGTGGCCGAACCGCTCATGGTGCTGCTCCTGCCCGCCCCGCTGGAGCGCTTCATCCTCCGCGAGACCGCCCGGGACCTCCTCCGCGCCCCCGGCGTGGTCGCCCTCGAGCCGCCGCGCGTGCGCTACGGCGCCCTGGGGCGGCTTCCCCCCGAGATCACCCGCGCGATCGCGGCGCGACAGGCCAAGCGGATGCGCCTGCCCGGCCTCGTCGCCGCCGTGCTCATGTTCCATCCGCTCCAGCTCCCGCTCGCCGAGGCGCTCCTGGCGCGGTATCCCGACGCGGTGCTCTGGTACGCGCGCTGGGACCGCTACGAGGAGGCCTACGACGCCTCACCGGCGTTGCGCGCCCGGCTGGCCGACCTGCATGCGCGGGCCGCGGAGCGGGCCGACTGGGTGTGGGCGGTGTCCGACGAGCTCGTCCGGCTCGAGCGCGCGGCGGGGCGCGAGGCAGAGCTCCTCGTCCCCGCCCACGACGAGTTCCCGGCGGTGGCGCCGGGCGCTCCCGCCGCCGTCTCGCTCGGGCACCTGGGCTGGCGCACGGACTGGGCCCTGGTCCGTTCCCTGGCCGAGCGCCTGCAGGATCTCACCCTGCTGCTCGTGGGCGAGGTGCACCCCGACGAGATGCAGGGCGACGCCGACTTCGCGGCCTGCCGCGAGCTGCCCGGGCTCGTGTGGCTCGGCCGGCTCGGCGACGCGGCGGCGGCGCGGGTGGCGGCCCGGGCCGACGTGGGGATCGTCCCCTTCCGGGCCGAGCCGTTCAACGACGCGGGGCTGCCCCAGCGGATCGTGAAGTGCGCGCGCCAGGGCCGCTGCACGCTCGCCCCCGACCTCGCGGGGGTGCGGACCCTCGCGCGGGCCGTCACCGTCTGCCCCACCCTCGAGGACTGGGAGCGGGAGCTGCGCGCGGCCGCGGGGGCGCCACCCGACCCCGAGCTGCAGGAGTGGGCCCTCGCCCAGACCGCCGCGGCCCAGAACGCGCCGCTGTGGGCGCGCCTGCGGGCCGCGGGGGTCAGCCCTCCGCGTCCTCGCTGATCTGCCAGACCGCGGACAGCCGAGGCCCGGAGGAGGTGCGGTCGACCTCGGCCCACGCCGAGCCGGAGAATCCCGTCGCATGGCCGAGGATCACGCGGAGGACCTCGCGGGCCTGGGGATGCTCGGCGTCGCCGCTGGGCGAGGCGTGGGCGACGGAGACGACCGCGAACGTGTCGGCGTCGTAGCGGGAGATGAGCGTGGAGGCGACCCGGTTGACGCCGGTGGGGGACGCCAGGGCGCCCGCCACGTCGGCGAGGTCGAGTAGTCGCTGCTCGCCTCCGGTCCAGGCGACGGCGAAGGGCTCGATCACCGCGTCGGGCGTGGCGAGGGCGTCCACGCGCTCGTGGGCCAGGGCGCGCGCGACCTCGAGCATCGCCTCGAGGCGCGCGATGATCTGCCGCTCCTCCTCGCTCACGTGAGGAGGGATACGCGATCGGGTGCGAGGGGGATGATCCGCCGCGGGTTCGGGGCGAGAACCTTCACGTGCAGCGTCCCTGGGCGGTGAACGCTCCGCGCCGGGCGAGGATGGGCACGTCGGGGTCGAGCACGTCGGTGGTGGCGGGGACCCCGGCCGCCCGGCCGAAGCGCCGGATCACCCGATCTCCCGGCCCGACGATGATCCGGGCCCCCGGTCGCCGGGGGCCGAGCGCCGGCGCCGCCACGACCACGCCGGGGGGCGCCCCGAGGATCCACAGCGCGTCGGGGACGCCCTTGTAGGTCGGCATGACGATGGGCCGGCAGCCCCGCACGCGCGCCACCGCGAGCACCGCCGCGAGGGCGGAGTGCGAGTCGCGCACGAAGCGCAGCTCGGTCCGCAGGCGGCCGGCCGTGCCGGGCAGGAGCACCACTCCCGCCACGAGGGCGAGCACCGCCGCCCCGGCCGCGCCCCGCGCCCACCAGGTCCGCACCGCCCCGGGCGCCTCGTCGCGGAACCCGAGCAGCGCGTGCGCGGCGAAGAGCCCGAGCGCCACCGCGGGGACGGTGAGGTAGCGCTGCTGGGCGGTGAGGGCGAGCACCGCGCCCGCCACGAACGCCGCGATCCCCACCGCTAGGAGCGCGAGGGGGACGCCGAGTGCGCGGGGCGGTCGGGCTCTCCCTCTCCACAGCGCGAGCCCCACCCCGAGGACCCCGAGCACGAGCACCGGTGGCCGCAGCACGGCCGCCAGGAAGGAGACGAGTGCGCGCGGAACCTCCCCCGCGCTCACCTGCTCGCCGATCGACTCGACCACGAGCGACGTGCGGTGTAGCGAGAACAGGGGATCGCCGGTGACCGCGAGGTCGGCCAGCCCCCACAGCAGGGGCGCGAGAAAGGCGAGCCCGGTCAGGGAAGCCGAGCGCCACCCGCGCCGCCACGCCCACAGCGCGAGGGCGAGCAGCCACCCCTCGGGGCGCAGCAGCCCGGCGACGGCGAGGAGGGCCGGGGGACCAAGCCCGGCCGGACGACCTGCGCGGGCGCGCTCCACCTCCAGGGCCCCGGCCCACGCCACGAGCGCCGCGAACGGCACGTCGACGAAGGCCTTCGCCGCATACAGCCCCAACGACGTGCTCGTGCCCACGAGCACCGCCGCGAGCAGGCCGCGCGGAGCGTCCCAGACTCCGGCCCCCAGCCGCGCCACGCCCCACGCGAGCGCCACGAGCGAGCCCACCGCGACGAGGACGAGCGCCCGATCCCCGCCCCCTCCGAGCAGCGCGCACGCCCCCGCGACCAGCGTCCACAGCGGGTGCGGGGTCGGCGCCGCGTAGACCTCGTAGGAGGGCAGCACGCCGTGGACGAGCTCCCGCCCCCACACAAGGGCCCACTGCGAATCGTAGCTCGGGTAGCTCGGCGCGAGGGCCCACGCGAGCACCGCGACGAGCGCGACCACGGCCCCCGCGAGGAGCTCGCGCCGCCGCCGTCTCACGGGTCCGGCAGCGCGGCCGCGGCGCCCAGGAGCGCCCAGGTGGCGGGATCCTCGAGAAACGCCGCGTAGACGAGCGTGTGGACCACGAGGGCCGCGAAGGCCGCGAGGAAAAAGGCGCGTGTGGACGGGGAGCCCCGCCCGCCGCGGGCCCCGCGCACGAGCAGCATGAACGCGAGCACCAGGAGCACCACGTAGAGCGCAAGGCCGGGCACCCCCTGCTCGGCGGCCACCGTGAGCGGGATCGTGTGCGACGCGGAGACCGCCGTCTGGCGTGACCCACTCTCCCGTTGCCGGTAGACGCGCGCGAACGACCCCGACCCCCAGCCGAAGACCGGCCGGTCACGCACCATCCGGAGCCCGCCCCGCACGAGGTCGAGCCGGCCGCTGGTGGCGCGGTCCACCGAGCGCGTGGAGCCGAGGTCGAGCTTGAGCGCCTTCTGGCCGGCCACCACGATGACCACCGCGAGCAGGACCCCGACGAGCGCCCCCAGCCCCACGCGCCGCGCCTCCCAGCGCACCGCGGCCAGCACCGCCAGCCCCACGAGGAGCGCCGCGAAGCTCGACTGCGAGAACGTGATGACCAAACCGCCCCAGAGCACGGCGAGCGCCACCGCGAGCGCCACTCCCGTCCGCGGCGCCCGCGTCCACAGCAGCGCCGAGGTCGCGGCGAGCATCACGAGCGCGAGGAAGCGCCCGAAGACGTTCGGGTCGAAGAACAGCGAGTTGACCCGGAAGAACGACGAGAAGGAGTTCGCGTCGATCACCTTCGGGTTGAGCAGCAGGGTGCGCGTCGCGTACTCGCCGAACCCGACTCCGACGAGCACGACGGCGAGCACCAGCAGCACCGCGAGGCAGTTGCGCAGGAGTCGGGGGGTCCACTCCACCTCGGCGAGCCGCGCCCACAGCAGCGCGAAGGGCACGAGGAAGAACACGAGGGTGTTCGTGGCCGCCGACAGATCCTTCGTGTACAGGGCTTGGAGCGCGTAGAGCACGACGAAGGCGAGCAGGGCCGCGCCGACGCGGCGCGCCGCGGGCCGGAGCGCCGGTGGGGCGGGGTCGTCGCGCAAGGTCTGGATCACGCGCGCCAGGGACGCCGCGCCGACCACCACGTAGAGCGGGGCGAGCAGGTTGAACGTCGACCCCCCGGCGGCGATCGGGATACGGAAGGGCAGCGTGGCGACCACGAGCAGGGGGAAGACCTCGGGCCGGCGGCGCAGTGCGAGCGCGAGCGCGACGATGACCCCGAGGCCGGCGAGCCCGGCCACCGCGGCCACCGCGGGGCGGTCGCGGACCACGTGCCACTGGGCGGTGCCGGCCAGCAGCGCCAGCAGCAGCGCCGGCGTGAGGACGAGGGTCGCCAGCGTCCACCCGGCCCGCGCCCGGGCGGTCGGGGCGAGGACCGCGGCGAGGACGAGGAGCGCGACGACCACGCCGCCCGCCTTCTCCAGTCCGGCCGCTAGCGCGAGAGGAGCAGCCATGCCTGGTCGACGAGCGCGGCGACGTCGGGGTTCCGGAGGCGGGAGGTGAAGCCCGGGAGGCCGACGCGGAGGATCCGGCCGGCCCCGAGCCGCTGGGCGGAGATGACCGGGGTGTCGGGATCGGGCCCGGCGACCGCGAGGAGGGCCGTGGCGGGGGGCTCGGTCACGGCCTCGTAGCCCGGCTGGCGCGCGAACAGCCCGCCGGTGGTGGTGAAGAGGTCGGCGTGGTCGGAGAACACGGTGATGTCGCTCGAGCGCCGCACGAGCGGCCCGAGGCGTGTCCCCAGCGCGTCGCGCGACGTGAGCGGGCCGGGGTCGACGAGCGCGCCGCCGGTGAGGCGCACCTCGCGCCGCAGGGTCTGGGGATCGAGCAGGGCCAGCCGCCCTCCGCGCGCCACCCAGCCGCGCAACGCCCGGCCCACGGCGGGCAGCTCCCACCTCGCCGCGCCCGCGAGCAGCACGCCCCGATGCCCGGCGAGTCGAGGCCCGCGTCCCCCGGGGAGGAGCCCGAGGTCGGTGGTGATCTCGTAGCCCCGCCCGTGCCCGGGGGCATCGAGCCGCGCCACCAGCGCGGCCGTGCCCGCCCACCCCGGCGGCAGCGCGGTCCGCGGGCGCACGACCGGCGCGGGCTCGCGCGCGCGCAGGGTGTTCGGCACCCCGTCGCCGTCGTCGTCGTCGGCGACGGTCCCCTGCCAGCTCGCCGCCGGCAGGACGACGAGCCGGGATGCCCGCCGGCCGGCGACCACGAGCGGCGTCCGGGCCCCGAAGCGCCCGGTGCGCACCGTGAGGACGTAGAGGCCGCCCCGCGCCGGAGCGACAAAGGCGAGGCGCACCCCCCGCCCGGACCCCCGGGCGGCGCGCCCGCCGCCGACCCGGCGCAGCATCCACCGCCAGGGCGCGCCCCGGGCGTCCACGAAGGCGACCACCCGCCGCCCCCGTCGCACGGGCACGAGCGGCGCCTGCACGGCGACCCCGCGTACGGTCACCCCGATTCCCCGCAGGCGTCCCGGGGTGAGCCCGACGTTCCGCGCGTCGTCGCGTGCGCGGACGCGCAGGCGGTAGATCCCCGGGGGAGCGGGACGGCCGCCGACCCGTCCGTCCCACACGAGGATCCGCGGGCCGCGGTGACGGCGGGAGACCACCACCACGCGGGGTCGGACCCGTGAGGTCTCCTCCACCACGAGCGCCGATCCGCGCGCGGGGGCGCGCGCGAAGCGCACCCGCACAGCGTGCGCGCGGGCCGCGGAGACGATGAGCGGCGTCCGCGCGCGCCGCGGGTTGCGTCCGCCCACGCGCAGGAGCCGGGGGCGGGGGGCGACGGTGTCGAGATGCCACGCACCCGGGAGGACCACCGTCCGGCCCTGATGGCGCAGGCCGACGTGGACCTGGTAGTAGGCGTCGGGCAGCCGCCGGCCAGCTTCGTCGCGTCCGTTCCACACGAGCCGCACCCGGTGCCGCGCCGGCAGCGACCGGTCGAGCAGCGTGCGCACCACATCGCCGTCGGCGTCCACCACCTCCACGCTCGCGTCGTCGCCGCGCTTGAGCGAGAAGGAGAGCGAGGTCCGGCTCGTGCGGGTCGAGCCCGGAGAGAACGCCTTCGGCGCGAAGCGCACCCCGAGGACCACGGGCGGCGTGCGCTTGATGCGCGCGGTCACGAAGAACGCGGCGAAGGTCGCGGCGACGAGCAGGGCGAAGGTGATGCGCGCGAGCAGCGTCACACCCCCACCACCGTCGTGTTGGGGACCTTCCAGTCGTGGAACGCGGCGAGCCCGCGCGGGTCGCGCGCGCACAGGACGACGCGGATCGAGCCCCCGTGGCAGACCACGAGCGCCCTGTCCTCCACCTCGGAGAGCGCCGCGAGCACCCGGTCCTGCTGCTCGCGCAGCGACTCGCCACCGGGGAAGCGCCAGCCGGGATCCGGCCGGCGCCAGGCGGCGTAGGCCTCGGGCTCGGCCTCCTCCACCTCGGCGAACAGACGTCCCTCCCAGCGCCCCCGTCCCCCCTCGCAGAGCCGCGCGTCCGGGCGCGGCTCCAGCCCGATGCGCGCGCCCACGAGCGCGGCGGTCTCGCGGGCGCGGGATAACGTCGAGCACCACAGCGCGGACACCTCGTACTCCGCCGCCACGCGCTCGGCCAGCGCCGCGGCCTGCCCCCGCCCCCGCGCGTTGAGCGGCGTGTCGCGCAGGCCCTGGAAGCGCAGGGGAGGGCGGTTGTCGTCCGTCTCGCCGTGGCGGGCGAGGAGGATCAAGCCGTCCCGGCCCCGGCGGTGTCCGAGCGCAGCCCGAGCCGCAGGGTTTCCAGGTTGAGCACGTGGGTGATGCCCTCCTCGCGCGGCTTGGGGGACCGCCCCGGGAGGTCGAGGAAGCCGGTCACCGGGCGGGGACGGTCACCCCGCCCGATCGGCGCCGACGGTGACGACGACGTCGGGGCAGGGCTGGGCGCCCGGGCATGCGATGGCGCGGGTGGTGGGGTCGATGGGCGCGAGCGCGACCGCCTTCAGGGTCTTCGCCACCACGGTCCCCGCCTGCTTGCGGCCCGGAAGGAACGAGACGAGGGTGGCCGAGCGCGTCTGCTCGGACGCGTTGGTCACGGTGCCCTGCTTGAAGCCCCGGGCCACGAGCTGGTCGGCCAGGCGCTTGGCCAGGCCGGCCACCGGGGTGCCGTTGAGCACGGCGACGGTGACCGAGCCGTTGGAGAACGGGGCGGCGTTGCGGCCCTTGCCGACCGGCGTCGTCGGCGTCGCCCCCACCGCCGCGCGCCGGGGCTTGGTGGGCGTGTCCGCTCCGCTTGAGAGGAGCTGGATCGCCCCGAAGGTGAGCGCGGCAACCCCGAGCAGTGCCGCGATGACCAGGACCACGGCCATAGGGCGCCGCCCGGACGCCCCGGCGGGAGGAGCGGAGCGGGAATCGGTCCCGCCCCCCGTGGCCTGGGCGGGGGCCACCGGACGGGTCCGCGACGGTGGCGGCGGTGCCGCCGCGCGGGCGGCCCCGGCCGCGGTGGCCGGCGCGGTCGGCGGGCGTGACGGCGGGATCTCGCTGTGCCCGTTGCCCGAGGAGACGGCACGGGACGGGGCGGGGGCGCGGGTCAGGGCGGAGGGAGCGGGATCGGGGGCGGAGACGACGGGTGAGGCCGGGGCGGGCGGCGGCACGAGCCCGCGGAAGCGCGTGGCCGAGAGAAGGGGCGGGGCGCCCACCCCCGCTCCGGCGAGGGCGAGCGGCACCGAGGACGCCGCCGCCGAAGGTGCCGCCGGCGGCGCGGGTGGGGACGCCGCCGGAGGTCGCGTCCCCGCCGAAGGTGCGGGTTTCTCGACGGGCACCGCGGGCGTCACCCTCGGGGCAGGGTGCGCCGGCGCTCCGACCACCGGGCTTCGCCCGGCGGTGCCCGACGCGGCCCGCGCGGCCTGCTCCTCGACCTCCTGGGCACGCTCGGGCGCCCGCCCGGCCCACTCCCGCAAACGCTTGAGCTCCCGCGCCTGGGCGAAGAGCAACACGCTGAGCAGCGCGATCCCGAGGATCGCCACGAGCCCGGCGAGCGCGCCGATCTTCGTCGCCTCGGAGGACAGTGAGAGAGCGAGCACTCCGGGCGCGGCCATGCGGGGCGCGAGTCTAGGTCACGACCCGGGCGGGGCCGCTCGCGCGCGCGGAGGAGAGCTCTCCGACCTTGGCCGCCAGGGCGGCGGCGTCCCCCTCGAGCGCGAGCAGGTTCACCTCGGCGAAGGTCGCCTCCACCCAGTCGGGGTCGAGCGCGTCGTGCTCGGCGCGGAGGATCTTCTCCGCGGGCGTGGGCTGGGGGTGCTCGTAGGGGTTGAAGAGGTCCTCGTGGAGCTTCTCCCCCGCCCGGCGCCCGATCACGTCGATCGCGATGTCGCGCTCGGGCTCCAGACCGCTCAAGCGGATCATCTGCTCGGCGAGCTCCAGGATGCGCACCGGCTCGCCCATCTCGAGGACGAGCACCGCGCCGGACTCCACGCGCAGTGACCCCGAGCGGATCACGAGCTGTACCGCCTCCGGGATCGTCATGAAGTAACGGGTCATCTTCGGATCGGTCACCGTCACCGGACCGCCCTGGGCGATCTGCCGGCGGAAGATGGGGACGACCGAGCCCGAGGAGCCCAGCACGTTGCCGAAGCGCACGGTGGCGAAGCGCGTCCCGGGATGGCGCCCGGCGGCGGCCTCGATCGCCCACTCCGCCAGCGCCTTGGACGCGCCCATCACGGTGGCCGGGGACACCGCCTTGTCGGTGGAGACGAGCACGAAGGTCCCCACCCCGGCCTCCCCCGCGATCCGGGCCACGAGCCGCGTGGCCAGCGCGTTGTTGCGCACGGCCTCCACGGGGTTGGACTCCATCATCCGGACGTGCTTGTAGGCGGCCGCGTGGAAGACGACCGTCGGGCGCTGGTCGCGGAAGACCTC
>JBBSGJ010000097.1:0-8913 GCA_038254195.1 Solirubrobacterales bacterium
CGGTACGCGCCGCGGTACCAGAGCAGGGGGGGGCCGTCGGCCAGCCCGAGGCCCGTGACGCGCCCGATCGCGATCTCGTGATCGCCGCCGGGCTCGAGGCGCTCGAGGTCGCACACCACCCAGGAGAGGGCCTCGTCGAGGACGGGCACCCCCTGCTCGTCGTGATGGGCGATCGTGGCGAGCTTCTCGGCCTCGGGGAGCTTGGAGGCGAAGTGCGCGGCCAGGCCAGCGTGGCCTCCGCCGAGCACGTTGACCGCGAAGCGGCCGGTGTCCTGCACGAGGGGGAGCGTGCGCGCCGTGCGGTCGAAGCACACGAGCACGAGGAGGGGCTCGAGGGAGAGCGAGCACACCGCGTTGGCGGTCATGCCGCCACCCGGCGCGGTGACCACCGCCACGCCGGTGGCGAAGCGCCCGAAGGCCTCGCGGAAGTCCCTGGGCTCGATCATCGCCCCTATAGTCTCGCCCGCCTTGATGCGTCTCGTCGTGACCCTTCTCGCGGTGGCCGGCGCCCTCGTGCTCGGCGCCTGCGGCTCGGACAAGATCAAGCTCGCCAGCTCCTCGCCCATGCAGCGGGGCGCGCAGCTCTTCGTGCAGCGCTGTGCGGGCTGCCACACGCTCGAAACGGCGGGGACGCACGGCTCCTCGACGAACGTCCGCACCCGGGAGCGCAACGACGGGCCGAACTTCGACGCCCGTTGTGAGAACCGCCTGCGGATCCTCTACGCGATCCACAACGGGGGCTTCTCGGGGGCGATCATGCCGCAGAACATCGTGGTCGGGGACGAGGCGACGGCGGTCGCCGAGTTCGTCGCGAAGTACTCGGGGTCGAAGGTGAGCAACCCGCCCACGCCGGGTGGAAGCGGCGGCAAGGCTCAGTCCGCCGGTGGGAGCTCGGGCGCGTCGGTCGGCTGCGAGCAGACCGCGGCCGGCGGCTGAGCCGCCCGCGGCTCGAGCCGTGCTCGACCTCCGCGAGATCCGGCGTGATCCCGAGCGCATGCGCGCGGCCCTGGCGCGGCGCGGGCCGGACGCGGCGGCGGGGATCGACCGCGTCCTCGCGCTCGACGCCGCCTGGCGCGGCGCGACCGAACGCGCCGAGGCCCTCCGGGCCGAGCTGAACGCCGCGAGCCGCGGGCGGCGTGGGGCGCCGGGCGAGGAGGAGCGGGCCCAGCTCGCCGACCTGGCCGCGCGCGGTCGCGAGCTCTCCGACGAGGAGGCGCGGCTCAAGCGCGAGCTCGACGGCGCCGTGGCCGGCCTGCCCAACCTGCCGAGGGAGGACGCGCCCGGGGAGGACACCGTGGTGCGGGAGGCGTCGCCGCCGCCCGACAAGCCGCCGCCCTGGGTTCGCGACCACCTCGCGCTCGCGGGCGCGCGCATCGACATGGAGCGCGGGGCGCGGCTCTCGGGCTCGCGCTTCGCCTACCTGCGCGGGGACCTGGTGCTGCTCGAGCTCGCCCTCGTCCGCTGGGTGCTCGAGCGGCTCGGCGCGTCCGGGTTCGAGCCGGTCATCCCCCCGGTGCTCGTGCGCGAGCGGGCGCTGTACGGGACCGGGTTCCTGCCCGACACCGAGCAGCAGATCTACGCGCTGCCGGCCGACGACCTGTTCCTCGCGGGGACCTCGGAGGTGGCGCTCGCCTCGCTGCACGCCGGCGAGATCCTCGACGCGGCCGGGCTGCCGCTCCGCTACGCGGGCTTCTCTCCCTGCTTCCGCCGGGAGGCGGGGGCCGCAAGCAGGGACACCCGCGGGATCTTCCGGGTCCACCAGTTCGACAAGGTCGAGATGTTCTCGTTCGTGGCCCCCGAGGAGAGCACGGCCGAGCACGAGCGGCTGCTGGCGCTCGAGGAGGGCCTGCTGACCGAGCTCGGCATCCCCTACCGCGTGGTGGCGATCGCGGTGGACGACCTCGGCGCCTCGGCGGCGAAGAAGTACGACTGCGAGGCGTGGCTGCCCGGTCAGGGTCGCTACCGGGAGCTCACGTCGTGCTCGAACACCACGGACTTCCAGGCGCGGCGCCTCGGCGTGCGCTACCGGCCGGCGGACGCCAGGCGCCCCGCGGTCGTCCACACGCTGAACGGCACCGCGGTGGCGGTGGGCCGGACGATCATCGCCCTGCTCGAGAACGGCCAGCGCGAGGACGGCTCGGTCGCCCTGCCACCGGTGCTGACGGAGTGGGGCGCGCCGGCGGACCTGCCGCCCGCGTAGGTGGCGTGCGACGTCATCCCGTAAGGTCGAGCCGCCGGCTGGAGATGCGACGCGGCGGATTGTCGCCGTTCCCGCGAGACGGAGGACGCCGATGACCGCGATGAAGTGGTGGGGCTGGGGGCGCGACGACGTCTCGTTCACGCACGAGGACAAGCCCGACCTCGGACCCTTCCTCGAGCGCGTCCTCGGCGTCGACACGACGCGGGTGATGTCCCGGCCGCGCGCCTTCGACGAGCTGCCCATCCCCGAACCGGCGCTGGCGCCGGGCCTGCGGGCCGCGCTGGAGGCGCTCGGCCCCGAGTGGGTCTCGACCGACCCGCTCGACCGCGTCGTCCACGCCCGCGGCAAGAGCGTGCGCGACCTCATCCGCAACCGACGCGGGGAGCTGGGTCGGCTTCCCGACGTCGTCGTCCGTCCGGCCGACGAGGACCAGGTGGCGGCCGTCCTGCGCGCGGCGATCGACGCCGACGCCGTCGTCATCCCCTTCGGGGGTGGAACGAGCATCTCCGGCAGCCTGGAAGCCCCGGCGCACGAGGGACGCACCGTCATCTCGGTCGACCTGGGGCGGCTCGACCGGGTGCTCTCCGTCGACGACGCGTCGCGCCTCGCGCGCGTGCAGGCCGGTGTCTTCGGGCCGGACCTGGAGGCGCAGCTGAACGCCCGGGGATGGACGTTCGGGCACTTCCCCGACAGCTTCACCCATTCGACGCTCGGCGGCTGGATCGCCACCCGCTCCTCAGGGATGCAGTCCGACCGCTACGGCGACATCGCCGACCTCACGCGTGCCGTACGCGTGGTCACCCCGGCGGGGCAACTGGTCACCCGCCCGGTGCCGAGCACGTCGACCGGCCCGAGCGTGCGGGAGATGGTGCTCGGCAGCGAGGGCCGCCTGGGCATCATCACCGAGGCCACGGTCCACGTGCAGCACGTACCCGCGCGCCGGACCATCCTCGGCTACCTGTTTCCCACCTGGGCCGAGGGCCTGGCGGCCATGCGGGACATCGCGGCCAGCACGGCATCGCCGTCGATCACGCGAGTATCCGATGCCTTCGAGACGCGGTTCTCATTCGCCACGCGCAAGGATCCCTCGGCCGTCGACCAGCTCAAGTCCAGAGCGCTGACCGCATACCTGCAGCGACGTCGCGGCTTCGACACCGAGGCGATGTGCCTCTCGTTCATCGGCTACGAGGGCACCGAGGCCCACGTCGCCCGTGAGCGCAGGTTCGTCGGCCGCATCGTCGCCCGTCACGGCGGCCTGTGCATCGGCAGCGGCCCGGGAGCGCTGTTCGACCAGAAGAAGTTCGACACGCCGTACATCCGCGACTTCCTGCTCGACCGCGGCGCGCTCGCGGACGTCGCCGAGACCGCCGCGCCCTGGAGCGCACTGTCGTCGCTCTACGACAGGGTCATGGCCGACGCCCGCGACGCCTTCGACGAGCTCGGCGTCCGCGGCTACATCATGTGCCACCTGTCGCACTCCTACCACGCGGGCGCGTGCCTGTACTTCACGTTCGGCTTCAAGCCCACCGGGCGTCGCGACGAGCTCGACGAGTACGGCATCGTCAAGTCGGCCATCCAGCAGGCGTTCGTCGACTCGGGTGCGACCCTGTCGCACCACCATGCCGTCGGTACCGAGCACGCGCAATGGCTCGAAGCGGACATCTCGACGCCTGGTGTCGCGATGCTGCGCGCGCTGTTCGACGGCATCGACCCGGGCGCGAACCTCAACCCCGGGAAGATCGTGTGAGAGGCGACGTCTCCTGGGCCCGCAGCGACCTGGCGGTCGCGGCGCGGGAGGTCATCCTGAACCGGATCCTCGGCCCGACCATGGACCTCTACACGCGTCGCCGGATCGTCGGCCGCGAAGTTCTCGACGGGATCCCGGCGCCCGTGCTCTTCGTCGCCAACCACTCGAGCCACATGGACGCCCCCACCGTCCTGCGCGCCCTGCCGCGGGCGTGGCGCCGGCGCACGGCGGTGGCCGCGGCGGCGGACTACTTCTACCGTAAGCCGCTGCTCACCAACGCGGTGTCGCTCGCGTTCAGCACCGTCCCCGTGCAGCGGAAGGGCGAGGGCGTCGTGCCCGATGCCGAGTCAGACCTCGCCCGGCTGCTCGACGAGGGGTGGAGCCTGCTGATCTTCGCGGAGGGGACACGGTCGCGAGACGGCACGATCGGCCGGCTGCGCGCGGGCGCCGCCGTCCTCGCCGCCCAGCACGACTTGGCCATCGTGCCCGTCCACATCTCCGGGACGCACGCCGTGATGCCTCCGGGTCGCCGGTGGATGCACCGGAGGCCGGGGCGCCCGCTGCCGCGCAGACATCCGATCGCGGTCCGTTTCGGCCCGCCGGTTCGCCCCCGCGAGGGCGAGCACCGGACCGAGGTCATGGAGCGCGTGCGGGCGTTCTTCGAGGCTGCGGGCGCCAAGACGACCCTGGACAAGCGGATCCTCGCCCGCCGACGGTCCACCGCCTCGTAGCCGTGGCCCGCGTCTTCCTCACCGGTGGCAGCGGCTTCCTCGGCGGCGCGCTGCTCGAGCGCCTGGTCGAGCGCGGCGACGAGGTCGTCGCGCTCGCCCGCTCCGACGAGGCGGCGAGCGCGGTCGGCGGCGGCGCGGCCGAGGTCGCCCGGGGCGACGTGCTCGACGAGGACACCCTCGCCGCGGGCATGGCCGGATGTGCGCTCGTCTATCACGTCGCCGGAATCAACACGCACTGTCCCGAGGACCCCGGCATGCTGGTGCGTGTCAACGTGCAGGGTGCCGAGAACGCCGTACGGGCGGCCGCCCGCGCCGGGATCTCCCGGGTCGTGGTCACCTCGTCCGCCGCGGCGGTCGGCGAGGCGACGGGCACGGTGGGCCACGAGGGCTCGCCGCACCGGGGGTCCTACCTCTCCGTCTACGACCGGTCAAAGCACGAGGGCGAGCAGGTCGCCTTCGACGCGGGGCGCCGCCACCACGTCGAGGTCGTGGCCGTCAACCCCTCCTCCGTGCAGGGCCCCGGGCGCACCGCGGGCACCGGCAAGGTGATCATCGCCTACCTCAACGGCCGCCTGCGTGCCTTCGTCGACACGTGGATCAGCGTGGTCGACATCGCGGACTGCACGGAGGGCCACCTGCTCGCCGCCGAGCGAGGCCGGCCCGGCCGGCGCTACGTGCTCAACGGCGCGACCATCCCGGCGCACGAGGCGCTCGAGATCGTATCCGCGCTCTCGGAGATCTCAGAGCGTGTCCGCATGGTGCCGCCGCCGCTCGCCCGCGCGGCGGCGGCCATCGCCGAGGGCGCCGCCCGTGCCACCGGCCGCACCTCCCCCCTCTGCCGGGCCCGGGTCCGCACCATCCTGCACGGCCACCGCTACGACGGCTCCCTGGCGACCCGCGAGCTGGGACTCACCTACACGCCGGTCATCGACACGTTCCGGCGGACGATCGAGTGGGCGGTGGCGGAGGGGCTGGTCACGCGGCCGCTGCCGGGATGGAGTCAGACGAGCGATCCGAGCGGTGGCGGCAGCCCCGCCTGGTGATCGCCGGGCGTCGGTCTTTCCGCGCCCGCAGGTAGCGGCATGTGAACGGCGGTGTGAACGACGTGCTCATGCCGGTGCGGCTTGTAGCGGGCGGCCCGAGTTCTCGAGGTAGGAGTCCAGGCGCATGGCTGCGTCGGTCATTCGCCCGCTGGAATCAGCCCCAAGGCGCAACGCGCCGCTCGCCGACGTCGCGCGCATGGCCGCCGCCCTCGCCCGCCCCCAAGACCTCCGGCGCCTTCCCGAGCTCCGCCGCCTCCTCGAACTCGAAGTCACCCTGCAACGCGGCCTCAGCCGCGAACGCTGACCGCTCTTCCTGAGGCTAAAGCCCGTGTCCAGCGGAGGGCGTTCTCGACACCTCGCGCAGGTCGGCCTCTCGACGTGCGTAGTGGAGGACGCGGCGGACGCAACCGTCGCCGCGGTGGTCCGCGGTCGGCGCGGGATCTACAACATCGTCGACGACGATCCCACCGCCGTGGGCGATTGGCTGCCGGCCGTCGCCCGCTCCCTCGGTGCACGGCCGCCTCACCGGCTGTCGCGCTGGATGGGCGGTTGCTCGCCGGTGAGCCCGCCGTGATGATGATGACCGAGGTGCGCGGTGCTTCGAACGGCAAGGCCAAGCGGGATCTGGACTGGCGACCGGCCCATGCGACTTGGCGGGATCATCTGACCCAGAAGGTCGCATGAGCCCCGGGCGCCAGGAGCTGCTCGAGGAGCTTCGTCCGGCCGAATTCTCGGTCGCCTACCGCATGCTCGGCAGCGTCGCCGAGGCCGAGGACGTGGTGCAGGAGTCACTGCTGCGCGTCGATCACGCCCTGACGGGGGGCGAGCGGATCGGATCGGATCGCGCGTACATCGTCACGATCGCGACCCGCCTCGCGATCGACGAGCTGCGCTCCGCCCGGGTCCGACGCGCGCGCTACGTGGGGGAGTGGACGGCTGGTCTACGGTCCCCTGGCGCCCGGCTCCGCCTCGCGCCGGGCGCGGGTCGCGAGCGAACACGTCCGCGGCTCCCCGCGCCGCCATAGCGGAATGGTCGAGGACCTTCCGTGGGCGCGCGTGCTTGCGCGGCCGTTCGTCGGACAAGCCTCGACTGGCTTCGGACTACTTGGGGTAGCGTCACGGTGTGCCACTGTTGCGATGGATCGCTACCCGCTTAGTCATGCGACGTCTGTCGGGAAGAGGTCGTCGGGACCGTCGCCGGTATGGCTCCTCATCCCCTCGCGCCCGGGGCCGCGGCGGGCTGTTCGGCCCATTTCCGTACTACACGTCACGCTCCCGCCGTGGCTCGTCGGTCACCGTGGGAGGGTGCTGTCTACCGCTGACGCTGGGCGTGCTGTCGGTTCCGGTGGCTGCCGGCGGCGTCGCTCTGAGACGTCGGACGCTGCGCTAGTGCTTGGGTAATGGCGGATCCGCTGCGGCACCCATTCGCGAGGGCGAAGTGATTGGGGCTGCGGGACTGCTTGGGATGCCGCCGCCCCTTTCATTTAGCGTGGGACACGGTGCGTGAGGCGTCGTGGTTGTGACGCGTTGGTGTTCCCCGCGAAGTGGTGCCGGGTAGGAAGCTCGAGTCACCGACAAGAGGAGGGAAACACGGAGGGTTCACTGGGCCCGTACGGGCCCAGTGGCGGTCAGCCCCGCCCGCCCGGCCCGGGCGGCGAGGTTCCGCCCGCAGGTCCGGCGGCTCGTATCCGCCCGGAGTCGCTCCGGGACAGCCGCCCCCGCCGGGCTATGGCCAGGGTTGTGCGCAGCAGCCGACGCAGCCGCAGGGTCCCGGGTTCGGTGACCGAGCGGCCGAGGCCGCGCAGACGTTCCGGCGCCATGTCCGCACGCCGGAGACCAAGCCGTTCTTCCAGACCAGCGAGTTCGCCGTCTGGGCCCTCACCGTCATCGGACTACTGATCGCCGGTGCAGCAGTCACGGCTGGCCCGACGGGAGACGTCCTGCGCGCGAACACCGTGTGGACGCTCATCACGGTCATCTCCTTCGCCTACATCATCTCGCGGGGAATCTCGAAGGCGGGCACCAAGTCGCGACCGCGACGGCGGACCGGGGGGCTACTGAGGAGGGGCGGGGGCCGCGGGGTGAGCGACGCTCCGAGCGCCGTCACGCTACGCGGCCCCACCCCGTTCGACTATCCCCCGCGGGAGGGAGTCGGGAGCTCCTTGAGGTTGATCAGCGTCTCGATGGCCGCCCGCTCAACGGTGACCAGGGAAAGCGTCCTCCTAGAGCGGAGGGGGCGGGATTCGAACCCGCGGTCCGGGATTGCCGGACTCCGGTTTTCAAGACCGGTGCATTCGACCGCTCTGCCACCCCTCCGGAACGATCACGCTCCCGCTCGATCACGAGCGAGCACGCTACGCCTACAATCTCCCGACCGCTCAGGAGAGGTGGCCGAGTGGCTGAAGGCACTCGCCTGCTAAGCGAGTATGGGGTTCATCCCCCATCGCGGGTTCGAATCCCGCCCTCTCCGTCCCCTGGGCTATGCCGCCATCCACAACGCGTTGTGGACCTCGTTGGGCCCGGTGAACCTCGGCTTGTCCATGGCACGCAAGGTCTCGATCAGGTCGTCGGGAGCGCCGTTGCGCTCGACCGCCCTGATGAGGTCCTCCTTGTTCACCGGGAAGGTGATTCCGTGCACGTACTTCCGGGTTGCGTCGAGGGGCGTCTCGTCCACGGGTACCTCCGTTCTGGGTGCGGGGCCCCAAATTTACCCGAGTCAGAGGACGCGCAACCCGATCGCCGCTCCCCGCCGCGACCGAAAACGCGCCGTCATCCCACTCTGATCGACGAAGCCACGACCGTCCTGTACGGTTCGCAGATGGCCGACGAGAGCGACCACACAGACGAGCCAGCACAGAATCAGGGCGGCGGCATGCTGACGAGCCTGCTCGCGCCGCTGCGCCTACCCGAGCGCGTGCTCGAGGCGCTCGAGGCGCTGGTCGAGTCCACCCGCAAGCTGGGCCCGATCAACTCGGAGCTCACGAGCGTCCGCAAGCAGACCGAGCCGCTGAACGACCTGTTGCCCGCGCTGGATCGCCTCGACGACGATCTCGCGGGCCGGCTCGACGCCGTCCTTGGCGTGGTGACCGCCCTGGAGAGCGAGGACTCGCACCTCGCTCGGGCGGTGGGAGGCCTCGACGGGAGCCTGGGGCGTCGCCTCGACGCCGTCCAGGATGTGGTCAAGGCCCTGGA
>JBBSGJ010000098.1:0-8694 GCA_038254195.1 Solirubrobacterales bacterium
AAATGCGGCCGGCCCGAAGGGCCCGGCAGCTTCCACGAGCGAGCGCAGCTGATGGATCACGAAGCGTTCGACACGGCGTTCGGACAAACGGTTCAGCGGCTGCGCGAGCAGAGGGGGTGACGTCACGATCTCTCGTGTCAGGCTACACTGACATGAATGGTCGCCGTCTCCATCATCGGGGGTCCGTTCCTGCTCCCGCAGCAGCCGACCGAGCCCGATCTCGTCGCCAAGTACTTCAAGGTGCTGTCTGACCCGGCCCGTGTGCGGGTGCTCGCGCTGTTGCAGGAGAGCGGCGAGATGTCGGTCGGCGAGCTGACCCTGAGCCTGGGCCTCGGGCGGACGAACCTGTCCAATCATCTTGCGTGTCTGCGTTGGTGCGGATTCGTTGACACGCGGCGCGAGCACCGCACCATGCACTACCGAGTCGCCGACCCGCGAGTGAGCGAACTGCTCGCGCTCGGCCGAGCCCTCCTGGGCGACAACGCCGAACACGTCGCCGCCTGCCGGCGAGTCGAGGGGAAGGGATGCTGATGAACCACACCCCGAAGAAGTCTCAGACTGGCCCGAAGGCCGGTCTTGCCACGGCTGGCCTCGGCGTCCTCGCGGTCGTGTGCTGCGCCGGCGCCCCGCTGATCGCCGGCGCGCTCGGAAGCATCGCTGTCGGCGGCCTGCTCGGCGCCGGGGCGGGAGTGCTTACCGTGGTGGTTGTGAGCGCCCTGATCGTCGGACGGATCCGCCACCGACACGCCCGCGCCGTCCCCCACGCCCAGACTCCGGCGGCTCAGCGCCGCGGGGATGGATCGTGAACGCGGCTCGCTACGGCGCCGTGGTCATGGGAGCCGGGCCCGCCGGCGAGGTCGCGGCCAACCAAGACGCCGACCTCTGTCCTGCGACACACCGGCGTGCAGTCCCCACGTTCACCGAGGCGTACCTGAAGGGAGTCGAGAGCCTTGAGCTCTGAACGCCCACGCGGGTCCGTCACGCGCACCGGCCGCCAGACCGCCTTCGACTACGACCTGGCCATCGTCGGGTCGGGAGGAGCAGCGTTCTCCGCGGCGATCGCCGCGCGCCGCGCCGATCTCCGCGTCGTCATGCTCGAGCGCGGCACCGTCGGCGGCACCTGCGTCAACGTCGGGTGCATCCCGTCGAAGGCGCTGCTCGCCGCCGCCGAGAGCCGCCACCGCGCCGACGAAGCTCGCTTTCCCGGTGTGCGCACCCACGGCGGGCCGGTGGACTTCGCCGCGCTCATCGCCGGCAAGGATGCGATCGTCGAGAGACTGCGCCGGCAGAAGTACGTCGACATCGCGGCCCGGCAGGGGATCGAGATCGTCGAGGGCGATGCGCACTTCCTCGAGGGGCCCGTACTTGATGTCGACGGCCGGCGGATCGAGGCCGCCCACTACTTGCTGGCCACCGGCGCCGAACCCGCGATCCCGGGGATCCCCGGGCTGGCGGACAGCGGGTTCCTGACCTCGACGACGGCCATGGAGCTCGAGGAGTTGCCCGAGTCGCTGATCGTCATCGGCGGCGGGCCGGTGGCCCAAGAGCAGGCCCAGCTCTTCGCCCACCTCGGCACGCGGGTCACGCTCCTTGTACGGTCGACGCTGGCGCGCAGAGAGGAGCCCGAGATCGTCGAGCGGCTCAAGGCGGCCTTGGTGTCCGAGGGCGTCCGGGTCTGCGAACGCGCCCACATCACGGCGGTCGGTCGGGCCGAGGACGTGGTACACGTCACGACCGACGACGGGCAGGAGTATCGAGCAGCGCAGCTGCTCGTCGCCGCAGGGCGCCGACCCCGAACCAGCGGACTGCACCTCGACGACGTCGGGGTTGGCGTCGCCCCGGACGACGAGGTCGTCGTCGGCGGCGACCTGAGCACGAGCAACCCTCGTATCTGGGCTGCGGGCGACGTCACCGGACACCCGCAGTTCGTCTATGTCGCCGCCAAGCAAGGCGCTCACGTGGTCGCCAACGCCTTCCAGCAGGCGGCACGGCACATCAGCTACCGCTCGATGCCGCGCATCACCTTCACCAGCCCGACGATTGCCAGCGTCGGGCTGACGGAAGCCCAGGCGGACGAGGCGGGCATGGACTGCGAGTGCCGTGTGGTCGATCTTGCGGACATTCCACGCGCGATCGTCAGCCGCACGTCGACCGGCGCCGTCAAGCTCGTCGCCGAACGCCAGACGGGCCGCATTCTCGGAGTCCACATGCTGGCCGACGGGGCCGGCGACGCGATCCTCGCCGCCGTCTACGCGATCGATGCCGGCATGACCGTCACCGACCTGGCCGAGAGCTGGGATCCCTACCTGACGATCGGCGAGGGGCTGTATCTCGCCGCTCAGGCCTTCACCCGTGACTTGAGCACCCTCTCGTGCTGCGCGGTCTGACCATGGCCGCCGACCGGCTTGCCCGACAGACGACGGGGTAGGAGCACACCATGGGTATGTCGCCGGTCGCGCAGGCCGTTCCGCGCGTCGCCGTTTTGGACGTCAACGAGACCCTGTCGGATCTCAGGGGACTGGTCCCGCGGCTGACGGAGGTCGGCGCGCCGCCGGACCTGCTGCCGGCATGGTTCGCCGCGACGCTTCGCGACGGCTTCGCCCTCACCGCGGCGGGGTGCCTTGCGGATTTCGCGGCCATCGGGAGCTTCACGCTCGCCTCGATGCTGAGCGATGTCGACGATCTCCGCGGGACGCCTGAGGAGGCGGCCGAGCACGTGGTCAGCGCCATGGCTCAGCTCGACCTGCACCCCGACGTGGCGCCCGGTCTGCGCACGCTCGTCGAGGCCGGCGTTCGGATCGTGACCCTCAGCAACGGCGCGGCGCGGGTCGCCGAGTCGTTGCTTGAGCGTGCCGGGCTGCGCGATCTCGTGGAGCGCTGCCTGTCGGTCAGCGACGCCGGGCGCTGGAAGCCCGCCGCGGAGGCCTACGCCTACGCCGTCCGGTGCTGCGACGTCGAGCCGGTAGACGCTGTGCTTGTCGCCGTCCATCCGTGGGACATCGACGGCGCCGCACGGGCCGGGATGCGCACCGGATGGCTCGCGCGCGCCGGGGGCGCATACCCGCCGTTCTTTCGCGCCCCAGAGCTCAGCGCGCGAGATCTTCCGGCGCTCGCGGCCGCGCTCATCGCGAACCGCTCGTGATGCTGAGCGAGAGCGAGGTCTCGGTGCGCCGGCGCGAGGTCGTCGTCGACGGCACGCGGCTGAGCTACCTGCATGCCGGCTCCGGGACGCCGGTGCTGCTCCTGCACGGCACCTTCTGGAGCCGCGTGTGGGAGCCCATTCTCTCGGGCCGTAGCGACGACGGGTCATGAGGTCCTCGCACTGGATTTCCCGGGCTTCGGCCTGTCGGACAGCCGACTCGTGCGCGACGAGGCTGCCGTTCCTGCACTGGCGGCATGCGCGTTGCGGCTCCTCGACGCGCTGGGTAAGCATCGCTAACGTCATCGCCCGCCCGCGGCGACGGGGCGGCTGATGCGGCCTCGCGGTCGTCCTCAAGTGTAGATCGACCGCGCTCGCGTAGGCGCGCACAACGTGCTCTTGGCGGTCCTCGCGCGAGGCGAGGCAAACCGATGTCGTCTTGACCGACGCGTGGCCGAGAACACACGCATGTCGAGGACCGTGCCCTCGCCCGCGGCAGCTCGGTGGCGCAGGTGTGCCGCAGCGCGCGTGGGTGGCGCCGCTCGTCGCGGAGTTCGGCCGCGGCGCCGAGGCTCTTCATCAGATCGGCGAGGACGCCCTTGGCGCAGCGGGTGCCCGGGCGGGTATAGCCCTGACGTCCGGCCGACGACCGTGGAGGCGACGACGATCGCGGCGACGACGACTGACACGCCCGTGGCGGCGGGGTCCGGCCCCGCCGGACCCCGCCACCCGTGCTAAGCCCGGCTGGCGGGCACCGTCGCGTCCAGCCACTCCTCGAAGGTCGGGCCGGCGAGCTTGGCGTCCGGTCCGGGCAGGGCGGCCCCGTTCGCGTAGCGCTCGCTGTCGGGGTGGAGGGATCGCTCGTCTCCTCGACGCGCAGGCCCTCGCCGCGGCGCGCGGCCAACAGGAGCGCCGCCTCGACGAGACGTTCCTCGCGCGGCCCGGCGATCTCCGTGGTCTCGGCCGCATCGAACTCGGGGTCAGGCGCGGTGGCCAGTTCGACGAGCGCCTCGGCGACCGTCCGCGCCGACACCAGAGCTCTTCCACGAACTCGTGGACCTGGGCCGCGCGCACGATGCGCGCCGGGATCGGCCCCGCCAGGGCGGCCTGCTCCTGGGCGACCTTAGCGGCGTTGTAGCCACCGGCGAACTCGTCGATCCCGATGATCGACACGACGACCAGCCGCCGCACGCCGGCCTCCTGCAGGTTGCGGGTGGCGGTCGTGAAGAGCTCCGTCGCGGCCTGCTGATCGGGCGAGGGCCCGGTGGCGACGTCGATGATCGTTTCGACACCAGTCAAGGCCTGGTCCAGCCCTTCGCCGGTCATCACGTCCACGCCCTGCGAGCGCGAAATGGGTACGACGTCGTAGCCGCGGGACTCAAGGATGTCCACGACCGGCCGGCCGACGCGCCCGGTCGCTCCCGCCACGGCGATCTTGGTGCTCCGCTGCATCTCGGTCTCCTTAGCGCTTAGATTCGTGGAAGAGGAATCGAGAGCGCTCAGGCCAGCGACCTGAGCACGCACTGCCGCCGCCGGTACCGGTGAGCTGGCTCCCCGAAACGCTCCCGTGTCTCGCCGCGTCCCTCCGCCTTCCGTCCGCGACACGGTTGGACGCTCGGGCGATGTGGCAGGGCCAAACGTTGGCCCGATGGAGTGGTGGTCCGCGGGCGCCGGTGGTCAACCTCGAGTCATGCTCTTGTGCATGGACGTATCGGCGTGCCCCGAGACCGCGGCCTGCCGGTCGGACCAGAGGGGCCACGCGGGCACCGAGGTCGCCGACGCGGTCGCCGCCCCAGTGTCCGGCGCGGCTCCGGGGTTCTGAGTGCCGGCGCCGGTGCGACTCCTCGGCGACGGTCGCCGCCCGCCGCTCATCGCGGTGTCGACCTCCGAGGTCCGGGACGCGGCGGCCACCGTCCCCGCCGCACAGGGCGATCCCCGCCAGCGCGAGCTGGCGCTCGGGATGAGCTACCCGCGGGCGATCGAGCTCGCCGGGGGCATGCCGATGGTCGTGCCGCCTACGGCACCGACGGCAGCGCTCGAATCGCTGCTGGAACGGGTGGACGGCGTGTGCTTCTCGGGTGGCCCCGACCTCCACCCCTCCGCGTACGGCTGCGAGGAGCATGCAGAGCTCGGCCCGACCGAGCGGGCGCTCGATGCGTTCGAGCTCGCGCTCGCGCGCGCCGCGGACGAGCGCGGCCTGCCGGTGCTCGCGATCTGCCGGGGGCTGCAGCTCCTCAACGTCGCCCGGGGCGGCACGCTGCATCAGCACCTTCCGGATGTCGTGGGCGACCGGATCGTCCATCGTCAGCGGGACGCTTCCGACCAGCTCACGCACTGGATCCGCGTCGTCTCGCGGAGTCGGGTGGCGGCGCTGCTGGGGCATGCCCGGGCGAAGGTCAACTCCTTCCATCATCAGGCGGTGCGGACCCTCGGCCACGGCCTGCGGCCCGTGGCGTGGGCGAGCGACGGGGTGGTGGAGGCGCTCGAGGCAGACGAGGAGCGGTTCGTGGTGGGCGTGCAGTGGCACGCGGAGTGCCTCGTCAGACGGCCGGCGCATCGGTCGCTGTTCAGCGCGTTCGTCGGTGCGGCAGCAGGAGAGGAGAGGGCGGCATGGGCGGCTGCGCGGGCAAGCTGAGGACCCGCGTCGGGTGGGGGCGAGCATGACGCGGCCACGCCCTCTGCCGCGCTGGGCGGAGTGGCAGCCGTCCTCCCCGTTCACCGTGGGGGTGGAGGAGGAGATCATGCTGCTCGACCCCGGCGATGGGTCGCTCGCCCACGACGCCGAGCGCGTGCTCGCGGACCTGTCGCCGCACCTCCAGGGAGTGATGAGCGCCGAGACGCACGCGTGCGCGCTCGAGCTCGCGGTGGGGCCCCACGAGGACGTGCCCGCCCTCGCGCGCGAGCTCACCGGTCTCCGGCGCGAGCTTGTGGGCGTGCTCCGCTCCCGCGGAGTCCAGGCGGCCAGCGCCGGGACCCATCCGCTCGCGCAGTGGACGGACGTGCAGGTCTCCTCGGGCGCGCGGTACCAGAGCGTCCACCGGACGATGCGCGAGCTCGCGCGCCCCGAGCCGACGTTCGCGCTGCACGTGCACGTCGGCGTGGAGGACCCCGAGCGCGCCGTCGAGCTCTTCAACCGCCTGCGCGGTCACATTCCCCTCTTCCTCGCCGTGTCGGCGAGCTCGCCCTTCTGGCAGGGACGCGACAGCGGCCTGGCGTCGATGCGGACCCCGCTCTTCCAGGCCTTCCCGCGCGTCGGGATCCCCCGCTCGTTCTCCGACTACGCCGAGTGGGCCGAGGCGGTCGACCTCCTGCTTCGCTGCGGCGCGTTCCCCGAGCCGACCTTCCTCTGGTGGGACGTGCGGATGCAGCCGCGCCTGGGAACCGTCGAGGTCCGGGTGATGGACGCCCAGGCGACCGCCGCCGGGACGGCGACGCTCTGTGCGCTCGTCCAGTCGGTCGCGCGCATGGAGCTGGAGGAGGGGTACCTGGACGCCACCCTGCTCGCGTCCCCCGAGGCGCTGATCGAGAACCGGTTCATCGCGGCGCGCGACGGGATGAGCGGGCAGCTCCTCGACCCCGCGGGGGACCGGCGAGTGCCGGCGCCCGAGATCCTCCGCGACGTGATCGCGCACGCCCGCCCGCACGCGGAGGACCTGGGTTGCGAGGACGAGCTCGACGCCGCCGAGACGCTGGGGGAGTGCACCGGCGCCGAGCGACAGCGCGAGATCGCCGGGCCCGACGGGGATCTGCGCGGGGTGCTCGCGGCACTGGCCGCCGACTTCGGCGCCGGAGGGAGAACTGCCCTGCCGGAACCGGCCGGTGCGGAGATGCCCTCGATCTAGCCTCTGCCGGGATGCTGCCCGGCCCTGGATCGGCGGCGGGGGCGGACGCCGCGCGCGCGCGTCTCCGCAGTCCCGCCGCGCTCGAGCTCGGCGCGGTGGAGCGGATCGTCGAGGGAGACCGCCCGGGGGAGGGCCCGCTGGCCGGGGTTCCTCTCCTCGTCAAGGACCTGCTCGACGTCGCGGGGGTGCCGACCACCGCCGGGTCGGCGGGCTGGGTCCGGCGGCCAGACGAGGACGCCGCGAGCGTCGCCGCCCTCCGCCGCGCCGGCGCGGTGGTCGTGGCCAAGGGCCACACCAACGAATGGGCGTACGGGATCGACGGGCGCAACCCCCACCGGCCGCCGTGCCGCCACCCCGAGGATCCTCGGCGCCTGCCGGGGGGCTCCTCCTCGGGGCCGGCGGTCGCGGTCGCCGCGGGGCTCGTCGCGGCCGGACTGGGCACGGACACGAGCGGATCGCTGCGGGTGCCCGCCGCGCTCTGCGGCATCGTCGCCCTGCGTCCCGGCCACGGTGCGGTCCCGACCGCCGGGTGCGTGCCGCTTGCCCCGACCTACGACGTGGTCGGCCCGCTCGCGGGCTCGGTCGCGGGCGTGGCGGCGCTGCAGGCGGTGCTCGCGGGTGACCCGGCGCTGCGAACCGCGCCCGAGCTGGCGGTCGCGGGCCGCACCGTCGGAGTTCTCGGTGGCGGCGAGCGGCATCCGACGGTGTGCGCGGCCGCGGGCGCCCTCGCGGAGGCCGGCGTGGCGCTCGTCGCGCTGGCACCGCGCCTCACCGCCGACGGGGCGACGGTGCATGCCGTGGTGCAGCCCGCCGAAGCCGCCGCCGTCCACGCCCGATGGTGGCCGGGACAGGAATACGCCCCCGAGGTCCGCGAGCGGATCGAGCGCGGTCGTGGCATCGAGGCCTGGCGCTACCTGGAGGCCCAGCGGTCGCGGCGCGTGCTCGTGGCCGAGCTCTTCGCGGAGATGCGGGCCCGCGGGGCCGACGCACTGCTGACGATCACCACGGAGGCCGTCGCTCCCCGGCGGGACGGCGACGCCGCGGACGACCGCGCGGATCTCCTGCGCCACGTCGTGCCGCTCTCGCAGACCGGTGGGCCCGTCCTCGCGGTTCCCACCACGCGGGACGAAGCGACGAACCTCCCGCTCGGCGTCCAGCTCGCGGGACCGCCGCGCTCCGAGGCGCTGCTCCTCGCCCTCGGCGCGGCGCTCGAGCGTGCCCTGCCCGGCGCCGGCTCGCCCCCGGCCCGGGCCGAGGCCGCCCGCTGGTGGCCCTGACGCCCCGCGCGAGCAGAAGTGCTAGGGGCGAGCCCGGCGAGCCCGGACCCGGTCGGGACGCTCACCCGACGAGCTTCTGCACCCGGTACGTGCGGGTGCCACGTGGCGTGGTGACCGCCGCCGAGGCGCCCTCCGCCAGCCCGACGAGCGCCCGGGCCACCGGCGACTCGGACGAGAGCCGGCCGGCCCGCGCGTCGGCCTCCGTGGGGCCCACGATCGTCCAGGTGCTCACGCGGCCGCTGTCCTCGTCGACCACTTCCGCGGTCCGCCCGAACGCGAAGACGTCGCCCCCGGCGTCGGTCTCGACCACCGTGGCGTTGCGCAGCCGCTGACGCAGGCGCAGGATGCGGGTCTCCAGGTGCGCCTGGTCCTCCTTGGCGATGTGGTAGTCGGCGTTCTCCTTGAGGTCGCCGAGCTCCCGGGCGGCAAGGATCCG
>JBBSGJ010000099.1:0-8376 GCA_038254195.1 Solirubrobacterales bacterium
CTACGAGCGCATCCACCGCTCCAACCTCGTGGGCATGGGGGTGCTGCCGCTCCAATTCGTCGACGGGGACTCGGTTGCGTCGCTCGGGCTCACGGGGGAGGAGGAGTTCTCGGTGGCGGGGCTCGCCGGCGCCGCGGAGATCCCCCGGGAGGTCACCGTGACGGCGGACGGCAAGGAGTTCAGCGTGTGCGTGCGGATCGACACCCCGCGCGAGCAGCGGTACTTCCACCACGGCGGGATCCTGCCGTTCGTGCTGCGCCAGCTGCTGAAGGGCTGAGCACAACTGCGGCGGCGAGCCTGCATGGGAGCGGTGCCGGGTTAGCCTGGTGCCATGAGCGCCGGGTGGCTCGTCGTCGGCTCCGCGCTCGGCCCCGTCGAGCAGGAGCACCTGCTCCAGGCGCGCCAGATGCAGGCGCTGTCGTTCGCCGTGCACATCCCGCTCGTGTGCTTCGGCGTGGCCTTCCCGGCCCTTGTCCTCTTCGTCGAGTGGCTCTACCGGCGCACGGGCGACGAGCTCTACCGCACGCTCGCCCGCCGCTGGTCGCGGATCATGGTCGCCCTCTTCGCGGTGGGGGTGATCACCGGGACGATCCTCTCCTTCGAGATGGGCCTGCTGTGGCCGAACTTCACCGCCACGTTCGGTGGCGTGTTCGGTCTCGGCTTCGCGATCGAGGGCTTCTCGTTCTTCCTCGAGGCGATCTTCATCGGGATCTACGTGTACGGGTGGGACCGCCTGTCGCCGCGGGCGCATCTGCTCGCCGGGCTGCCCGTCGTGCTCACGGGATTCACCGGGTCGCTCACGGTCATCGCCGTCAACGGGTGGATGAACCACCCGCAGGGCTTCCGGATGGCTCAGGGGAAGGCGGTGGACGTCCACCCCTTCGCGGCGCTCTTCGAGAACACGTACTTCTGGCACGAGCTCGTGCACATGTACCTCGCGGCGTACATCGTGACGGGGTTCGTCGTCGCCGGGATCTACGCCGTTGGGCGGTTGCGCGGGCGCTGGGGCCGTTACGAGCGCACCGCCCTGGCGATCCCGCTCACGGTCGCCGCGCTGGCCGCGCCCGTCCAGGTCGTCGTGGGCGACTGGAACGGGCGGGAGGTCGCGCGCGAGCAGCCCACGAAGCTCGCCGCCCTCGAGGGGCTCGGGAGGACCGAGCGGGGCGCGCCCGTGCACATCGGTGGCTGGTACTCCGGCGGGAAGGTGAAGTGGGGGCTGCCCATCCCCCACGGGCTCTCGCTGCTCGCGTTCCACTCCTGGGACGCGCGCGTCCGGGGGCTCGACGCGGTGCCGCCGCGCGACCGCCCGCCGGTGAACGTCGTGCGCATCGCCTTCCAGGCCATGGTGGGGATCGGGACGCTGCTCGCGCTGCTCGGGCTGGTCTTCCTCGTGGCCCGCCGGCGGCGACGACGGTGGCTCGACGCGCGGTGGTTCGCCCTGGCCGTCGCACTCGCCGGGCCGCTCTCGCTCGTGGCGCTCATCGCGGGCTGGGTGGTCACGGAGGTCGGGCGCCAGCCCTGGGTGGTCTACGGCGTGATGCGGACCACGCAAGCGGTGACGGGGGCGGGCGGGATCCCCGTGGGCTACACCACCCTGGCTCTCGTCTACCTCGCCGTGGGGGTGGGGGTCGTATGGATCCTGCGGCGCCTCGCGCGCGCTCCGCTCGCGGGGGGTCCGCCCGACTCCGAGCCGGTGACCTCGGCGGTCTGACCGTGCACCTCTACGAGCTCCCGCTGCTCTTCGTCCTCGTCGGGCTCGCGCTCTATACGGTGCTGGCCGGGGCGGACTTCGGGGCAGCGCTGTGGCAGTTCGGAGCCGGCCGCGGACCCCGGGCCGAGCGCGTGCGCGACCACGCCCACCACGCGATGGGGCCGGTGTGGGAGGCCAACCACGTGTGGCTCATCTTCGTGCTCACGGTCCTGTGGACCGCCTATCCCGTCGCGTTCGGGTCGCTCGCCTCCACCCTGTCGGTGCCGCTGTTCCTCGCCGGGCTGGGGATCGTCGTCCGGGGCGCGGCCTACGCGCTGCGCTCGGGCGCCGCCTCGGACCGCGAGCTCCGGTCGATCGACGCGGCCTCCGCCGCCGGCTCCGTGCTCGCGCCCTTCGCCCTTGCGGCGGCGGTGGGCGGCGTGGCGTCGCGGCGGGTGCCGGTGGGTAATGCGGCCGGGCACCTGTTCTCGAGCTGGCTGAACCCGACGTCCGTGCTCGTCGGCGTGCTGGCGATCCTCACCTCGGCCTACCTCGCGGCGGTCTTCCTCTCCGCGGACGCGGTCCGGCGTGGCCACGAGGACCTCGCCTCCGCGTTCCGCGGGCGGGCACTGACCGCAGGCCTCCTGGCGGGGGTCGTGACGGTGGCCGGGCCGCTCGTCCTCCACGCCGACGCCCATCCGCTCTACCGCGGCCTGACGCACGGGAGCGGGCTCGCCGCGGGGCTCCTCTCGGGGCTCGCGGGAGTGGGGACCCTCACCCTCGTGTGGCGCCGGCGCTTCGAGCCCGCCCGCTACACGGCCGCCCTCGCCGTCGCGGCGGTCATCGCGGGCTGGGCGCTGGCGCAGCGCCCGACGCTCCTCCCCGGGCTCACGATCCAGGCGGCCGCGGCCTCCCACGACACGCTCGTCGCCGTGGTGGTGGCGGTGCTCGCCGGCGGCGTGGTCCTGTTTCCGTCGCTCGCGCTGCTCTTCCGCCTCGCGCTCGGCGGCCGGCTGGAGGAGGGGGATGGGGAGGCGGACGAATCGCCCGCCCCCGTCCCCTCCCGGCCGTGGGTGATGGACTCCGGCCTGCCCGCACGGGCCGCGGGTGCCTGCGCTGTGGCGGGGATCGGCTTCCTCACAGTCGCCGAGGCGGGGTGGGCGCACGCGATCGGGGTCCTCGCGTTCCTCGCCGCCGTCGTCCTCGGGTTCCTGGCCGTGGCGCCGGGCGAGCTCGAAGCCGGGCGGCCCTGACCGGTTCTCAGGCGGTCGCGAGCGCTTCGCGCTCGGGCCGCGCGCAGACCCGACCTGCGGAGAACCCGCCCGCGCCGATGTTCAGGGCGGCGTTCGTCCGGGCCCGTGCGTTCTCCCAGGCGACCATGTGGGTGAGCTCGAGCACGCCCTTGGCCCCGTAGCGCCCGCGCAGGGCGGCGACCATCTCGTCGTCGACCTCGACCGGCGTGCGGCTCATGCCCGCCGCGTAGTCCATGACAAGAAGCTGCTCGTCGGAGAACAGGCCGGACTCGCGCGCCCGCGGCAGCGCGAGGAGCTGCTCGTCGGAGAGCCCCGCGCGCTGGGAGTGCTCCGAGCCGATGTCGATGCAGAACTCGCATTCGACCACGGTGGCGGACTTGAGGACCGCGAGGAGCTTGAGGTCCTCGGAGAGCACGTCGGGCTTCTCCACGGCGCGGTTGTAGAGGGCGAGGGCGCGCGTGAGGCGCGGGTGGTGGGCGTAGATCGTGGCCGACTCGACCATCGGCTCGCCGTACTGGCGGCGGCTCACGCCGCGCACGAGGCGGGCGAACGCGCCCTGGGCGGGAGGGAGGCGTGGGGTCATGGGCGGAACGCTACCGGGCGGCGGTCCCCGGCTAGGTCCACCTCCGTGCCGCTCGAGGGGACCACTCCCGGCGGGACCCGAGGCCTGATCGCCACCCGGTCAGGAGACCAGCGTGAAGGCGCCCGCGATGATGAACCCCGCGGCCCAGAACGCATCCGTGTTGACCCACGCCCGGCGCAGGATCTCGACTCCGAGGCGCTCGTAGACCACGACGGCGACCACCCCCATGACCAGCACCATCGCCGCGACGTGCAGGGCGAGCCCGGCGACGTCGGCGAGCAGCGGCGTCCCGTCGTCGGGCCGGGGCTGCCCGCGGTCTTTCGCCGAGGCCGCGAGCCCACCGGCGCCGATGATGACCGGCGCGACCATCAGCCCCGCGCCGTGGGCGGTGGCCATCAGGAACGACCACAGCCCGAGCTCCCGCGGTCGCACCCGCATGGTCGTCCAGCGGAAGTGCGCGCGGGGCTTGACGAAGCGGAAGATCCCGAAGGCGATGAGCACGACCGCGGCGCCCACGTGGAGCTCGGCCTCGCCGACCGCCGCTCCCGCCACGAGCGCGATCCCGAAGACGACGAGCACGGAGGCCTCGTGCCCGATCGCGATCGGGACGAGGGAGCGCAGCAGCGCCCGGCGGTCGCGCTGCTGGAGGCCCTGCGACACCGCGAAGAGCCAGCCCATCGCCGGGTTGAGCCCGTGATAGGCGCCGAGCCCGATGAGCGCGAGGTACGACCAGTCCCTCACGGGAAGCAGTAGGAGTCCGAGGACGCGTCTCCGCCCTCGAGGCGCACCTGGTGGGGGCGCTCGCCGTGGAACTCCAGGAAGAAGTCCGGGTCCAGGGTCAACCCGCCCTCGCCCCCGGCGTCGAGCTTGACGAGCCAGCCGTCGATCCCCTCGGGGTAGAACTGCGCGTCCCAGCTCGCGTAGAGCGAGTTCGTGAGGTAGACCCGCTTCCCGTCGCGCGAGACCTCGACCATCTGCGGCCCGCCCTTCAGCGCGCCCGCTGCCGGGTGCGCCGCGCGCTCGACGATCCCCCCGAGGCGGACCGAGCCCGTCTCCACCGGCGCGCGCGGGTTGCGGACGTCGAAGCGCTTGAGCTCGCCGGTCCCCCAGCAGGAGACGAAGAGCGAGGCGTCGTCGAGGGAGAGCGCGATGTCGGTCACGAGCGGCGGGACCGCCCCGAAGGGCTTGATGACCTCGGGGAGCTGGTCGGCGTCGGCCGGCTCGGCCGGTATCTCGATCACCTTGGAGACCTCGACGGAGCCGTTGCGGAGCTCCCACATCCAGACCGAGGCCGAGAGGTCGGCGGTGGACACCACGACGCCGACGAAGCCGTAGGGCTTCGTGGGATCGTGGGCGGGCCGGAGCTCGAGGACCATCTGCTGCTCGGCTCCCAGGTCGACGGCCTGGAGGTGGCGGCGGCGCCGCATGTCCCACGTGTGGATCTGGTGCCCGTACTGCCCCGAGAGCAGCAGGTCGGCCTGGACGCCGTCCTCGATCATCGCCGGCGTGCCCCATTCCGAGGTCACGACGGTGTCGTAGCCGATGTTCCACCAGACGTCGTAGGCCAGGTGCTGGGGCCCGCGGTCGATCTCCCACTGCCCGAGCGGGGTGAAGTTGTCGTGGTCGAGCAGCGCGACGCCGCCGGGACCGCCCCCGTCGGGCGCGCCGAGCGCGGAGAGGTAGAGCCCGTCGGGTCCGCAGTGGCTCGTGTGCGGGCGCGAGTAGCCCGTGCGGGAGGCGAACTCGTCGGCCTCGATGACCTTCACGAGCTTGGGGTTGTGCGGGTCCTCCTTGACGTCCACGATGTGCAGGCGCGACGAGCGCAGCCCGGGGACGACGAGGTAGCGGCGCTCGACGTGGGGGTGCGGGGCCCACGGGCAGAGGGCCGCCGAGCACGCGTTCCAGCCGAAGTGATGGAGCTCGTCGCCGATGTTCGGCATGTCGAGCCGGCCCACCACCTGGCCGTAGGTGGAGGACTCGGGCTTGAGGTCGACCACGCAGATCGCGTCGGGCTTCGCGTCGCCGCGGGCCTCGGGCGCCGCGCCGTAGTTGCCCGCTTCGTTGAGCGTGGCGACGTAGGCCAGCTCCTCGCGGGGGCCGGCCGCGGCCGAGCGGGGAGAGGGATAGAACGTGGGGTCGGGCTTCCAGGTCGCCATGGGCAGACCGTACCCACGGACTGGACAATCGGCACCGCGGCTAGGCTCCCGGCCGTGGCGATCCCCGACGGCCTGCGCGCCCTGCTCACCGCGCCGGGTCCCTCGGGCTACGAGACCGCCGCGGCGGTGGCGTTCCGGGGCGTGGCCGAGGGCATCGGGGCCGAGGTGGCGTCCGACGTCATGGGCTCCTCCATGGCCCGGGTCCGCGGCACGGGCGGCGGCCCGACCGTCGCGGTCATCGGGCACGTGGACGAGATCGGGCTCATCGTCACCCACATCGAGGACGGCGGCTTCCTGCGCTTCGACCAGCTCGGGGGCTGGGACCCCGTCGTCCTGCCGGGGCAGCGCGTCGAGATCCTCGGGCGCGACGGGATCGTCCCCGGCCTCATCGCCCGCAAGCCGGTCCACCTGCTCAAGCCCGACGATCGCAAGCAGGCGCCCGAGCTGCGCCAGCTGCACATCGACATCGGGGCCGACGACGGCGACGAGGCGCGGGAGCGGGTGCGCATCGGCGATGCCGCGGTGCTCGCCGCCGAGCCGCTCGAGCTGCCCCACGGGCGCTTCGCCGCGCGCGCCCTGGACAACCGGCTCGGGTGCTGGGTCGCCCTGGAGGCCGCGCGACTCGTCGCGGAGGCCGGCGACGCACCCGGTGACGTGGTCGCCGTCGGCGCCGTGCAGGAGGAGCTCCTCCCGCGACTCTCGGGGGCCACGGCCGTCGCCTACGACGTGCAGCCCGACATCGCGATCGTCGTCGACGTGACCTGGGAGACCGGGCAGCCGGGGGTCGAGCTCGGGGAGACCTCCAAGCAGGAGTTCGGCGGCGGCGGGGTCATCACCCGCGGCGCCCAGCTCCATCCGGCGGTCACCGACGGGCTGATCGCCGCCGGGGACGCCGAGGGGATCCCGTACGTCGTGGCCGCGAGCGGGCGGGGGACGTTCACCGACGCCGACGCGGTCTATCTCGTACGCGCCGGCGTGCCCACGGGGCTCGTGTCCATCCCCACCCGCCACCTGCACTCGCCCGTCGAGATGGCCCAGCTCTCCGACGTGGAGGCGACCGCCGCCCTGATCGCGGCCTACGTGCGGCGCCTGGAGCCCGGCGTCTCCTTCGCGCGTTGAGCGCGCTGCTGCTGCTCTTCGACATCGACGGGACGCTGCTCCTGCGCGCCGCGAAGGATCACCGCGCGGCGCTGCGGGCCGGAGTGCGGGAGGTCTACGGGATCGACCCGTCCGGGATCCGGGTGGAGACCGCGGGCCGGACCGATCCCGAGATCGCCCGGCTCATCCTCGTGGCCGCGGGCGTCGAGGCCGCGCGGATCGATGCCGGCCTGCCCGAGCTGAGGATCGCGGTGTCCCGGCTCTACGCGGCGCGGGAGACCGAGGACCTGCGCGAGAAGGTCGCGCCCGGGATGCCCGAGCTGCTCGCGGAGCTCGCCGCCTCCGAAGACGTGCGGCTCGCCCTGCTCACCGGCAACCTCGAGCCCGTCGCCCGAATGAAGCTCCGCCGCGCGGGGATCAACTCCTTCTTCGCAAGCGGGCAGGGCGCGTTCGGCTCGGACTCCGAGGACCGGACGATGCTGGCCACCGTGGCCCGTCGTCGGGCGGGGTCGGATACCGCGCCGTGGCCGCGGGAGCGCACGGTGGTGATCGGCGACACCGCACGGGACATCGCCTGTGCACGCGCCGACGGCTGCCGGTGCGTGGCGGTCGCCACCGGCCCGGAGGGCGCCGAGGGGCTCACAGGCGCCGACGCGGTCGTCGCCAACGCCTCGGAGCTCGGGCCCGTCCTGGGCGGGATGGTCCAGTAGCGCCCTACGCGGGCGCCGGGGCTCCGGTGAGCTCCCACCAGCCCTCGGTGCCGACGGGCTCCTCGCGGGCGACTCGGGCGAGCTGCTCGCGGGCCTCGTTGAGCCCGGTTCCGCGCAGCGCCGCGACCTCCGCGGCGGCGAGGGGCATCCCCGCCCACTCGAGCGCCTCGGCGGCGCTCTCCGGCGCGGTGCGCCGCTCGAGCTCGGGGGCGAGGTTCGCGATCGCGACCTCGTAGGCCGCCAGGGGCTGGAAGCCGGGGACGGTGACGCGCTCCCCGTCGGCGGTCCGCTCGATCTCGTAGGACGGGCAGGTGTAACGGTGGCCGCGCTCGCTCTCGGCCTCGGCGAGCTTGTGGTCGAGGGCCAGGGCGGCGTCGTCGGGCGTGCGGGCGAGGCGCATGTCCTCGGCGATGGCCTCCTCCACGTCGGGCTCGGCGCACCAGCGGCCCAGCTCGTCGGGGTCGAGCCCCGCCTCCCGCGCCGCGCGGGCGATGAGCTCCGGGTCGTCGAGCAGCCCGCCGGCCATGGTCAGCACGCGCAGGCGTCGCAGGAGGGCCTCCTCCCGCCCGGGCGCGCGGAGCCGCGCGGCCACCACCGCCCGGCAGGCGGGCTCGCTCGCCGCCATGCGCGGCCGCTCGCGCGGGTCGATGGGCATGTCGAAGCGCCGCTGGAGGCTGCGCAGACCGGCCGACAGCTTGTCGGTGTCGAACCCCTTGGCCAGGTACTCCTCCGGCGACGAGGACAGGACGACCATGCGGTCCTCCCACCCGAGCGCGTCGCCGTACAGCCACCGCAGCGCCAGGCGCGAGGGCTCGGCCGAGAAGGCCCAGGGGCACGCGGGGTCGGTGAAGTGGCGGATGCGCAGCACGCTCACACGCGCACGAGC
>JBBSGJ010000100.1:0-8340 GCA_038254195.1 Solirubrobacterales bacterium
CGACGAGGAGGTCGACCTCCGCGGGGAGGACGACGCACTCATCGCCGCCGAGCTCGAGGCCGCCGCCGAGAAGGCCGCGATCGAGGCGGAGAAGGCCGCCACGGAGAAGGCCGCGGCCGACGCCGTGGCCGCCGAGTCCGGCGAGGACGACGACGAGGAGACAACGCGCCCTCGGCCCCGCCGGCGCGCCCGCCGCGGCTCGCGCCGTCGCCGCGCCCCCTCCCAGACGCTCGAGGCCACCTTCGACCACGGCGAGGAGGGCTACGGGCTATGGCTCGACCCCGCCGTACAGGACGACCCCGTCTACGCCGAGCACTGGGCGGGCCACCGCCCGGTCGAGGTGTCGATCGAGGAGGACCAGATCGTCATCCGCCGCGCCGGGGCGGACGGCGAGGACGACGACGAGGACTGACGACGGCGAGGCCGTCACCCGTCGCTGCGGTGACGCGGCGTGGGCGACGCTCGGTGCCCACGCCGAGGGGACGGGCGAGTGGTCGTGCGGGAGCTGGGCCCTGAGCCCGAGCCTGGACCGCGTCTGGGACCACAACCTCCTCCGCGTCGAGCGGTTGCCGCGCCTCAACGCCGTCCGGCGTGTGCTCGCGGGCGCCGACGAGGTTCTGGGCGGCGCCGGCCTCGCCCACCGGCGGCTGGCCTGCCACGACGCTGCGCTCGGCGAGCGACTCGCGGCCCCCCTCGCGGAGCGCGGTTGGCGGACGGAGTCTCTCGCGGTGATGGTCTGGCCCGAGGAACGACCGCCTCCCGCACCGGGCGCAGGGGCCGGCCGCGAGCTCGACGGGGCCGAGGCCCGGGCCCTGCACGAACGGCTCACCCGCGAGGCCTACGCGACAGAGCCCGCAGTCGCCGCGCAGCTCGCCGCGACCCTGGCGTGGTGCCGGCCCTTCGGCGCGCCCGCGCGGGCGCCCGCCGCCCTCGCCCGGGTGTGGCGGGCGGGCGAGCTGGCCGAGATCGACGACGTCGGCGTGCTCCCCGGCGCCCGTGGGCGAGGGCTCGGCACCCGCGTCGTGCTCGTCGCGCTCAACGCCGCCCGGGCAACAACCGCGGCCCGGTGGGTCTTCCTGCGCGCCGACGAGCGCGACTGGCCGTGGGCGTGGTATGCGCGGTTGGGCTTCGAGGTCGTCGGGCGGCACTGGAGCTTTGTGTTGCCCGGGGCGTAGAAGCGCCCGGGAAAGCGCCGGACCCAGGCCGCCCTAGTCCCCCCGCCGGCGCCCGCCCGCGAAGTCCTGCGCCTCCCGTGCGTAGCGCCAGAACGCCGCGTTGGTCACCTGCTCCTCCCAGGCCGCGGGCAGGTCGGGCGCGACCGCGACGGCCAGGGCCTGCGCCCAGTCCGTCCCCTCCCGGTGCAGGGCGACGAGCTCGTCGAGCGTGAACGGCCCGCCCAGCCGCCGCCGCAGCTCGGCGACGGTGGCGTCCATCACCTGTTCGAGCACCGCCCGCCGCCGCGGCTCGGTGGCGCGCACGCGGGCGTCACCCTCCTCCCACTCGAAGCGCGCGGTGGCGAAGGAGCCCACGGGCGCGAGGGTACCCCCGCGCCGCGCGACCCTCTCAGCGGCGCGGCAGCCCGGGGATCACGTAGGAGCGCTCGTCAGGGCGCACCATCCCGAGCGCGCGGGCGCGCTGCTCGAGCGTGTGCGGATTCCCCAGGGTCCGGTGATCGGCCTGAAGTGCGCGGTGGTCGCGCTCGAGGCTCCGGACCTGCGCGGCCTGGCGGTGCGATTCACGCCAGGTGGAGACGAACGAGCGCGCCGGCCCGACGTAGAGCAGCAGCACGCCGGCGAGCGCCACGAGCAACGTGACCCGTCCGACGCGGTCCCAGCGCACGCGGGCGGCCGCCACGGCGAGCGAAGGAGCGGGGTGGCGGGGGCGCGAGGGCGGCATCCGTCCCGGACACGTTCGCCCCCGGGACCGTGAATCCTTGCGGGCGGGGAGGACGGATTGCTGCGCGTGTTTCGGGGGCTGGCCGCACCCGTAGCTCAGGGACTCAGGAGCGGAAGACGGACCGGCCGGGAAACTCGGCGGCGTCGCCGAGCGCCTCCTCGATGCGCAGGAGCTGGTTGTACTTCGCGACCCGGTCCGAGCGCGAGGGGGCGCCCGTCTTGATCTGCCCGCAGCCCGTGGCCACCGCGAGGTCGGCGATGGTGACGTCCTCGGTCTCCCCCGAGCGATGCGACATCACCGCGGTGTAGCCCGCGGCCCGCGCGATCCTGATCGCCTCGAGCGTCTCGGACAGCGTCCCGATCTGGTTGACCTTGACCAGGATCGAGTTCGCGACTCCGGCCTCGATCCCACGACGCAGCCGCGCGGGGTTGGTGACGAACACGTCGTCGCCCACCAGCTGCACGGTCTTCCCCAGCCGATCGGTGAGCGCGGCCCAGCCCGCCCAGTCCTCCTCGTCCATGCCGTCCTCGATGGAGAGGATCGGGTAGCGCGCGGCCAGGTCGGCCCAGTAGGAGGTGAGCTGCGCGGAGGACAGCGTGCGCCCCTCGTGCTCGAGGACGTAGCCCGACTCGTCGCGCAGCTCGCTCGTGGCGGGGTCGAGCGCGATGGCGATGTCCTCGCCCGGGGTGTAGCGCGCGGCCTCGATGCCGGCCACGAGCGCCTCCAGGGCCGCCTCGTTGGACTCGAAGTCCGGAGCGAAGCCGCCCTCGTCACCCACCGCCGTGCTCAGGCCCCGGGCGTGGAGGGTCTTCTTGAGCGCGTGGAAGACCTCGGCGCCCATGCGCAGGGCCTCGCCGAAGGAGTCAGCCCCCACGGGCACGACCATGAACTCCTGGAAGTCGACCCGGTTGTCGGCGTGGGCCCCGCCGTTCAGGACGTTCATCATCGGCACCGGCAGCACGTGCGCCGTCTCCCCGCCCAGGTGGCGCCACAGTGGCAGGCGCTCCTCGGCGGCCGCCGCGTGCGCGGCGGCGAGCGAGACCGCGAGGATCGCGTTGGCGCCCAGGCGCCCCTTGTTGTCCGTGCCGTCGAGCTCGACGAGCGCGCGGTCGAGCCCGGACTGGTCGGCCACATCGCGCCCGGAGACCGCCCCGGCGATCTCCCCGTTCACGTTGCCCACGGCCCGCGACACGCCCTTGCCGAGCCAGGCCGCGCCACCGTCGCGCAGCTCCGCGGCCTCGAACTCGCCGGTCGACGCGCCGGAGGGCACCGCCGCCCGCCCCCACGCTCCCGAGCGCACGGTGAGCTCGACCTCGACCGTGGGGTTCCCCCGCGAATCAAGGATCTGGCGGCCGTGGACGGACTGGATCTGGCTCACTCGTCTCCCAGTGTGGCTTGCGCGTAGTACCCGAGCTGCTCCTCGGGCCGTAGATGCTCCCAGTCTGAGCCGTCGCGCGCCGCGAGCTCGACCGCGCCCTCCACCCGCTCGCGGAAGCGGTCGGCGGCCGCGCGCAGCGCGAGCTCGGGATCGACCCGCAGCTTGCGGGCCACGTTGACCGCGGCGAACAGCACGTCCCCCACCTCGCCGAACGCGGCGTCGCGATCCTCCCCGGCGGCCTCGAGCTCCTCGAGCTCGGCGGCGATCGCGTCGTAGGGGACGTGCCCGAAATCGAAGCCGCTCGCGGCGGCCCGGCGCTGGACCTTGCGCGCGTAGAGGGGGGCCGGCAGGTTCTCCGGCACCTCGGCGAACAGCCCCCGCTCGCGCCCCTCCTCGCCCGCCTTGATGCGGTCCCAGTTGCGCAGGACCTCCCCCGCTCCCTCCACCTCGGTCTCGCCGAACACGTGCGGATGACGGCGGACGAGCTTGGTGTGGACCCCCGCGGCCACCCCGGCCAGCGAGCCCACCCCGCGCTCCTCGAGCAACAGCGAGAGGAAGTGCACCTGGAAGAGCACGTCACCGAGCTCGTCGACGAGCTTCGCGTCGTCGCCCGACTGAGCGGCATCCGCGAGCTCGTAGGCCTCCTCGACGGTATGGGGCACGATCGAGCGCTCGTCCTGCTCGGCGTCCCACGGGCACTCCCGGCGCAGCCGCCGGGTCAGGTCGTCGAGGGCGAGCAGCGCCTCGGCCCGCCCGTCGCTCACCTTCCGGTCTTGGGGGGCGGCGTGGGGGTCGGCGTGCGGCCCGCGCCGGGCGGCGGCGGAGCCGGCGTCGGCGTGGGGGTCGGCGTCTGCGTCGGGGCGGGGCTCGGCTTCTTCTTGAAGCCCTTGCAGCCCTCGACCTTGAAGGCGGCCTTGCAGTCCGTCCTGCTCGTCCACTTCTTGCGGAAGCGCTTGATGAACGTCTGGAGCACGTCGTTCTGACGCTGGGCCGTGAGCTGCTGGCGAATGGAGGGCGCGGACTTCGCCAGCGGGTCCTGCTTGGCCGGCTTGATCTTCTCCACGCGCAGGATGTAGAAGCCGAAGGGCGCCTTGACCGGGCCCACCAGCTTGCCCTTCGGCGCCGCGAACGCCGCCTTCTCGAGCTGCGCCTCCTCCTGGCCCTTGGCCACGCCGGGCAGCAGCCCGCCGGAGCTCTTCGTGCGTTTGTCGATCGAGTACGTCTTCGCCACCTTCTTGAAGCTCTGGCCCGAGCGCAGAGCCTTCAGCGCCCGCTCGGCCTTCGCGCGCTTGCGCGTGAGGACGATGCGCAGGGTCCGCTGCTCGGGGGTGCCGAACTGTGACTTGTGCTTGGCGTAGTAGGCCGCGACGTCGGCTTGTGTGACCTTCTTGACGGCCTTGTTGGCCTTGGCCTTGAGCCGGTTGGCCAGGGTGTCGACCTTGACCCGGAAGAGGAGGTCGTCGACGGTCATCCCCGACTGCGCGAGGAACTTCTTGAATTCCTTCTCCTTGGGGAACGCCTGCTTCTTCTGCTTTTGAAAGGAGGCCTGCAGCTCCTTCTCGGAGAGGGAGATGCCCTGGTCCTTGGCCTCGCCCTGCACCCACTGGCCCTGGATGAGGAAGTTCATCGCCTGGTCGCGGTACTGCTCGTACTGCGACTTGCAGATGCCCTTGTACTGCTTCTCGGACTGCTTGGGCGCGTTCTTGGGGGCGCTCTTGGCGTTGAGCGTGCGCAGCGCCGCGATGCACTTCGGGTAGGTCGGCGGATCCGGGATGGTGACCTTGCCGCCCCCGGCCTGGGACGCGTTGCTCCTGGCCACGATGGCGAACCAGTGATCGAACGTGGACTGCGTGATCTGGCTGTCGCCGACGGTGGCGACGGAGCTCCCGGAGGCACCACCACACGCGGCAAGCACCGCCATAGAAACGAAAAAGGCGCCGAGCGCCAGGACCGTCCGAAGTTGACGCATCGCGTGCGAGGCTAGCATCGGGTACCTGAAGCGACGCTCAACGCGCTCACGACGCCACGGCGAGCAGCGCGTCGGCCGCGCGGACCACCGCGGGGAAGTGCTGGGCCGGGTCGTCGGGCACCCGCAGCGAGAGCTGGGAGCGCCCGGATTCGTACACCACGCCCGGCAGCTCGGCCCGCAGCGCCTTCGCCCGGGTCGAGTCCAATTCGACCGGCGTGACCGCCAGGCGGCCCTGGCGGAAGGTCACCGTACGCGCGCCCGCGCGCCCGAGCTTGATGCGCGCCTGCTGGAGGAGCAGGAGGTTCTCGAGCGGCGGGGGCAGCGGCCCGAAGCGGTCCTCGACCTCCTCGCGCAGCGCAACGAGCTCGGCCACGTCGCGCGCGCCGGCGATCCGCCGGTGGATGTCGATCTTCGCCTGCTCGTAGGGGACGTAGTCGGCCGGGACGTAGGCGTCCACGTTCACGTCGAGGCGGACAGGCTCCCACGCGTCGTCCAGATCGCCGGCTTCGCCGGCAGTTACGTGCGCCTCGGCGACCGCCTCGTCGAGCATCTGCATGTAGAGCTCGAAGCCGAGGGCGGCGACATGGCCCGACTGCTCGTCGCCCAGGAGGTTGCCCGCGCCGCGGATCTCCAGGTCGCGCATGGCGATCTTGAAGCCCGCGCCGAGCTCGGTGTGGTCTGAGAGGGCAGAGAGCCGCTGGGCCGCGTCCGGGGTCAGGGCGGCGGCGCTCGGATAGAGCATGTAGGCGTAGGCCCGCTGCTTCGAGCGCCCGACCCGCCCGCGGATCTGGTAGAGCTGGGCCAGGCCGAACTGGTCGGCGCGCTCGACGATGAGCGTGTTGGCCTCGGGGATGTCGATCCCCGACTCGATGATCGAGGTGCACACGAGCACGTCGGCGTCCCCGCGGAAGAACGCGAGCATCCGCTCCTCGAGGTCACGCTCGTCCATCTGGCCGTGGGCGACCGCGAAGCGCGCGCCGGGGACGAGCCCGCGCAGGCGCTCGGCGGTCTCGTCGATCGACTCCACGCGGTTGTGCACGAAGAACGCCTGGCCCTTGCGCGCCATCTCCCGCTCGATCGCCTGCTTGACGAGCTGCTCGTCGTACTCGCCGACGTAGGTCTTCACGGGCAGGCGACCCTCGGGCGGCGTCTCGATCACCGAGATGTCGCGCACGCCCGCGAGCGACATCTGCAGCGTGCGGGGGATGGGCGTCGCCGACATCGCGATGACGTCGACGCGGAGCTTGAGCTGGCGCAGGAGCTCCTTCTGCTTGACCCCGAAGCGCTGCTCCTCGTCGACCACGAGCAGGCCGAGCTCCTTGGGCCTGACGTCGCGGGACAGGAGGCGATGGGTTCCGATGAGGATGTCGGCCTTGCCCTCGGCGAAGCGCGCGATCGCCGCCTTCTGCTCGGCCGGGGGCCGGAAGCGCGAGACGTGCTCGATGGTGAAGGGGTAGTCGCGCAGTCGCTCGGAGAACGTGCCGAAGTGCTGCTGGGCGAGGATCGTCGTGGGGACGAGGACCATGACCTGCCGGCCGTCGGCGGCGCACTTGAACGCCGCGCGCAGGGCGACCTCGGTCTTGCCGTAGCCGACGTCGCCGCAGATGAGGCGGTCCATCGGGCGCGCGGTCTCCATGTCCTCCTTGACGACCTCGATCGCCTCGCGCTGGTCCGCGGTCTCGCGATAGGGGAAGCGCTCCTCGAACTCGCGCTGCCACTCGCCGTCGGGGGGGAACGGGTGGCCCGCGCGCCGCCGGCGCTCGGCGTAGAGGTTCAGCAGCTCGCCCGCGAGCTCCTGCGCGGCCTTGCGGGCCCTGGCCTTGAGGGTCTCCCAGCGGGTGCCTCCGAGCTTGGACAGCGTCGGGGTGACGTTCGCACCCGCGCCCATGTAGCGCGAGATCTTCGCGAGCTGGTCGACGGGCATGAACACCTTGTCCGTCCCGGCGAACTCGAGCTCGAGGTAGTCGCGGGTGACCCCCGCCACCGCCTTGGTGTCGAAGCCGGCGAAGCGCGCGACGCCGTGATCCTCGTGGACGACGATGTCGGCCGTCCGGAGGTCGGCGAAGGAGCGCAGCGCGCCGCGGCGGCCGCGACCGTGATCACGATCCCGCCCACCCCGGGCCCCCCGCCGGCGGTGGAAGAGCCGGTGCTCGGGGATTACCGCGAGCTTCAGCCCGGCGGCGACGAAGCCGTCACGGAGCGTGGCCTCGCGGAAGAGGACGCTCCGGGGACCGGATCCTCCGTCCCAATCCGCCCGCAGGCGCGCGAGGTTGTAGGCCACCCGCTCGCCCTGACCCTTCTGCGGGAAGGCGACGACCGTGCGGTAGCCCGAGCGCACGAGCTTCTCGAGCTCGGGCTCGGCCTCGCGCAGGGAGCGCGCGGCGAGGTCGGCGCTCTGGGCCCGGAAGGCGAAGGGCTGGTCGGCGTCCCGGGAGGAGAGGCGCACGCGCGCACGCCGCTCCAAGGCCTCCTCGGGCCGGACGTAGAGGTGGTGCGCGTCGGCGTCGTGGAACGCGGCGGTGACGTCGGCCCAGTGGTCGGCCAGCGCCGGGGCGATGTCCTCCTCGGCGGCGAGCACGACCTCGGCGTGGGGGGGCAGGAGGTCGAGGAACGCGTGGAAGTCCCCGACGGGAAGCAGCTCGGCGATGTCCGGGCGCTGATCCTCCTCTTCAAGCGCGGCGATCTCCGCGAGCTCCCGATACTCCACGGCGAGCTCGGCCGCGGGGGACACCTCGACGCGCTCGGCCTCGCCGAGGGAGCGCTGGGTGAACGTGGAGAACCAGCGCAGGGACTCGATCTCGTCACCGAAGAGGTCGACGCGAACCGCGCGGTCCTCGGTGGCTCCGAAGAGGTCGAGCAGCCCGCCGCGCACCGCGAACTGGCCGCGGTCCTCCACCTGCTCCACGCGCTCGTAGCCCGCGGCCACGAGCTCGCGCGCGTACTCCTCGAGGTCGACCAGCTCGCCGACGGCGAGGACCGAGCCGTGGGGGCGCAGCGAGGGGTCGGGCACCTTCTCCGACAGGGCCACGGCGGAGGCGACGACGACCGGGGAGAAGGCTGCCCCCGCACCCGCGGCCAGGAGAGCGTCCAGCGCGGC
>JBBSGJ010000101.1:0-8279 GCA_038254195.1 Solirubrobacterales bacterium
CGCCGTCGTCGGCGGCGGGATTATCGGCCTGAGCTGCGCGTGGGCGTGCGCGCGGCGCGGCCTGCGCACCGTCGTCCTCGAGCGGGGGGAGACGCCGGGGGCGGCGACCCACGCCGCCGCGGGGATGCTCGCCCCGGTCACCGAGGCCGCCTTCGGGGAGGAGGACCTCCTCCGCGCCGGGGTCGAGTCCGCGCGGTGCTACCCGGCCTGGGCGGCGGAGCTCGGCGTCCCCCTGCACGAGCCCGGCGCGCTCATGGTCGCGCGCGATCGCGACGAGGCCGAGGCGCTCGAGCGCGAGCTCGCCTTCCGCGTAGAGCTCGGCCTGCCCGTGGAGCGCCTGCTGCCCTCGCGGGCCCGGCGCCTCGAGCCCGCGCTGGCGCCGACGATCCGCCTCGCCCTCGACGTCCCCGGCGATCACGCGGTGGACCCGCGGGCGCTCGTCGCCGCGCTCGCCACCCGGGTGGAGGTGCGCCGCGGGGAGGTCGAGCGCCTCGAGCTGCCCGGCGGGGTCGTCCTCGCCGGCGGAGGGCGGGTGGAGGCCGAGTGGATCGTCATCGCCGCCGGCGCCTGGGCGGGCGGGGTGCGCGACGGGGTTCCCGTCCGGCCCGTCAAGGGGCAGATCCTCCGCCTGCGCGATCCCGCCGGTCCCGGGGCGGTCGCGCGCGTGCTGCGGATGGCCGACGGCTATCTCGTCCCCCGGGGGGACGGCCGCTACGTGCTGGGGGCGACGATGGAGGAGCGGGGCTGGGACACCGCGGTGACGGCCGGGGGCGTCCACGAGCTGCTGCGCGATGCCATGGAGCTCGTCCCGGGGATCTCGGAGTGGGTGCTCGAGGAGAGCACCGCGGGGCTGCGGCCCGCGACCCCCGACAACCTCCCGGCGGTGGGCCCCGGGTGGGAGCCCGGGCTCGTCTGGGCCGTGGGCCACGGGCGCAACGGCGTCCTCCTCGCCCCGCTGACCGGCGAGCTCGTCGCGGCGGTCGTCGACGGCGACGAGCCGCACCTCGGCGCGCTGGACCCCCGGAGGTTCATGGCGGTCCGCGCATGACCATCTCCCTGAACGGCGAGCCTCGGGAGATCCGCTCCGGGGCGACGGTCGCGGCCGTCCTCCCTCTCCTCGACCTCCCCTCCGACGCGCGCGGGGTCGCGGTCGCCGTCGACACCGAGGTCGTGCCGCGTGGGGCATGGGAGCGCACGCCGCTCGCCGACGGCGCCCGCGTCGAGGTCCTCACGGCCATGCAGGGCGGCTGATGGGCGCGAACCCCGACACCTGGCGGATCGGCGAGAAGGAGCTCACCTCCCGGCTCATCATCGGCACGGGGCGCTTCTCCTCGCTGGAGGCCCTCGACGCCGCCGTGCGCGCCTCCGGCGCGGAGCTCGCCACCGTCGCCCTGCGTCGCGTCGACCCCGCCCAGTCGGGCTCGGTCCTCGACGTCCTGCGCGATGCCGGGCTCGCCGTCCTGCCCAATACCGCGGGGTGCTCCACCGCCCGCGACGCGGTGATGACCGCCCGGCTCGCCCGCGAGGCCTTCGGAACCGACTGGATCAAGCTCGAGGTCATCGGGGACGAGGACACCCTGCTGCCCGACGCGGTCGAGCTGCTCGACGCCGCCGAGCGGCTTGTCGACGAGGGCTTCACCGTCCTGCCCTACACGACTGACGACCCCGTCCTCGCCCGGCGGCTGGAGGACGTGGGGTGCGCCGCGGTCATGCCGCTCGGCTCGCCGATCGGGTCGGGCATGGGGATCCGCAACCCCTACAACCTCGCCCTCCTCGTCGAGCGGGTGTCCGTGCCCGTGATCCTCGACGCGGGGGTGGGGACGGCCTCGGACGCCGCCCAGGCGATGGAGCTCGGGTGCGCCGCGGTCATGGCCTCCTCGGCGATCACGCGGGCCCAGGACCCCGTGGCGATGGCCATCGCCGTCCGGCGCGGAGTGGAGGCGGGGCGGCTCGCCCGGGCGGCGGGGCGGATCCCGCGGGTGCTGCACGCGCAGGCCTCGACGCCCGACGCGGGCCGGGCCGCCTTCTGAGCCCCGACGAGCTCTTCGACGCCTGGCAGGCCGCGTGGACGGGACGCGACGCGGCCGCCTTCGCCCCGCTCTGCGGCGCCCGGCTGCACTACGAGGACCCGGTCTGCCGCGTGCCGCTCGATGGCCTGGCGGCCCTCGGTGCGCACGCCGCGCGGCTGTGGACCGCGTTCCCCGACGTCCGGATGGAGCAGACGGGGCCGCGGCTGACCGGCGGGGAGTACCTGGCGGCGCCGGTGAAGGTCCTCGGGACCCATCGCGGCTCGCTGGAGGGGATGCCGGCCACCCGGCGCTTCCTCGTCGTCCAGGCCGTGGTCTTCGCCGAGACCGAGCACGAGCGGCTCTCCCGCGTGCGCACGTTCTTCGACCTCTACGACGCCGCGCGCCAGCTCGGGGTGCTCCCGGCGCCGGGCGGGGCGGGGGAACGCGCGCTGTTCATGCTGCGGGGATTCGGGCTGCGCTTGGGGCGTTAGGAGGCACGGGCGTGGTAGATGTTCCACGTGATCACGCGCCACTTCCTCACGGGCGACGAAGTGTCGCGCGACGAGCTCGGGGCGCTGCTGGCCCGGGCCCGCGAGCTCAAGGCCGCCCCGCTCTCCTCCTCGGCCCTCGAGCGCCGCGCGGTGGCCCTGCTCTTCCTCAGGCCGAGCACGCGCACCCGCGTCTCCTTCGAGACGGGCATCGCCGAGCTCGGCGGGCACCCCATGGTCCTGCGCGGGGAGGATCTGCAGCTCGACCGGGGGGAGTCCGTGGGCGACACGGCCCGCGTGCTCTCGCGCCACGTCTCGGCGATCGGGGTCCGCACCGGCGCCGACGAGTGGGTGCGGGCGCTCGCCGCCGAGAGCACTGTCCCGGTCGTGAACATGCTCACCGCGGGCCACCACCCCTGCCAGGCACTCGCCGATCTCATGACCCTGCAGGAGGCCTTCGGCGAGCTCGACGGGCTCAGGCTCGCCTACGTCGGGGACGGCAACAACGTCGCGCGCTCGCTCGTCCGGCTGGGGGCGAGGGCCGGCGTGGAGGTCGTGACCGCCTCGCCCCGCGGCTACACGCTCGACGAGGGAACGGTCTTCGAGGACCCGGCGGAGGCGGTCGCCGGCGCCCACGCGGTGTACGCCGACGTGTGGGTGTCCATGGGCGACGAGGAGACCGCGGAGGCCCGCCGCGCCGCGCTCGCGCCCTATCGGCTCGACGCGGCCCTGCTCGACCGGGCGGCCCCCGGGGCGGTCGCGCTGCACTGCCTGCCCGCGCACCCGGGACAGGAGATCTCGGCGGAGATCCTCTACGGCGACCGGCAGCGGATCTGGGACCAGGCCGAGAACCGGCGGCACGTCCAGAAGGCCCTGCTCGAACTGCTCGTGCGATAGCCTCGCGCCGACGTCGCTTTCGGGGAGGGAGCCGATGCCACAGCCCAGGACGAGGTCGCAGGACCAGCCGGCGCCCGAGGAGGACGGGGAGGCGAGCCGCGTCGCCCAGGGCGTGGGGACGCTCCGCGACACGCTCGCGCGGGCGGCCGAGTCCCTCAACCTCGTCCTGCTCTCCCGCGAGCGCCTCCAGGCGGCGGTCGACGATGCCGTGGCCCGGGGGCACATGACCCGCGAGGCGGCCAACGGCCTCGTGGCCGACCTCGTGCGCCGCGGCCGGCGCGAGCTCGAGGACGTGCTCGCCGACGCCGACCAGCTCATGGGGCGCGTCCGCGGCGCCCCGGGGGCCGATCTCGCGCTCCAGCAGGTGGACCGCGCCCGGCGGGCGGTGGGGGTCGGCCCGGCCTTCCCCGTCCTGAACTACGATGACCTCACCGCCGCGCAGGTGGCCGAGCGGCTCGGCGAGCTCACGCCCGCCCAGCTCCGCCAGGTCCGCGTCTACGAGCGCCGCCACGGCAACCGCAAGGGCGTGCTCTCCGCCGTCGAGAAGCGCCTGAGCGCCTGACGGCCACCGGCCTAGCCTGGGTGCGTGTCCACCACCACCGCCCAGCCCCGCCCGCGCCGGGGCGACGAGCTCGAGGTCACCGTCGACTCGCTCGCCTACGGCGGCGCCGGCGTGGCGCGGCACGAGGGGTTCGTGCTGTTCGTCGCGGGTGGGCTGCCGGGCGACCGGGTCCGCGCCGTAGTCGGCAAGGCCAAGCGCTCGTGGGCCGAGGCCCGGGCGGTGGAGGTCCTCGAGCCCTCGCCCGAGCGGATCGCGCCGGTCGCCGATCACCCCGGGGCGCCGTGGCAGGTCCTGCCCTACGCGCGCCAGCTCGAGGTCAAGTCCGCACAGGTCGACGAGGCCCTGCGGCGCATCGGCCACCTCGACGCCTTCACGCTCGAGCCCATCGTCCCGGCGCTGGAGCAGTGGCGCTACCGCAACAAGGTCGAGCTCTCCTTCGGGAGCGGGGCGGACGGCGGGCTGGTCTGCGGCTTCCACGCCCCCGGGCGCTGGGAGGAGATCGTCGCCGTCGAGGACTGTCTGCTCATCTCCGCGCGGGCCAACGCCGCGCTGGCCCGGGTGGTGACGTGGTGCCGCGGGCAGGGCCTCCCCGCCTACGACCGCCGGACGAACGAGGGGCGCCTGCGCAACCTCGTCGTCCGCGAGGGCCGGCGCACGGGTCAGCTCCAGCTGCGGCTCGTCGTGAGCCCGGGCGACGTCGACTCCGACGGCCTGGCCGACGCCGCGGAAGTCGACTCCGTCCTCATCACCCGCCACGCCGGGCTCGGGGAGACCACCCAGAGGGGGGAGACCGAGCTCGTCCGCGGGGTGGAGCACCTCGAGGAGGAGCTCGGGGACCTGTCGCTGGCGATCTCCCCCCACGCGTTCTTCCAGACGAACACCGAGATGGCCGAGGTGCTCTACGGGCTCGCGGCGGAGCTCGCGGATCTCCGCGGCCACGAGCGGCTCTACGACCTCTTCTGCGGGATCGGGACCGTCGGGCTCACCCTTGCGCCGCGGGCGGGTGAGCTCTTCGGGCTCGAGCTCGTCCCGGAGGCGGTCGCCGACGCGATCTTCAACGCGCAGCGCAACGGCGTCGATCGCGCGCGGTTCTACGCGGGCGACGTCCGCGTCGCCATGCGCGACCTCGTCGCCGAGGCGGGGAAGCCGGACGTCGTCGTCGTCGACCCGCCGCGCTCCGGCCTCTCCCAGAAGGTCGTGCGCAGGATCGCCGAGGCCGCGCCGCGCCGGATCGTCTACATCTCCTGCAACCCGACGACGCTCGCGCCGAACGCCGCGCAGCTCACCGAGCTCGGCTACGTCCTGGGCCGCGTCCGTCCCGTCGACATGTTCCCCCAGACCCCGCACATCGAGTGCGTCGCCGTGCTCGACCGGGCCTGACTCCCGCCAACACCGCAGCGACGTGCCAGGATGCGCGGGTGCGCGCCGTCACCATCCGCGACGAGGAGCTCCTCGTCTGCGACCACCCGGATCCCGAGCCCTCCGGCGGTGAGGTCCTCGTCCGCGTCCGCGCCGCCGGCCTGAACGGCGCGGACATGATGCAGCGCCGCGGGCGCTACCCCGCCCCGCCCGGCGCCCCGCCGGACATCCCCGGCCTCGAGCTCGCCGGAGAGGTGGCCCAGCTCGGCCCGGGCCCCTCGCGCTGGGCGCTCGGTGACCGCGTGATGGCGATCGTGGCCGGCGGCGGCCAGGCCGAGCTCTGCCTCGTCCACGAGCGCCAGCTCATGGCGGTCCCCGAGAGCCTGGACTGGGCGCACGCGGGCGGCCTGCCCGAGGTCTTCACGACCGCCCACGACGCGCTGTTCACCCAGGCCGGGCTGCGGATGGGCGAGAAGCTGCTCGTCCACGGCGGGGCGGGCGGCGTGGGCACGGCGGCGATCCAGCTCGGGCGCGCGGCGGGCGCGCGCGTCACCGCCACGGTGCGCGCCGAGGACAAGCGCGACGCCGTGGCCGCCCTCGGGGCCGAGGTCCTGCCCCACGAGGGATGGGAGGAGCACGGCCCGTGGGATGTGATCCTCGAGCTCGTGGGCGCCCCGAACCTCGCCGGCAACCTCCAGGCCCTGGCCACGAACGGCCGGATCGCCACGATCGGGATCGGCGCCGGGGCGAAGGGCGAGCTCAACCTCGGCCTCCTCATGGCCAGGCGCGGACGCATCCACGGCTCGACCCTCCGCGCCCGTCCGCTGGAGGAGAAGGCCGCGGCGACCCGGCTCGTCGAGCGTCACGTCCTGCCCCTGATCGCCGCGGGGACGATCGAGGTCCCCCTCGCCGCCACCTTCGGACTCGAGCATGCCACCGAGGCCTACGACGCCTTCGCCGCCGGGGGCAAGCTCGGCAAGATCGTCCTGGAGGCGTGATTCGCACACGCGCGGGCCCTCCGGCGCTAGTACGGCGGCAGGTCCGCCCACCAGTCCCCGAGCACCCGGAACGTCCGCCAGAACTCCCGCTTGGAGCCCTCCTCGTCCAGCGAGGCGTCGATGTCGGGGGTGAGCAGGCCCTCGACCGAGGGCGTCAGGGACTGGATCTCCCCGGGCCGGTCCGCGAGCTCCCGGGCCAGCGGCAGGCTGACCTCGTTGAGTGCGCGCCGGGCCTCCTCGCCCATCACCACGACCATCCGCGGCCGCACGATCGCCACCTCCTCGGCGATCCGCGCCACGCAGGCGGGGTCGGCGAGGGCCGGGTCGGGCACGGGGCACTTCACGCAGAGCGTCCCGTAGACGGCGAGGGGATCGATGTCCAGCCGGCGCAGGGACTTCTGGAGGGCGCTCCCCGAGCGGCCGTAGAACGCCACGCCCTCCTCGACCTCACTGGGCCGCGGCGCCCACTTCAGGAGCATGACGTCGGCCTGGGGATGGCCCGAGCCGAGCACGGGCGTGAACGAGCCCCGGGGGCAGAGCTCGCACTCGCTCGCCTCCCGGCCGAAGGTGTTGAGCTCGCGGATCGCCCGCTCGAGGTACTTCTCGCGTATCTCGTCGTCCGTGGCGGGCACCCGCGGGGGATTGGACGCGGGCCGCCGCGCTCCTTGGGGCTGCATCAGGACTTGCGCGCCGCGCGCCGCACGCGGGCGTCGCGGACCGCCTCGCGCGCGGGCTTCGGGAGCGCGGTGGTCTGGAGGAACTTCAGGGCTTGGACGTAGAGGAGGTTCGCGGGGGTGCGGATGACGTCGGCCTCCCGCAGGGACTCGAGGAACTCCTCCGGCCCGTCGAAGTCGCGCATGCGGATCCGCACCGAGCCGAGCCCCTGGGGCACGTGCGCGTCGGAGCCCGCCCCGCCGGGGATGCGGTACTTGGCCGCGAAGCGCACGGCCTCCTCGTTGAACTCTCCGATGGCCACCCGGGGATTGAAGACCTCGATGGCGTCGACGTCGGCGAGCACGGCGCAGAGATGCTCGTAGTCCGGCACGGAGTGGAGGCGATCGAAGGGATGGGGGACGTAGACCACGCCGCCCTGACGCCGGATCTCGGCGATCGTGTCCTCCAGCGACATCCCCCGGGGGATCTTCTCCGACAGGAAGAGGCCGATGACCTCCCCCTGGTCGCCCGTCTTGACCTCCTCGCCGACGATCACCTTGATGCCGTCCGCCTTCTTCGCGGCCTCGAGCGCACCGGAGATCTCGTTGTGGTCGGTGATCGCGATGGCCCCGAGCCCGCGCCCGGAGGCCTCGCGGAGCAGGACCTCCACGGGCGTCGCGCAGTCATGGGAGTGGTCGGTGTGCATGTGGAGGTCGACGTCGATGAGCGGGCGGCCGCGTAGACGGGCGCGCACGTCGGGGCGGCCGCGTCCGTCGTGGCGCCGTGCCACGAGCCCGGCGTAGACCTCCTCGAGCTCGCCGGCGACCTCGTCCCACCCTCGCGGGGGCACGTGGCCGCCGAGGGCGGGGTCGGCGATCAGGCGCTCCATCTGCGCGGCGAGCACCTCGACGTCCCCGGGCTCGAACAGCAGGCCGGTCGCGGACTCCTCGTAGATGGGCAGCCGGGAGACGAGCGGCGACGCGCCGGCGGCGCGGGCCCGCAGGATCCCCCCGGGGGCGGGGGAGAGCCCGGAGGAGCACAGGACGACGACCTGCGCTCCCGCCACGGCCTGCTCGGGCGGGGCGTCGGTCCACTCGATGCGCTCACGCACCTCCCGGCGCAGGGCGCCCGCCGGAGCCGCGTCGCGCGCGGACGCCACCCGGGCGGTCCAGGCCTCCTCGAGCGGGAGGCGGCGCAGGGCGCGCAGGAACACGCGCAGGGCGCCGCGCTCCTCCTCGTCGACGAAGCAGAAGGTGGGGCCACCGCCCGCCGGGGGGGCGATCGGCGCCGCGCCCGGCGTCACCACGCGGTA
>JBBSGJ010000102.1:0-8150 GCA_038254195.1 Solirubrobacterales bacterium
CGACGGGGGGCGTCGGCGTCGTCGAAGAACGACAGGGTCGAAGCTCCTCTCGGAGGGTGGACGGCACCATCCTGACACGGCGCGCGGCGGCATCCGGGCGTTTCGTTGCGGCGAAGAGGAGGATGGAGGGGGTTGCCCGAAGGCGAAGACGGCATGGATGCGACGGCGGCGACGGGGCAGGTGGTCCCCCGTGGGCTCCTGCTCGACCGCTACCAGCCGGTGCGCCGCCTCGGGACCGGGGCGTTCGGGACGGTCTGGCTCGCGCGCGACGAGCGCCTGGGGCGTCAGGTCGCGATCAAGGTGGTGCCCGTGGAGAGATTGGGACCCGCCCGCCCCGGCGCCGACCGCGGCTGGCGCGAGGCGATCGCCGCGGCCCGGCTCTCGCACCCCGCGATCGTCGCCCTCTACGAGGCCGCGCGCGACGCGGACGCCGCCTACCTCGTCTCGGAGTGGGTCCGGGGCAGCCCACTCTCCGCGCTCCTCGCCGAGGGCGCGCTGTCGGACCGGGACGTCGCCGAGATCGGCCTCGCCCTGGCCGGGGCGCTCGCGCACGCTCACGAGCGTGGGGTCGTGCACCGCGACGTCAAGCCGGGCAACGTGCTCGTCCCGGAGGAGCAGCGGCCGGGCGCGCCGCCGGCGAAGCTCTGTGACTTCGGGGTGGCCCATGTCACGGGGGGAGACCCGCTCACGGTGACGGGCGACGTCGTGGGGACGCTCGCCTACATGGCTCCCGAGCAGGCCGAGGGCCGCCGGGTGACCCCGGTGGCCGACGTCTACGCGCTCGCCCTCGTGCTCTACGAGGGATGGACGGGCGAAAACCCGGTCCGCGCGGCCACGCCCGCCGCCACGGCGCGTCGGCTCGGGGAGCCGCTGCCGCCCCTCGCCCTGCGGCGTCCCGACCTGCCCGGGGCGCTCGGCGAGGCACTGGACACCGCGCTGCACCCCGATCCCGACTTCCGGCTCGAGCTGCCCGAGCTGCGCGAGGCCCTCGCCGCCGCCCTGCCCGTGCTCGGGGACGACCCGGGGTGGACCCGACCGCGCGACGCGCCGGCGCCGACGCCGACGCCGACGCGTCGTGTGCCCCCCCTGCCGCTCCTGCGCCGCCAGGCGCCGCGCGGCGGGAGGAAGTCGTCTCACGACGGGCGCGGCGCGATCCGGGCGGGGCAACCCGTGGTATGGGGCGAGCTCGACGAGCCCCGCCGCGCGCGCCAGCTCCCGGTCCGGGTGGTGGCCGCCGTCTCGGCAGGGGGACTGGCGTCGCTCGGGACCACCTTCCTGGACGCTCCCGGCGTCGCGCCCGCGGTGGCGCTCGCGGCCGCCGTCTCCGTCTTCCTGCTGCCCCGGCTGGCGTGGCTGGTCGGGGCGCTCGTCGCGGTGGGCTGGGTGTTCCTCCACCTCCACGAGCATGGCGCCGCGGTCGTGCTCGCCGCCGCCCTCGCCGCCCCACCCGTGCTGCTTCCCCGCGCCCCGGCGCTGTGGTCGCTCCCCGCCCTCGCTCCCCTCCTCGGCCTCCTCGGCCTCGCCCCGGCGGCCCCGGCGCTCGCCGCGCTGGCCCGGACGCCGGTGCGCCGCGCCGCTCTCGCCGCGCTCGCCGCCTGGTGGCTTCTGCTCGCTGAGCCGCTCGCGCGCCGCGAGCTCCTGGGCGGTCCGCTGCCCGCCCCGGGCTGGCGGCGGGCCCTCGCCGGCGCCCTGGACGACGTCCTGCGGCCCCTGCTGCAGGATCCGCGCCTCGGGCTCGTGGTCCTCTGGGCCCTGGCCGCCGCGCTCCTGCCGCTCACCGCCCGGACCCACCGCGTGCTCGGTCCCCTCGTGTGGGCGCTCGCCCTCGCCGCCGCCACGGCCTCGGTGGCGTCCGTCCCGATCGCCCTCGCCGCCCTCGCCGCGGGAGTGGCGGCGGTCGGCGTGTCTTCCCTAGCATGGCCGAGCGCTCCCCTGCGCACCCCATGAGCGTGCTCAAGAGCCTGGAGTCGAAGATCGCGGGCCTCGTGGAGGGGACGTTCTCCCGCGCCTTTCGCTCGGAAGTCCGCCCGGTGGAGATCGCCCGCAAGCTCGCCCGTGAGATGGAGGAGCACAAGTCGCCCTCGCTCTCGCGCACCTACGTCCCCAACGAGTACGCCGTCTGGCTCTCGCCCGCCGACGCCGACCGCCTCCACGAGATGCAGGACGCGCTGCGGGCCGAGCTCGCGGGCTACCTGCTCGAGCACGCGCGTCGCGAGCGCTACTCCCTCCTCTCCCGCCCCGTCATCGAGTTCAAGACCGACCAGCGCCTCTCACTCGGGGAGTTCGGCATCCAGGCACGGCTCGTCTCGCAGCACGCCGGGGCGGTGGAGCCGGCCCAGGGCGACGCGGGCAACACGATGGTCTACTCGACCGCCGAGCGCCTCGCGCAGCCCCTGGAGGAGCGGGCCCAGGCGCGGCAGTCCACCGCGGCGGTCGTGCACGACGGCAAGCGGGTGGTGATCGGCGCGGGTGGCGCCGTCCTCGGGCGCTCGCGGGAGTGCGACGTCGTGCTCGCCGATCCCAACATCTCCCGCCGCCACGCGGAGATCCGCCCGCGTGGTGGCTCCTGGGTCCTCTCCGACGTCGGCTCGACGAACGGCGTGGCCATCGGGGGGGTCAGGGTGGAGCGTCCCCGCGTCCTCGCGCCCGGCGACGTGATCGAGCTCGGCCACTCGCGGGTCACCTTCGAGCAGTCCTAGCCATGCTCGAGCCCATCTCCGTCGCGCTGAAGTTCGGCTTCCTGCTCGTGCTCTACCTGTTCCTGCTCTGGGTGGCCCGGTCCGCGCTGCGCGACCTGCGTCGCGGCGGGGCGGTGCGCGAGGACGGAGGGCGCGGCACGGCGTCCGACGCCACGTCGCTGCACGCCGCCTCGGCGCCCTTCGGCGACGACGGGGGCGAGCCGCGGCTCGTGGTCGAGAAGGCCCCCGGCCACGACCCCGGGATGGTCTACGATCTCCACGACGGGGTGACCTTCGGACGGGGCGACGTGGAGATCGTGCTCGAGGATCCCTTCGCGTCCTCCCAGCACGCCCGGGTGGTCCGCGAGGGGCCCGTGCTCGTGCTCGAGGACCTCGGCTCCACGAACGGCACCTTCCTCAACGGCGAGGCCGTCCACGGCCCGCAGCCGCTGCACCCCGGCGACGTGATCCGCATCGGCGACTCGGAGTTCACCTTCGCCCAATGAGGATCGTCGAGCACGTCGCCCTCACCGACACCGGCCGCCAGCGCCGCGGCAACGAGGACTCCTACTTCGAGGCCCCGCCGCTGTTCGCGGTGGCCGACGGGATGGGCGGGGCGCAGGCGGGCGAGGTCGCCTCCCACCTCGCCGTGGAGTGCCTGGGCCAGGGGCTGGGAGACGGCGCCTCGACGGAGGAACGACTCGCGCGCGTGGCCCACGCCGCCAACGCCCGGATCCACGAGCTCTCGCGCCGCGACCGCGAGCGCGCGGGCATGGGCACGACGCTCACCGCGGTGCGCGTGGACGACGATGACCTCGCCGTGGCCCACGTCGGGGACTCGCGTCTCTACCGCGTCCGTCACGGCGAGCTCGAGCGCCTCACCCGCGACCACACGCTCGTCCAGGCCCTCATCGATCAGGGCAAGCTCGACGAGGCCTCCGCGGCCGTCCACCCGCAGCGCTCCGTGATCACGCGCGCGCTGGGGCCCGAGCCCGCGGTGGAGGTGGACACCCAGAGCGTGCGCCTGCGCGACGGCGACATGTTCCTGCTGTGCTCCGACGGCCTCACCGGGATGGTCGACGAGGAGACCCTCGGGCGGATCGTCACCGGCTCGGAGGGCCTGCGCGAGGCCGGCGAGCGGCTCATCGACGCCGCCAACGCGGCGGGCGGGCGCGACAACATCACCGTCGTCCTGTTCCGTGTGGAGGGGGAGGGCGACGCGGACGCGGACGAGCAGCCCACGGGCGCCTCGGCGGCCGTCGCCGCGCCGCCCCGGCCGCGGGCGGCCTCGGAGGTCCGGGCGTCGCGCCGTCAGCCGCGTCCCGCGGGCGCGGAGGTATCGGGCGGAGCGCGCCGCCGGCGCCGCCGGCCGCGGTTGGCCCCGCTCGTCGCCCTCGTGGTGATCCTGGGGCTCGTCCTCACGGGTGCGTGGCTCGCCTCCCGCCAGGTGTTCTTCGTGGGCACGGACGACCAGGGCCGGGTCGCCGTCTTCCGCGGCCTGCCCATCTCGGGTCCCTTCGGGGCCGACATGTACGAGACCTTCTACGTCTCGGGCGTGCCGCTCGCCTCCGTGCCCCGGGCGGGGCGCAACGTCATCACCGACCACAAGCTGCGCTCCCACGCCGACGCGAGCGACCTCGTCGACCAGCTCGAGCTCGGGAAGCTGGCGGCGAAGTGAGCGCTCGCAACCGCGAGCTGCTCGCGCTCATCCCCGCCTCGCTGCTCGTCACCGCCGGCTTCGCGGCGATCCTCATCCAGGGCGCCCACGGGCAGGTCGCCGACAACAAGGCGATCTCGAACGGGTCGGTGACCTACGGCCTGATCTTCCTCGGGCTCTGCCTGGCCACGCACGTCGTCATCCGGCTGACGCTGCCCTACGCCGATCCCTACCTCTTCCCACTCGTCGCCGTGCTCGCGTGCTTCGGGCTCGTGATGCTCTACCGGATCGACGAGACGCTGGCCCGCAAGCAGGCCACGGTGTTCGTCTTCGGGCTCGTCCTGTTCGCCGCCACGCTCGTGTTCCTGCGCGACTACCGGCGCCTCGAGCGCTACCGCTACGTGATCGCGCTGGCGGGGATCGGGCTGCTCCTGCTCCCGCGCGTGCCGGGAATCGGCGCCCCCGTCAACGGGGCCTATCTCGCGATCAAGTTCCCCCTCGTCGGCGCGTTCCAGCCCGCCGAGTTCGCCAAGCTCGCGATCGTCATCTTCCTCGCCTCCTACCTGCGCGACACCCGGCAGGTGCTGGTCCAGGGTGGCCGGCGCGTGCTCGGGATGAACATCCCGCGGGTGAAGGACCTCGGGCCGCTGCTCGTGGTCTGGGGGGCGGCCATGGTCCTGCTCGTGTTCATCCGCGACCTGGGCTCGTCGCTGATGTTCTTCGGGGGGTTCCTGGCGATCCTCTATGTCGCCACGAACCGCTTCTCGTTCGTGGCCATTGGCCTGGGGATGTTCGGCGCGGGGGCGTGGTTCTTCGCCACCCACGTGGGCCACGTGCAGCAGCGCGTGGACACGTGGCTGCACCCGTTCGACACCAAGCTCTACAACGCCACCGGCGGCTCCTACCAGGTCGCCCAGTCCCTCTTCGCCCAGGCCGACGGGGGGCTGTTCGGGCAGGGCTTCGGGCAGGCGATGCTCACGCTGCCCAACGGCAAGTTCTTCCTGCCCGCGCCCCAGACCGACCTCATCTACTCGGTGATCACGAACGAGCTCGGGCTGTTCGGGGCGTGCGCCGTGCTGTTGACCTACCTGCTCGTGGTCGAGCGTGGCTTCAAGATCGCGATGATCGCCCGGGACTCCTTCTCGGGGCTGCTGGCCGCGGGCCTGACCGCGGTCTTCGCCCTCCAGGTGTTCGTGATCGTGGGCGGGGTGACCAAGGCGATCCCGCTCACGGGCGTGACGCTGCCCTTCATCTCCTTCGGGGGCTCGTCGATCCTCGCGAACTTCGTCCTGCTCGCGCTGTTGCTGCTGGTCTCCGACCGGGCCCGGAGGCAGGGCACCGACGGCCGGAGGCCGTTGGTCTGATGAGAGTCCCGATCCTCCGGCTCTACCTGCTCGTGATCGCGCTGTTCGCGGTCCTCGTGTACTTCACCTCGCGCTGGACGGTGTTCGAGGCCGGCGCCCTGCGCGACAACCCCAAGAACGCGCGGGTCGTGCTCGAGGAGCTGAAGATCAAGCGCGGGGCGATCCTCGCCGACGACGGCTCGCAGCTTGCCCGCTCGGTGCCCGCCCAGGGCGGGACGTTCGGTCGTCGCTACCCCACGGGACGCCTGTTCGCCCACGCCATCGGGTACTCGAACGCCGCTCTCGGCCAGCGGGCGGGGCTCGAGCGTTCCCGGAACCAGGCGCTGACCGGGACGGGGGACGAGTTCGGCAACCTCCTCGACGAGCTCCGGGGCAAGAACCAGAAGGGCGACGCGGTGCGCACGACGCTCGATCCCCGGGCACAGCGCGTGGCCGTGGCCCAGCTCGCGGGCCGCAACGGCGCGGTTGTCGCCCTCGACCCGCGGACGGGCGCCGTGAAGGTGATGGCCGACAACCCGACGTTCGATCCCGAGCACCCGCGCACGGGCGGGGGCTCGGAACTCAACCGCGCGACCCAGTCCAACTACGCCCCGGGCTCGACGTTCAAGGTGGTCACCGCGATCGCGGCGATCGACTCGGGACGCTACACCCCGGGCTCGGTCCTGAACGGCAACTCGCCGCAGACCGTCTCGGGTGTCCCGCTCATGAACGACTTCAACCAGTCCTTCGGCCCGATCCCGCTGACCACCGCGCTCACCCAGTCGGTGAACACCGTCTTCGGGCCCCTGGCCGTGGCGCTCGGCAAGCCCACGATGGAGCGCTACATGAAGCGCCTGGGCTTCTACGCAAAGCCGCCGCTCGACTACCCGCGCGACCAGATGGTGGCGTCGGGCGAGAAGGCGGGCTCCAAGCTGCTTCCCGTCACCTCCGACCGGGTCGACGTGGGCCGCATGGGGATCGGGCAGGACAAGCTGGCGGTGACCCCGCTCCAGATGGCGATGGTCGCCGCCGCGGTGGCGAACCGGGGGACGCTCATGCGCCCCCACCTCACCGACCGGACCGTGGATCCGGACGGGCGGGTACGCCAGCGCATCGAACCGAGCGTGTACGCGCAGGCGATGAAGCCCGGAACCGCCGCGGCGGTCAACACGATGATGCAGAGCGTCGTGCGCGAGGGGACGGGGACCGCGGCGGCCCTCTCGGGGATCGACGTGGCGGGCAAGACGGGCACGGCGGACGTCCCCTGTCCGAGCGCCCCGGGTGGCACCGGCGTGCAGACGTGGTTCATCGCGTTCGCGCCCGCGAAGGATCCGAGGATCGCCGTGGCGGCGACCGTGGAGTGCTCGGGCGGCTTCGGGGGCACGGTGGCCGCGCCCATCGCCAAGGCCGTGATGCAGTCGCTGCTGGGGCCCGGTGCCTGAGCTCGCCCCCGAGACGTGGATCGACGGGCGCTACCGCGTGCTCGACCGCCTCGGCTCGGGCGGGATGGCCGACGTGTTCTGTGCCGAGGACACCCAGCTCGGGCGCCGCGTCGCGCTCAAGCTCCTCCACCACCGGTTCGCGGCGGACGACGAGTTCGTCGAGCGCTTCCGGCGCGAGGCCCAGAGCGCGGCGGGGCTGCAGCACCCGAACATCGTGGGGATCTACGACCGCGGGCAGTGGGAGGGGACCAGCTACATCGCGATGGAGTACCTCCCCGGGCGCACCCTCAAGGAGCTCATCGTCGCGGAGGCGCCCCTCGCGCCCCAGCGGGCGATCGAGCTCACCACGCAGATCCTCAAGGGTGCGCGCTTTGCCCACAAGCGCGGGGTCATCCACCGCGACCTGAAGCCCCACAACGCGATGGTCGACGACGAGGACCGCGTCAAGGTCACGGACTTCGGGATCGCGCGTGCGGGGGCGTCGGACATGACCGAGACGGGGTCCATCCTCGGCACCGCGCAGTACCTCTCGCCCGAGCAGGCCCAGGGCCACGCGGTCTCCGAGCAGTCCGACCTCTACGCGATCGGGGTCATCCTCTACGAGCTGCTGACGGGGCGGCTGCCCTTCGAAGCGGATACCGCCGTGGCGATCGCCGTCAAGCACGTCTCCGAGACGCCGCCGCCGCCCTCGGCGCTCAACGCGGCGATACCGCCCGAGCTCGACCGCGTCGTGCTCTGGGCCCTGGAGAAGGATCCGGTCCGCCGTCCCCCCGACGCCGACGCGCTCCTCGCCGCCCTGGAGGAGGTGCGGGCCGGCCTGGGCGCGGGTGCCACGCACACGACCGCCTTCGTCCCCGTCGCGCCGCCTCCCGCCGAGCCGCCCCCGGACGAGGTGGTCGTGGAGGAGGAGCCCTCACGCCGCCGGCGCTGGCTCCTGCTCGCCCTGCTGCTCCTCCTGCTGGCGGGCGGCGGGGTCGCCGCCTACCTGCTCACGCGCCCGGAGAAGGTGACGGTGGTCAAGGTGGTCGGC
>JBBSGJ010000103.1:0-8104 GCA_038254195.1 Solirubrobacterales bacterium
CCCGGCGGCGGAGCGCACGACGCTCTACGACCGCCGGCGCGCCTATCCGCTGCCCGCCGCCGCGGCGGCGTGAGCGACACCGACCGCCCGGTCGTCCCCCTCGAGCAGGCGCTCGACCTCGCCGTCTCCCTGCTCGGGGAGATCGCGAGCGGCGCGCCAAAGCAGGAGTACTACGGCCGGCTGTGCTCCGCGGTGTGCCGCTTCAGCCGCATGGACCGGGCGGGCATCTGGCTCTACGACGCCGGCCGTCACGAGGTGTCCCTCGTCGGTGCCCATGGCCTCGACGCCGAGGAGCTCGGCGCCTATGACCTGACGGTCGAGACGACCCCGATCGCCCGCCGCGCGCTCGAGGAGGACCGCGTGATCGAGTCCTCGGAGAACCTGGACCAGGAGGTGCCGGTCGGCCTGGCGGGTGCCCTCGGGCTCACGACGCTGACCTGCACGCCGCTCTCCGCCGCCGGGCAGTGGTACGGGGTGCTGGTGGCCGATCGCAACGGCGCCAGGTTCGCGCTCACCGACACCGAGCGCCACCTCCTGCACCTGAGCGGGAAGGTGCTCGGCCTCGCCGCGTCCACCCGGATCGCCGTGCGCCAGACCGAGCGCGCCCGCCGGCTCTCCGACCGTCTGAACCTCTCGCGAGAGCTCCACGAGCGCGTCCTCCAGCGGCTGTTCGGGGTCTCGCTCGTGCTCGGCAGCGGGGGAGAGCTGAGCGCGGACGCCCGGCAGCGCTGCGCCGAGGAGATCGCCGAGGCCACGACCGAGCTGCGCACGACCCTCCAGCGCCCGCCCCAGCCGCCGCGCGCCACGGGGCGCACCCTGCGCGAGGAGCTCGACCGGCTGCCCTCCCATCGGCCCCCGCTTCCCGTCTCGGTGACGTGGGCCGACGGCGCCGACGTACCCCCGCACGCCGAGGCGCTGGCCCAGACCGTGCTGGCCGAGGCGCTGCGCAACGTCCGCAAGCACGCCGCGCCGACGCGGGTCGAGGTCGAGGTGGGGGCCCGGGACGGCGCCTGGTTCATCGAGGTCCGCAACGACGGCGCGCGGGAGGGGACCCGGGGGGCGGCGATGGGCCTGCGCCTCGCCGCCTTCGACGCGCTCGAGCACGGCGGGGTGGTGGAGTTCGGTCCCCATCGGAGGGGGGAGTGGCGGGTGCGCCTCGTCCTGTCCGCGGCACCGTGAGCCTGCGCGTCCTCGTGGTCGACGATCACGACGTCGTCCACTGGGGCCTGCGCACCCTCCTCGGCGAGCAGCCGTGGGTGGAGCGCTGCCTCGCGGCGCATGACGGGGCCGAGGCGCTCGCCCTCACGGAGCGCTGGACGCCGGACGTCGCCCTCGTCGACCTCTTCGTCGGTCACGAGTCGGGCGCGGAGATCTGCGAGCAGATCCGCGCGCTCTCCCCGCGCACCCGGGTGCTGTTCATCTCCGGAGCGGGTCGCCTCTCCGCGGTCGCCGCGCGCGCGGCGGGCGCCAGCGGCTTCGTGGGCAAGGAGCGGGGCGCGGGCGTGCTCGTGGCCGCCGTGCGAGCGGTGGGGGAGGGCGGGACGCTGTTCGCCGCACCCGAGGAGGGCCCCGCCCCGCCGTTGTCCGAGCGCGAGCAGGAGGTCCTCGAGGGGATCGCCCAGGGGCGGACGAACCGGGAGATCGCCGCCGCCCTGCACCTCTCGCACCACACCGTGAAGGAGCACACGAGCACGCTCTACCGGAAGCTCGGGGCGCGCAACCGCGCCGAGGCGGTCCAGCGCGCACAGCGCCTGGGAATGAGCTGACCACCGGACCCCCCATCCGGGGGGTTGACGCGCCATCCGGTGTGCCGCCCATGCGCACGGGCGGTAGAGGCGGTAGACGATGTCCGACCTCGCCGTCCTCTTCCCCGGCCAGGGCTCCCAGGAGCCCACCATGCGTGAGCGCGTCGAGCGCGTGCGGCCCGACCTCCTGCAGGCGGTGGGGGAGGAGTGCTTCGCCCGGACCGACGAGGGGACGGAGTGGGCCCAGCCGGCGATCTTCGCCGCCTCCCTGGCCGCGTGGGCGGAACGCGACGACCTCGAGCCCCCGGGCTGGGCCGCCGGTCACTCCCTGGGGGAGATCACCGCGCTCGTGGTCGCGGGCGCGGTGTCCGAGCCCTCGGCCCTCGACCTCGTCGTCCTGCGCGGGCAGCTCATGGGCCAGGCGCGCGAGGGCGGGATGCTCGCGGTGATGGGGCCGGGCGCGGCCGAGCTCGCGCCGGCGCTCGCCGAGGCCCACGGCCTCGTGGTGGCCAACGACAACTCGCCGGAGCAGGTCGTCCTGTCGGGTCCCCGTGACGCGTTGCCGACCGCCGCGGTGGCGGTCAGGGAGACCGGGCTGCGGGCCACGGACCTCCCCGTCGCCGGGGCCTTCCATTCCCCGCTCATGGCCCCGGCCGTCGCTCCCTTCCGTGCGGCGCTCGACCGGGTGTCGTTCTCCCCGCCGCGCTTTCCCGTGATCTCGGGGGTGAGCGCGGCGCCGGTCGAGGATCCGCGCTGGAACCTCGCCGAGGGGATGGTGCGCCCCGTGCGCTGGCGCGAGGTGCTGCTCGCCCTCCACGCCGCGGGCGCCCGCACCTTCGCCGAGGTGGGCCCCGGCCGGGTGCTCACAGGGCTCGTGAAGCGCACGCTTCCGCGGGAGGCCATCCGTGTCTGAGGCGCTCACCGTCGCACCCCTGGTCCCCGCGAACTCCCTCACCACGGTCGGGGCCGCCCCCCTCGCGGTCGGCGTCGCCCTGCCCGATCGCGTGGTGTCCACCGAGGAGGTCGCCGCGGGCGCGGGCGTCGACCCGGAGTGGATGCTCTCCCGCACGGGCATCCGCGAGCGCCGCCACGCGCGGCCCGACGAGCGCCTCTCCGACCTCGCCACCGCCGCGGGGCGCCAGGCGCTGGAGCGGGCCGGGGTCTCGCCCGCGGACCTCGATCTCGTCCTCGTGGGCACCGTCGCCGCGGACGAGATCACCCCGAACACCGCGCCCCTGGTCGCCCACGCGCTCGGCGCCACCCGCGCCGGGGCGTGGGACGTGGGTGCGGCCTGCTCCGCCTTCCTCGCCGCCCTGAGCACCGGCACGGCCGCCATCGAGTCCGGCCGGGCCGAGCACGTCCTCGTGATCGGGGTGGACTTCCTCTCGCGCTGGACGGACTGGAAGGACCGCGCCACCGCCGCGCTGTTCTCCGACGGGGCGGGGGCGATCGTCCTCGGCGCCACGGAGGGGACCGACCGCGTGGGTCCGGTCCTCCTGCGCGCCGACGGCGCCCACGCCGAGAAGCTCATCGGGCGGCGGGAGGAGGGGGTCCTGCGCATGGACGGCCCCGAGGTGTTCAAGCATGCGGTGGCGCGGATGGGCGAGGTGCTCCTCGAGGCCGTGGCCCAGGCCGGCTGCCAACCTGACGACATCGATCTCTGGGTCCTCCACCAGGCCAACGCGCGGATCCTCCGGGCGGTCGCCGCGAAGCTCGACCTGCCGTCCGACCGCGTCGTCGAGTCCATCGCGACCCTCGGTAACAACTCCGCGGCGACCCTGCCCCTCGCGCTCGACGCGGCACGCGCGGACGGCCGGTTGCAGACCGGCAGCACGGTGGCCCTGGCGGCCTTCGGAGCCGGCTTCACGTGGGGTGGGGCGGTCCTGAGATGGGGTTGAGCCATGAGGGGTGCGCGCTCGTGACGGGCGGGAGCGGGGGGATCGGCGCGGCGGTCGCGCGCGCGCTGGCCGCCGAGGGCTGGCCCGTCGGCGTCGGGTACCGGACCCAGGCCGCCCCCGCGGAGGCGCTCGCCGACGAGCTCGGCGGCGTCGCCCTCGGCGGCGACGTGCGCGATCCTGAGCAGCTCGAGGCGGCGTTCGCCGCCCTGGAGGAGCGCTTCGGCCCCATCCTCGTCCTCGTCAACAACGCCGGCGTGAGCGCCGACAACCTCGCGCCCGCCCTCACCGACGACGAGTGGACGACCGTCGTGGACACGAACCTCACCGCCGCCTTCCGCGCCACGCGACGCGCGCTGCGGCCCATGCTCCGCGCCCGGTTCGGGCGCATCGTGAACATGGCGTCGATCGTCGGACAACGCGCGAACCCGGGGCAGGCCAACTACGCCGCGGCCAAGGCCGGGCTCGTCGGCTTCACGAAGACGGTGGCCGCCGAGGTCGCCCGGCGCGGCGTCACCGTGAACGCCGTCGCCCCCGGCCTCGTGGCCACCGACATGACCGAAGGCCTCGATGGCTCGCTCGCGGATCTCGTGCCCGCACGCCGGATGGGCACCCCCGAGGAGGTGGCGGCATGCGTCGCCTTCCTCGTCTCCGAGGGTGCGAGCTATGTCACCGGGTCGGTCCTCACCGTCGATGGCGGCCTGTCCGCCTGATCAAGGAGTGAAGCGAATGAGCACATCAGTCACCGCCGAAACTGTCGAGAAGCGGGTGGTCGGGGCCATCGAGTCCTTCGGCCCCGAGGGCAAGGTCACGCGCGAGGCCTCGTTCGAGGCACTCGACGTCGACTCGCTCGACCTCGTCGAGCTCGCCCAGATCGCCGAGGAGGACTACGGCGTGGAGATCAAGTCCGAGGACATGAAGGAGCTCTCCACCGTCGGGGACGTCATCGACCTCATCGTCGCGCGCGCGGCCTGATGCGCCGCAGGGTCGTCGTCACCGGGGTCGGGGCGGTCACGCCGCTCGGGATCGGGGCCGACGCCCTCATCGACCGCTGGGCGGCCGGGGAGGTCGGGATCGTCGACGGGGAGGGGACGTGCCGGGAGTTCGAGCCCGGCGAGCACCTCGCCAAGAAGGAGATCCGGCGCTCTGACCGCTTCGCCCAGCTCGCCCTCGCGGCAGGCAGCGAGGCCGTCGCGTCCGCGGGCTGGGCGGAGGAGGTCCCCTACCCGTCCGAGCGGATCGGCTGCGTGGTGGCGAGCGGGATCGGCGGCTTGGCGGTCTTCGAGGACCAGGCGGCCGTGCTCGTGGCGCGCGGGCCCAAGCCGCTCTCGCCGCTGGGGATCCCCATGCTCATGGGCAACGCCGCCGCGGCGGGCATCGCGATGCGCCACGGCCTGCGCGGGCCCGTCTACGCGACGGTCTCCGCCTGCGCGGCGGGAGCGCAGGCACTCGGCGACGCCGCGCGGATGATCCGCTACGGGGACGCCGACGCCGTCGTGGCGGGAGGAGCGGAGGCGACGCTCACGCCCTTCGCCCGCGGCTCCTTCGCCGCGATGCAGGCGCTCTCGACCTCGGGGATCTCCCGGCCCTTCGACGCCCGTCGCGACGGCTTCGTCATGGGGGAGGGGGCGGGCATCCTCGTCCTCGAGGAGGCCGAGGCGGCCCGCGCCCGTGGCGCCCGGATCCTCGGCGAGCTCGTGGGCTTCGCGTCCACGGCGGACGCCTTCCACCTCACGGCCCCCGAGCCCGAGGGGGAGGCGGCGGCACGTGCGATCACGCTCGCGCTCAAGGACGCCGACGCGACTCCCGCCGACGTCGCCTACGTCAACGCCCACGGGACCTCGACACCGCTCAACGACGCGGCGGAGACCGTCGCCCTGAAGCGCGCGCTCGGGGAGGACGCGCACCGCGTCCCGATCTCCTCGACGAAGTCGACGATCGGGCACCTGCTCGGCGCCTCCGGGGCCGTCGAGGCGGTGGCCACCCTGCTCGCCATGCGGCGCGGGGTGATCCCACCGACGCTCGGCCTCGAAGAACCGGACCCGGAGCTGGACCTCGACTACGTGCCCGAGCGGGCGCGCGTGCTGGAGAACCCCAACGGCAAGGCTCCCCTCGCGCTCTCGAACTCCTTCGGGTTCGGGGGGCACAACGTCGTGCTCGCGTTCCGGGGCGCGCGCTGATGGCCGTCGCCGCCATTCCCCGCTCCGCCCCCGCCACGACTCCGCGCGAGCGGATCGAGCTGCTCTGCGACCCGGGCTCCTTCGCGCCGATCCGCTCGGCCGCCGAGGGCCCGGCCGGGCGCTCCGGCGACGGGGTCGTCGCCGGCCTTTGCCGCATCGACGGCCGCCCGGTGGTCACCTACGCCCAGGACCCGGGATGGCTCGGCGGGTCTCTCGGCGTCGCGCACGCCAACACCCTCGTGCGCGCCCTCGAGCTCGCCGCCCGCGCCGAGGCGCCCGTCGTGGGCTGGGTCGCCTCCGGGGGCGCGCGGATCGGGGAGGGCACCGCGGCACTCGACGGCTACGCGCGCGTCTTCCGGGCCACCGTCGCCCTGACCGGCCGCGTGCCGCAGATCGCGCTCGTGTGCGGAACGAGCGCCGGGGGCGCGTGCTACGGACCCGCCCTCGGCGATTGGGTCGTGATGACCGAGGACGCCCGGATGTTCCTCACGGGCCCCGGGGTCGTCCGCGAGGTCCTCGGCGAGGACGTCGACCCGGCGACCCTCGGCGGCCCGCGCGTGCAGGGGGCCAACGGCGTCGCGCACCTCCTCGCCGACGACGCGCCCGGCGCCGCGGCGGTCGCCCGCGATCTCCTGGGCCGCCTCGCGCCCGACCCGATCCCGCCCCGCGCGCCCCTCCTCGAGGATCCGTCGGCCGCAGTCCCCGCCGATCCCCGGCGCGTCTACGACGTGCGCGACGCGCTCGCCGGCATCGCCGACCGGGACTCCCTGCTCGAGTGGTGCCCGCGCTGGGCCCGGAGCCTCATGTGCGGCTGGGTCCGGCTCGAGGGTCGCTCAGTGGGCGTCATCGCCAACCAGCCCCGCTACCGCGGGGGGGTGCTCGACGCCGAGTCCGCGCAGAAGGGCGCCGACTTCGTTACCCGCTGCAATGCGGCGGGGGTGCCGTTGCTCGTCCTCGTCGACACCCCCGGCTTCATGCCCGGCCCGCGCCAGGAGGGGGCGGGCGTCATCCGCCACGGCGCGAGCCTTCTTCGCGCCTTCGCGGAGGCCACCGTGCCCAAGGTGACCGTCGTGCTCCGCAAGGCCTACGGCGGGGCCTTCATCACCATGAACTCCCGGGGCCTCGGGGCCGACCTCGCCCTCGCCTGGCCGAGCGCGCAGATCGGCGTCATGGGCCCGAAGGCGGCCGTCGACGTGATCTTCCGGCGCGAGTCGGAGGAGGTCCGGGCCGAGCGTACCCTCGAGTACGCCGCCGAGCACCTCAGCGCCGACGCCGCGGGGCGTGGCGGCTGGGTCGATGAGGTGGTGGAGCCGGGGGAGACCCGCGCGCGCCTGGCCCTCGCGTTTGACATGCTCGCGCGGTGAGCGGATCGCGGACCGGGACGGTGGGCGCGGGATGAGCCTCGCGGGGAAGCGCATCGTCGTCACCGGGGTCATCACGCGGGACTCGATCGCCCACGCCGCCGCCGCCGCCCTCCAGGAGGCCGGGGCGGAGGTCGTGCTCACCTCCTTCGGGCGCGTGGCCCGATTGACGGCCAGGGCGGCGGAGTCGCTCCCCAGCCCGCCCGACGTGCTCGAGCTCGACGCCTCCAAGCCGGACGACTTCACCGCGCTGGCGGCGACGCTGCGCGAGCGCTGGGACGGGGTCGACGGAGCGCTGCACGCGATCGCCTTCGCGCCGGAGGACGCCCTGGGCGGGCGCTTCCTCTCCACCCCGCCCGAGAGCGCCGAGCACGCCTTCCGGGTCTCGGCGTGGTCGCTTGCCGCGCTCGCCGCCGCGCTCGGCCCGCTCATGCCGCGCGGGGGCAGCATCGTCGGGCTCGACTTCGACGGCCAGCGCGCCTGGCCCGTCTACGACTGGATGGGGGTGGCCAAGGCCGCGCTCGAATCCGTGGCGCGCTACTGCGCGCGCGACCTCGGCCCGCGCGGGATCCGCGTGAACCTCGTGGCCGCCGGGCCGCTGAAGACGCTTGCCGCGGGCTCCATCCCCGGGGTCTCCGAGCTCGCCTCCCGCTGGGAGGAGATGGCTCCCCTGGGGTGGGACCTCGGCGACCCCACGCCCGTCGCCGACGCGATCGCCTTCTTCCTCTCCGACGCCTCCCGGGGGATCACCGGGGAGATCCTCCACGTGGACGGCGGCTTCCACGCGATGGGTGCCCCCTCCGGTTAGTCACCGGAACAGGTCCTCCCGAGCCGGTCGGAGGAGCGCGCGGGCGCCGGGACCGTCCTCGGCGCCCACGTGCCGGCCCAGGCCCCGCACCACGACCACCGGAAGGCGCTCGTCC
>JBBSGJ010000104.1:0-8066 GCA_038254195.1 Solirubrobacterales bacterium
CCCGGGCCCGCGCCGACAAGGCGCGCACGATCCGCAGTCCCGGCCACGTGGTGGAGAAGCACAACCAGATCGGGCGGGCGGAGCGCAAGCTCGTGACCGAGCTCGGGCGCGAGCCGACGATCGAGGAGATCGCCGACGCCACGAGCATCGATCCCGAGGAGGTCGACTCCATCAAGCGCTCGGCGCAGGCGCCGGTGTCGCTCGAGAAGCCGGTCGGCGACGAGGAGGAGTCCGAGTTCGGCCAGTTCATCGCCGACGAGCGGGCCGAGTCCCCGTACGAGCGCGCGGCGGAGATCCTCACCAAGGAGGCGCTGCGCGAGGCGCTGGAGAACCTCTCCTACCGGGAGCGCCGGGTGCTGGAGCTCCGCTACGGCCTCGGCGGCGAGCACCCGCGGACACTCGACGAGGTGGGGCGCACGTTCAACGTCACGCGCGAGCGCATCCGCCAGATCGAGAACCAGTCGCTCAAGAAGCTGCAGTCCCTCGCGGAGGCGCAGAAGCTCCGCGACGTGGCCTAGAAGCCCACGCGGCGGACCGGCTCCGGCGTCGCGCCGGCCGCGCGGGCGAACAGGTCGGCGAGCGTCATCTCGGTGACCTCGTCGCTCCCCAGCCCGCGTCCGGCGAGCCAGTGCGCGCTCTCCTCACCCGCGAAGGGCGCGAACTCGATCCGCGCGGCACAGCGGCCCGGGCGCGAGACGGCGGGATGCAGCCGCCGGAGCGGCTCGTTCGTGGTCACGAGGACGAGGACGCGCAGGCCCTGGCCGACCATCCCGTCCACGAGGTTGAGCAGCCGCGAGAGGCCCTGGCCGGTCTGCTGCTTGGCGTCGGCGGCCAGGAGCTCGCCCGTGTCCTCGAGGACGAGCAGCCGCCAGCGGCCATCGCCGCCCTCGTCGAGGACGACCTCGAGCATGTAGCCCGCGCGGGTACCGAAGAACACCTCCGGGTCGACGACGTAGTGGACGGAGCACCACCGCCGCCACTCCCAACCCAGGGCGCGTAGCGCGTAGGTCTTGCCCGTGCCGGGCGGGCCGTACCAGAGCAGGAGCTGACCGCCCTGGACGGGGCGGAAGGAGGGGGTCACGAGCCGGGTGAGCTGCTCGCGCACGGCACTGGGGTAGTTGTCCGCGATGCCGGACCACTCGGGCACGACGATCCGCCGGGAGAACGCGCGCGGGCCATGGGCGCCGTGGGACCAGAAGGAGACGGGCACCTCGCGCTCCTCGGTGCTCCGTGCGGGCGGCAGCACCTCGCGCAGCCAGCGCTCGAGATCGTCGACCACCGCCGGCTCGGGGCCGGCGAGCGAGACGTAGACCGTGCCCCCCGTGAGCCGGACGTGGGCGAGCGCGTCGGGCCCGAAGAGCGGCTCGAGATCGAGCAGCGCGGAGCTCTCGCGGCGATCGCGCACGGTGGCCCGGGCGTGGGGGAACACGGCGTCGAGCGATGCCGCCGCCGTCGTCCAGTGGGTCAGGGAGGTGTGCGGGATGCCCCGCTCGATCACCGCGGCGGTGAACCGCGTCTCGCCCAGCTGGGACAGGATCACCTCGTCGGTGAGCTGGAGACGGGTGTCGGTGCTGGAGGTGGTCATGAAAAGAAAAAGGGCGACCCGCGCGGGCCGCCCTCGTCGGGATGGAGGTGTGCGCGCGCCGAGGTCAGCGCCGGCGGCTCCGGACGAGGGTCGGTAGGTGTCGGTTCGCGGTCACGGGTCGGACGAGGTTATCCGACACGCGGACACCGCTCCGCACGGCGGGGAGAAGCGGCCGCACGCCGGAGGTAGGTCCCCCGGCTGCGTTTCGTCACACCTTCGCGTCAATCGCGACCTCCTGAGGCACGTCGCGAGGGTCACGCCCCCAGCGTGGGCTGGATAAAGCCGAGCTCTTCGCTCGCTTCGTCGTCCACGAGGGGGCGGGAGGGGTCAACATCGCGCTCGAGGTCCGGGAGCCGGGCGACGTTCGGCTGAAAATCGCCTTGACGCCCGCCCGTCGCCGCATCGGGGCGTGGGCCGGATGCTGGGACATCGAGCGCGTGCAGGGCGGGAGTGCCGGGATGATGGCCGGCGGCGGGCTCTACAACATGGTCCTGTCGGGGACGGGCTGGGTCGCCGTGCTCTCCAACGGGCGGCTGGTGCTGATGAATGAAGACGCTGGTCGGCCGCGGGTCGGGCGAGACGATCCAGCTCGCGTTCGCGGGACAGGGCTGGGTTCTCGTGCAGCCCTCGGAGGGCCAGGTCACACCGGCGCCCGCGGCGGCCGGCGCGGCGGGCGGGATCGCGAAGATGCTCGGAGGTTGGAAACGACGCTTTACTTCCTGAAGCTATAGTGGGACGACGATGGATTCCACCTGTCCCGTCTGCCGCACCGCCAACGTGGTCTGCGGCAAGTGGACGCTTCTCATCATCCGCGACCTCGCCGCCGGGCGCGCCCGGTTCTGTGAGCTCGAGCGCTCCCTGCGGGGGATCTCGCCTCGCACCCTCTCCATCCGCCTGCGCGCGCTGGAGGAGGAGGGCGTCGTCCATCGCCAGACCTTCCCCGAGGTCCCGCCGCGCGTGGAGTACGCCCTGACCGAGAAGGGACGCGCGCTCGTCCCGATCATCGACTCCATGCGCGAGTACGGCTCGCGCTGGCTCGACTCCGCCGCGCTCGAGCCCGTCCTCGTCTGAGCACCTGAGCAGGAGGCCGTCCCGCGGGCGCGAATGAGCGCCCGTGCGCGACGCCACCCTGCACCGCCTGCTCTCCGCCCACGTCGAGGAGGCCGGCGCGCTACTCGCCGCCGACGCCGCCGGCGGGGCCGAGGTGCCGTTCGAGCTCGCGAACGGAGGGGCCGGTTCCCGACGCACCCCGCTGTACTGCTATCGCCCGCTCACGGGCCGCTTCATCTCCGAGCGCGAGCACCGGCTCGCCGGGCTGGCGACCACGGCCCCCGCGCTGCGGGCCCTCGAACGGCTGACCGGGCTCGCCGCCTACCTGCGCCGGCGCGGCGAGGACGCCGGGTCCAACCCCGCCCGCGCTGCCCTGCGCGCGCTGCTCGCCGCGGCGTTCGCGGGCTCGGAGGACTTCTCCCTCTCGCGCGAGCGCTTCGCGCGTGCCTACGCCGAGCTCGAGGAGGCGGTGTACGCGGAAACGGTTCTCGTCAACGTGGCCGCCCCGCTGCTCGGGCTCGAGCTCGAGTCGCCCGAGGTGCCGATCACCGCCCGCGCACGGCTCGTGGCCCCCGGCGTGCTGCCCGACGCTCCCGCAGAGGGCCGGGAGCGCCTCCTCGCGGTGGTGACGGTCGAGGGCCGCGACGCGCTGGCCATCGCCCGTGAGGAGCTCGCCGCCCTCGCACGGAGCCTGCGGCTCTGGGACGCCGGCGCGCCTGCGCTGGCCCCCGTGGGGTGGATCCGCGATGACGACGGCCCGTGGCGTCTGGCCGCCACGGGTGGGGGCGGTCGTCCGCGGATGCGGGCGGTCCTCCCGGCCCGCCACGAGGACGAGCTGCGCGCCTTCTGCGCGCTCGTCGCCCGGCGCACGCCGCGCGGCGGGGAGCTCGCGTGGGCGCTCGGGCGCTTCGAGATGGGCCTCGAGCGCGCGGCCCCCCTCGAGGCCCTCACCGACCATCTGCTCGCGCTGCGCGCCCTGCTCGAGCCCGAGGGCCCGGGCTCCGGCCTCCTGCCCGAGCGTCTCGGCGCGCTGTGCGCCACGCCCCCCGACCGCCCCGCGCTCGTCGAGCGCACCCAGCGCGCGCTCGCCCTCGAGCACGCTGTCGTGCACGGCGTGTCCTCCACCGAGCCGGACGCGGACGCTCTCTCCGCCGAGCTCGAGTCCCACCTGCGCTCCCTGCTGCGCGACACCCTCTGCGGGCACCTCGAGCCCGACCTGCGCGCGCTCGCCGACCTCGAGCGGACCGAGTCGGCGCCGGACGCGCCGACGCTCGGCTAGTCCCCCGCCCGACGGCGGGACATAGACTGGGTCCGTGGCCGAGGGACGGAGGACGCTGGGCATCGCGGCGCTTGCCGCGCTGACCATCGGCGCCCTCGCCCTGGGCGCCGACGTCGCGGGTGCCCAGCCCGGATCGCAGGGTCAGACCGCCCCGCCCGGCCTGACCGGGAAGTACCCGCTCGGCGGCAAGCGCCTGTGTTGCCGGTCGGGCTCCGAGACGCCGCGCTCCGGCGCCTCGCGCCCACCCGCCGCGACCGGGTCGCGCTCCGGTGCCTCGCGCCCGACCGCCGCGACCGGGTCGGCGGGCGGGGGGGCCGGGAAGAGCCGGGCGAGCGACGACAGCGGATCCTCCGGCCTCGTCCTCCCCCTGGCCATCGCCGTCCTCGCCGTGCTCCTCATCGCGGTTCTCATCCTCAAGCGGCCCTTTGGACGCAGACGGACCGAGCCCGCCCCGGCCGGCGCGGGACGCAACCGGCCCGATCCCGCCCCGGCCGACGCGGCGGCGGCCCCGTCGCCCGTACCGGCCGCGGCGTTCGGGACGCGCTCGGGACGCGCGGCACCGGCGGACCCGCCGCCGCCGCCGCCAACTCCGGCGCCTGCTCCCGCTCCACGCGCCGTCCCAGAGCCGGTCGCCGCAGCTCCCGCCCCTCCCGCTCCTGCTCCCGCGCCTCCCGCTCCGGCTCCCGCCGCAGCTCCCGCTTCCGCACCTCCCGCTCCGGCTCCCGCCGCACCTCCCGCTCCGGTTCTGGCCGCACCTCCCGCCCCACCGCCGCAAGGCGTCCCGGTCAAGGGCCGCAGGCGCTCGGGCGGCCTCGCGGGTGCGCTGCGTGAGCGGGCGGACGACATCCCCGCGCTGCGGGAGCGCGTCAATGCCCTGCGCGGAGGGCGAGGAGGGAGGACGGGATGAGCGACGAGATCGTCGTCGAGGTCCATGACACGAAGCCGCCGGACCCCGACGAGGGGTTCACGCGGGCCGAGCTGCTGGAGCGCACCGTGGTCGCGGGCGGGGTCATCGCCGCCGGCGGCGTCCTCGTGACCGGCCTGCCGCGCCTGGCCGCCGCGGCGCCGTCGCGCACGCAGGACGTCGAGGTCCTGAACTTCGCTCTCCTGCTCGAGAGCCTCCAGGCCACCTTCTACGCCGAGGCGCTGCGCGTGGGCGGGCTGACCGGCGAGCGCCGCCAGTTCGCCGAGGTCGTCGGGGGCCAGGAGCGCGCGCACCGGGCCTACCTGCGGCGCACGCTGGGGTCCCGCGCGCGGTCAATTCCCCGCTTCCGTGTCGCACAGGCGGTGGGCGGCGACGAGCGGTTCGTCGCCGCCGCGACGGCGCTCGAGGACCTGGGGCTCGCGGCCTACAACGGGCAGGCGACCAACCTCACCCGGCCCGCGCTGCGCGCCACGGCGCGGCTGATCTCCGTCGAGGCGCGCCACGCCGCGTGGATCCGCGACCTCGGCGGCCGGCAGCCCGCGCCCGACGCCAGCGACGCCGCGGCGTCCGAGGAAGAGGTGCGCCGCAGCCTGCGACGTCAGGGGCTGCTCGGATGAGGCATGTGGAAGAGGAAGACATGACCGACACGCAGCACGCCTACGAGCCGCTGCGCCTCGACGAGCTCGACGCCGACGGGGCGCTGCGCGAGGCGGCCGACGGCGTGGCGACCACCACCCGCGGCGCGCTCCTGCGCCGCGCGGGGGCGGGCGGGGCGGTCCTGCTCGCCGGTCTCGGAGGGGGCGCGGCTCGTGCCCGCGCTCAGATGCGCTCCGGCGACGCGGCCATCCTCAACTACGCCCTCGTGCTCGAGTACCTCCAGTCCGCCTTCTACTCGGAGGCCGAGCGTGCGGGCGCCCTGAGGGGCCCCCTCGCCCACCAGGCCCAGGTGGTCGGTGCCCACGAGCGCGCCCATGTCGACGCGCTCCGCGGCGCACTCGGGCGCCAGGCGCTCCGCCGCCCGAGCTTCGACTTCCGCGGGGTCACCGAGGACCCGGGGCAGTTCCGCCGGACCGCGGTCGCCTTCGAGGACCTCGCCACCGCCGCCTACAAGGCCGAGCTTCCGCGCATCCGCTCCGACGCCGTGCTCGCCGCCGCGGTCCGGATCCACTCCGTCGAGGCGCGCCACGCGGCGTGGATCCGCCGTCTCGCCGGCCGGGTCCCCTCGCCCTCGGCCTTCGACGACCCCGTCGCGCAGCGCGAGGTGACCCACATCGTCGCCGGCACCCACTTCGTGACCTCGGCGCCGAAGACGTCGGGCCGGGGAAACCCGCAGTTCACGGGGTGAGCCCGCGGCGCCGGCGCCTGGTCGCGAGCGCGGCGGTCGGGCTCGCGGCGGTGGGCGCGGCGGTCGCCGTGGCCGCCGCAGGCTCGAGCACCGGAGGGCCCGGAGCGGGGGAGGAGCACGCAGGGCTCCCGGCGGCGCCGAGGCCGGCGCTCGTCGTGGCCCGGCCGCGGCCGCTGCCCCCGCGCGCGGACGAGGCCCGGTGGGCCCCCGTACGCATGCGGAGCGTCGCGCGCACGCGCCCCTCGGCCGCGGCCGCGTCCGTCGCGGCCCTCGACACCAGGACGCCGGAGGGCACCGCGAACCTCGTGGAGGTGCTCGGCCGTACCGCGGCCGACGCGAACGGGGCGCTCTGGGTCCACGTGCGCCTGCCCATCCTGCCCAACGGGTCCACGGGCTGGGTGGCGCGGCGGGCCCTCGGCGGCTACACGGTCGTCTCCACGCACCTCGACGTCGACCTCGCCCGCCTGCGCGCCACCCTCCGGTCAGCCGGACGGGTCGTGTTCTCCGCGCCGGTGGGCGTCGGACGCGCGGCCTATCCCACGCCGAGCGGCGAGTTCTACGTCCGCAACCGCCTCACCCGCTTCCGCAGCCCGACCTACGGACCGCTCGCCTTCGGCACGAGCGCGCGCTCGGCCGTGCTCACCGACTGGCCGGCGGGCGGCTTCGTGGGGATCCACGGGACCGACCATCCGGACCTCCTCCCGGGCCGCGTCAGCCACGGGTGCATCCGCCTGCGCAACGCGGACATCCGGCGTCTCGGGCGCCTCATGCCGGTGGGCACGCCCGTCACCGTCCACTGAAGCGGAGCCTCAGGCGGTGACCGTCTCGAGCCTGGCGTCGCGCTCGGCGTCGGGCGCGAACAGCCACTCGTGCATGCGGAGCAGGCCCTCGAGGTCGTGGACGTCGTCGTCGAGGTGAGGGACGGCGATGAGCGGCGTGCCGGCGCCGAGTGCGGCGCACAGCCGGGCGATTCCCGCCACGTCGCGCCGGGCGAGCACGTCGTACTCCTCCAGGGTCCGGGCCGCCTCCGCCGCGAGCTCGTCGCCCACCAGGGGCGCCAGGGCGGCGCGGGCCTCGGAGGCGTCGGCCCCGCGCAGCGTGTCGTGATGGACGCGGTTGACCACCGCGCCCCCGAACGGCATCCCCGCCTGCACCAGCTTCTCGTGGAAGAAGATGGCCTCCGCGATGGGCTCGCGCTCGGGCGAGGTGACGAGCAGGAACGTCGTCTGAGGATCGGTGAGCAGCGCCTTGACGCGCGTGGCGCGTTCCCGGAAGCCGCCGATCATCCCCCCGAGGGAGCGGAAGAAGACCGAGAGGTCGTCGAGGAGGTTCGCGCCCGTCACCCGGGAGAGCAGGCCGAACACGATCCCCGTCCCGCGGCCGACCACCCGGCCCGCGATCCCCGCCGGGCGCAGGAAGACCTGGAGCGCGCGGCCCTCGAGGAACTCCGAGATCCGGTCGGGGGCGTCGAGGAAGTCCAGGGCGTTGCGCGAGGGCGGGGTGTCGAGGACGAGGAGGTCCCACGTGCCCTGCTCGGCGAGCTCGTAGAGCTTGGCGATCGCGCTGAACTCCTGGGTGCCCGCGACCGCGCCCGAGAGCTGCTCATAGATCCGGTTGGTGAGGACCTCCTGCGCGGCCTGCGGGGTGGGCGCCAGGCGCTCGATGAGCCCGTCGAACGTGCGCTTGGCGTCGAGCATCATCGCCCACAGCTCGCCGTGGACCTCGAGCCCGTGGGGCGCGAAGCGCTCGGGATCGACCCTCCGCGGCTCGTTGCCGAGCTCCTCGAGCCCGAGCGCGTCGGCCAGGCGCCGGGCCGGGTCGATGGTGACCACCGCGACCTTGAGCCCCAGAGCGGCCATGCCCATCGCGATCGCGGCCGACG
>JBBSGJ010000105.1:0-8055 GCA_038254195.1 Solirubrobacterales bacterium
AACGAGTCATTAAGGGTTCTTCCCCGCATGAAGGCCAGAGGCGCGACCTCGATCGTCCCGCGCTCGAGGTACTGGGCGACCTTCTCCGGTTCGAGCATGTCGTGCAGTGCATCGAACAGGGGTCGGAGGTAGGGGTCGACCTTCGCCATGAGGTCCCCGGGCAGGAAGCCGAGGCGCTCGCCGGCCTCGACGGCGGGGCGGGTGAGGATGATCCGGTTGACCTCCCGGCGCGAGAGCGCGGCGGCGGCGAGCGCCACGGCGAGGAACGTCTTGCCCGTCCCCGCCGGGCCGACCCCGAAGGTGATCGTGTTGCGGCGGATGGAGTCGACGTAGCGCTTCTGGTTGACGGTCTTGGGCGCGACCTTCGTCTGCCGGTGGCGCCAGACGACGTCCTCGAGGACGCGGGCGGGAGACTCGTGGCGGTCCAGGGCGTCGGTCACCGCGGCGATCGTGCCCTCGGCGATCTCGTGGCCGCCCTCGATGAGCTCGGAGAGCTCGGAGACGACCAGGGCGGCGGCGTCGACCGCCTCCTCCTCCCCGTCGAGGGTCATGACGTTCCCGCGCAGGAAGACCTCCGCTTCGACGTGGCCCTCGAGCGAGCGCAGGATCCGGTCCTCGGAGCCCGCGAGCTCGGCGGCGACCGTGTTGGAGACCTCGAGTCGTCTACGCATGGGTGGGCGGGTCCAACTTCTCGCGCACCAGCCCCTGGACGCGCTTCCCGTCGGCCCGACAGGCGACGCGCGGCATGATCGCCCCCATCGCCCGGCCCATGTCCTTCATGCTCGCGGCGCCACTCTCGGCCACGCCTACCTCCACGAGATCCCGCAGCTCGTCGTCGGAGAGCTCGGCGGGGAGGTAGCCCTGGATCAGCTCCGCCTCGGCCTCCTCGCCGGCGGCGAGCTCCTCCCGCCCGGCGTCGCGGAACTGCCCGGCGGCGTCGAGGCGGCGCTTGCGCTCACGGCGCAGTACGGCCTGGGCGTCGTCCGAGCCCTCCTTCTCCGCCTTCTGGAGCTCGGAGAGCACGAGCCGCAGCGCCCCGACGCGCTCCTTGTCCCCCGCCTTGAGGGCGGTGGTCACGTCGCGCTTCACCTGGTCGAGGACGTCCGTCAAGCCTCCTCGGAGCATACGGCCGCCGCGCCGTCTCCGGTGCCACCGCCCGACTGCTCGGCGAGGGGCTCGCCGGCGAGGCCGGGGGATGGCCGAGCTGGCCGAGCTCCGAAGTGTCGCGCGCGAACAGGAGGTCGACGTTCCAGTCGACGAGGAGGCGGTACTTGCGCTTGATCCCCGGCATGAGCGCGAAGCTGGTAGGTACGGGCGAGGAACCACGCCGGGAAGCCGCGCCATCTGACCCCATGGTGCTCGCCACCGCCTCGTAGCGGCCCATGTCCACGAAGGCACCCTGGGTCTTGTAGCGGAAGTGGCGCACGGCGCCGCCCACGCCGAGCTCGGCGGCGACGTTCTTCGCCGCCATACAGCGAGCGGGTGGCGATCTGCTCGCCGGAGGACAGCGTCACCCGGTCGGCGGTGACCCCGGTGACCTGCGTGCCGAGCCGGAGCTCGATCCCCCGCCCGTGCAGCTCCCGGGCAGCGAAGTCGGCCAGCCCCGGGTCGATCTCCTGGGCCATGTCGCTACGACAGGCCCTCGGCGGCCCGGCGCTCGGATACGTGGTCGTCGATGAGCCGCTGGGCGCGCTTCAGCGTGCCCTGCCAAGCATCGTGGTCGCCGCCGCGCAGGGCATCCCGCGCGGCGTCGTCGAGCAGCAGGGACACCTCGAACAGCGCGTCGGAACCGCGGACACCGGTCTCGACGAGGTGGATGTTGACGAGTCGCTCGCTCATGCCCTCAGATCGTCGTCATGGGGGCGGACGGCTTCCGTGCTCCGCCGTGAACGGGATGTGAGCGGTATGGATCGGGGATGTCCTCGCGCGCGAGGCCGAGCGCGGCCCAGCCCTGGCCGGTGCGCCGGGCGTGCTCGACGAGACCGCGCGCAGCACAGGCGGCGACGACCTCGTCGGCCTCCTCGGCGAGCAGGCCCGACGCGATGAGGACCTCGGGGACGTCGTGCACCCGCTCGGCGAGCGTGAGCAGGAGGGGACGCAGGAGGTTGGCGAGCACGATCGGTGCGACGGGGATCGCATCCCTGCGCAGGTCGAGGCAGACGACCTCGAGCTCGACCTCGTTGGCCGCCGCGTTCGCCTGCGTCGCCGCGACGGCCAGCGGGTCGGAGTCCACCGCGAGCACCGGCGCCCAACCGAGCTTCGCCGCCGTGATGGCGAGCACGCCCGAGCCGCAGCCCAGGTCGAGAAGGCGACCGGCCCGCGGCGCGAGCCCCAGCAGCAGCTCGAGGCAGAGCCGGGTGGTCGCGTGGCCGCCGGTGCCGAACGCCTGCCCCGGGTCGATGACGACGTCACGCGTCCACGGCGGCCGGACGACGAGCTCCGAGCCGAGCACGAGCGGCGCGTGGAACGCGCGCCAGCGCTCCGACCAATCGTCGTCGATCTCCCGCGAGGACACGTCGACGAGCGCCCCGCCGATCGCGGCCTGCAGGTCGCCGAGCTCCGGCAGCTCGCCCGGCGCCCCGTAGAGGGCGTACTCCACGTGGTCGCCGAGGTCGCGCTCCTCCAGGCCGCTCGGGCTCAGCTCGAGCAGCTCGGCGAGCGCGAGCTCCGCCTCGGCCCGCCGCACCCGGACCCCGAGGCGGATCACACGCGCAGAACGCGCCTGAGCTTCGAGAGCACCCCGTCGTCGTCGCCGCCGAGGTTGTCGTCGGTGAGCGAGTCGGCCAGCTGCTTGAGCAGGGCGCGCTGGGGGGGTGTGAGCCTGCGTGGGATCACCACGTTGAGGATCACGCGCAGGTTGCCGCGCCGCCCCGAGCGCAGGGCGGGCATCCCGCGGGCCCGCAGCGGGATGACGTCACCGGGCTGGGAGCCCGCGGGCAGCTCGAGCTCCTCGTCGCCGTCGAGGGTGGGCACGCGCAGCGTCCCCCCGAGCGCGGCGAGCGGCGCGGGCACGTCCGCGACGGTCACGAGATCGTCGCCATCGCGGACGAAGCGGGAGTCCTCCCGCACGTCGACTCCGACGTAGAGGTCGCCGGCCGGCCCGCCCCGCTCCCCGGCGTGGCCGCGGCCGGAGACCCGGATGCGCTGGCCGTCGGCGATCCCCGCCGGGACGTCGACGCGCACGGAGCGCTGCTCGCCCACGAGCCCGCGGCCCGAGCAGGTGGGACACGGCCTCTCCGGCACGCGCCCGTCCCCGCCGCAGCGATCACAGACCGCCGCCCGGACCACCTGCCCGAACGGCGTGCGCGAGACCGCGCGGATCTGGCCCGCGCCCTCGCAGCGGGGGCACGTCCCGATGGGGGTGCCGGGCTCGGCGCCGTTGCCGTGGCAGTTCTCACAGCGGGCGACCGCTTCGAAGGCGACGTCGACCGCGGCGCCCGTGGCCGCCTCGGCGAGCCCGATCGCCGCCCGGGCGAGGAGGTCGTCGCCCTGGACGGGACCGGACCGGCGGCCCGCGCCGCCGCCGCCGCCGCCGAAGAACGCGTCGAAGATGTCGGAGAAGGAGCCGAAGGAGTCGAACGAGGAGGCGTAGCCGCCCGAGCGCAGGCCCTCGTGGCCGTAGCGGTCATAGGTCGCCCGCTTCTCGGCGTCCGAGAGGATCTCGTAGGCTTGGGCGGCCTCCTTGAAGCGCGCCTCGGCGCTGGGGTCGTCCGAGTTGACGTCGGGGTGCAGCTCGCGGGCGACGCGCCGGAAGCGCTTCTTGACCGCCGCCTCGTCGTCGCCGCGGCTGACGCCGAGGACCTCGTAGGGATCACGGGCCACGGTCAGGCGGTCTCGTAGAGGTCCTCGACGAACCGCGACAGCTCGCCGGCCGCGGCGCGCACGGAGCGGATCGCGCGCGCGTAGTCCATGCGGACGGGCCCGAGGACGGACACCACCCCGAGCGTCTGCGTCCCGACGCCGTAGCCCTGGGCCACGACGGCGAGCCCGCGCAGCGCCGGCGCGGCGTTCTCGGGACCGATGCGGATGAAGGTCTTCTGGGAGCCGAGCGCGTCGCGCAGGGCGGCGAGCAGCTCGACGCGGCGCTCGAGCAGCGCCATGAGCTCGTTGAGCTCGGTCACGTCCCCCCCGCGCTCGAGGGACAGCAGCCGCGCCGCACCGTCGACCCACAGGGACCGCTCCACGGTGTCCTCCGCGGCCGAGAACGCGGGCGCCATCGCCTCGAGGAAGTCGCGCTCGACCATGCCCAGCGCGGGGTCGGTGAGGCGCTTGGTGAACGCGCGCGCCCCGAGGCGCAGGCCCACGAGCTGCTCGTTGAGGTAGGCCTTGGCCCAGTCGGCGAGCCCGGTGTCGACCGGGGAGTCGAAGGTGAGGATGCGCTTGGTCACCGCGCCGGTGGACGTGATGACGACGACCATCAGCACCTGGGGCTGGAGGAGCAGGACCTCGACGTGGCGCAGGGTCGCGGTCTCCAGGGGCGGGGCGGTGACGACCGCGAGCAGGTCGGTGACCTGGGAGAGCGCCTCGGTGGTAGCCCGCATGGCCTCGTCGACCTCGTGGCGCACGAGCGAGAGCGGCAGCCCGCGGTCATCGGGACCGACCTGCGGCAGGAGCCGGTCGACGAAGAAGCGATAGCCCGCGTGGGTGGGCACGCGGCCAGCCGACGTGTGGGGATGGGCCAGCAGGCCGAGCTCCTCGAGCTGGGCGAGCTCCGAGCGGATGGTCGAGGAGGCCCAGTCGAGCTCCTCGGCGAGCGTCTTCGAGCCCACCGGGATGCCCGTGGAGACGTGGGCCTGGACGACCCGCTCGAGCAGCAGCTCCTGGCGGGCGGTCGGCATCAGGCGTCGAGCTCGGCGCGGGCGTTACGGACGATCCGGCTGCCGGCCTGGACGGCGTCGGCGCTCGTGACCGCACGCCCGTCCTCGACCGTCTCGACCTGTCCCCGGACCTCCACGGGCTGCTCGAGCACGCCCAGCCCGCGGAACTGCACCGAGAGGCGCTTGAGCTTCTCAGGCCCTCCCGCCGCGTCCGTGTGGGCGCGGGCGACCTGGGCCATGGTCCACAGGCCGTGGAGGATCCGCCCGGGGAGGCCTACCGAGTGGGCGAGCTCCTCGTCGATGTGGATCGGGTTGAAGTCCCCCGACGCCCCCGCGTAGCGGACGGTGAGGAAGCGGTCGGGCGTCACCTCGAGGGCGATGGGATCCCCGGGCTTCATCCGCCCCGCACGATGTTCGTCCACCGGCCGGTGCACACGGTCTCGCTCCGCTGGTTGACCGACTCCGAGCGGAACGTGAAGAACTTCATCCCGCCACGCTCGGAGACGTCCTCGACCGACGCCGACGTGGTGATCTCGTCCCCGGCGACGACGAGCGGGCCCCACTCGAAGTCCTGGCTCCCGTGGACCATCCGCGCGAAGTCGATGTCCAGCTCGGGATCGAAGATCGGCGACCCCACGGCGGGGGCCGCGTAGACCACGGCGAACATGGGCGGGGCGACGACGTCCGCGTACCCGGCGGCGCGCGCCGCGTCGGGGTCGAGGTGGACGGGATTCTCCTCCCCCACCGCCCGCGCGTACTCCCTGATCTTCTCCCGGCCGACGGCGTAGAGGACGGGCGGATAGGTCTTGCCGACGACGCTCATCAGAGGATCACCGGGACCGTACCGCCGTCCACCGACCACGCCGCGCCGGCCACGTCGGACGCGCGCTCGGAGCACAGGAAGGCGATGACCGCGGCGATCTCCTCGGGCTCACCGAAGCGGCCGAGCGGCGGCTTGGCGCCCGTCGTCTCCAGCGCCTCTTCGCGGGAGATGCCCTGCGCCGCGGCGACCTGGTCGGCCATCCCGCCCGGGTCGGTCCACAGGCCGGTGGCCACGACGCCGGGGGTGACCGCGTTGACGAGGACGCCCCGGGGCGCGTAGGCGTCGGCGTACGCGCGCGAGAGGGACAGCAGCGCCGCCTTGGCGACCGAATAGGCGGCGTTCGTGCCCGAAGGGCGTTTACCCGAGGAGGAGGAGACGTTGACGATCCGCCCCCAGCCGCGCTCGGCCATGCCCGGGGCGAGCACGCGCATGAGGCGCATGGACGCCATCACGTTGAGCTCCCACTGGAACTGCCAGTCGGCGTCCTCGAGGTCGTCGAGCGCCTTGATCTCCGACGTCCCCGCGTTGTTGACGAGGACGTCCACCTCGCCATCCACCCCGGTGAGGACGCGCTCCGCCGCCGCGGGGTCGGTCACGTCGACGGCGATCCACTGCGCGCCGAGCTCCTCGGCGACCGGCCGGAGCGCATCCGCGTCGCGCGCCACGAGCACGAGCCGCGCGCCCTCGCCCGCCAGCGTCCGCGCCGTGGCCAGCCCCATCCCCCGGCTCGCGCCGGTGACGACCGCGCGCCGGCCCTCGAGGCCCAGGTCCATCTAGCGCCCCGAGCCGTCGAGCTCGAGCACGGCGAGGAACGCCTCCTGGGGCACCTCGATCCGGCCGACCTGCTTCATGCGCTTCTTGCCCTCCTTCTGCTTCTCGAGCAGCTTGCGCTTGCGGGAGATGTCGCCGCCGTAGCACTTGGCGATCACGTCCTTGCGGTAGGCCTTGATGGTCTCCCGGGCCACGATCCGGGCGCCGATCGCCGCCTGGACGGGCACGTCGTACTGCTGGCGGGGGATCTTCCGACGCAGCTTCTCGACGAGCGAGCGCCCCTGCTCGTAGGCCTTGTCGCGGTGGACGATCATCGACAGCGCGTCCATCGGGTCGCCCGCGAGCAGGACGTCGAGCTTGACGAGGTCGGACGCGTGCCTCCCGGCGAGGTCGTAGTCCAGCGACGCGTAGCCCCGGGTGCGGGACTTGAGCTGGTCGAAGAAGTCCAGGACGATCTCGCCCAGGGGCAGCTTGTAGGTGAGCTGCACCCGGTCGGCCGAGAGGAAGTGCATCCCCGTGTGCTGCCCGCGGCGGTCCTGGCAGAGCTCCATGATCTGCCCGATGTAGGACTTCGGGGCGAGGATGGAGGCGTCGATCATCGGCTCGCGGATCTCCGCGATACGCGCCGGGTCGGGGAAGTCCGAGGGGTTGTGGACCGCCAGCTCCGACCCGTCGGTCAGGGTCACCTCGAACTCCACCGAAGGCATCGTCGTGAGCAGCTCGAGGTCGTACTCGCGCTCGAGGCGCTCGCGCACGATGTCCATGTGCAGCAGGCCGAGAAAGCCGCAGCGGAAGCCGAAGCCGAGCGCGTCGGAGGTCTCCGGCTCCCACTGCAGGGCGGCGTCGTTGAGCGTGAGCTTCTCCAGCGCGTCGCGCAGGTCCGGGTAGGCGTCGGAGTCGATCGGGAACAGGCCGCTGAACACCATCGGCTTGACCTCGCGGTAGCCCGGGAGCGGATCGGCGGCAGGCTGCGCCCGCGCGGTGAGCGTGTCGCCGACCCGGAGCTTCGTGACGTCCTTGATCCCCGTGATCACGAAGCCCACCTCGCCCGCGGTGAGGGTCTGCGTGCTCACCAGTGCGGGGGTGAAGAACCCCATGTCGTCGATCTCGGCCTCCGTCTGAGCCTGCATGGCGGTGATCGCCTGCCCCTTGGTGAAGGTGCCGTCGACCATCCGGACGTAGGCGATGACGCCGCGGTAGGGGTCGAACTCCGAGTCGAAGATGAGCGCGCGCGGGGGCGCGGCCGGATCGCCGCCGGGCGGCGGCACCTTGGCCACGAGCTCCTCGAGGACGTCGATGACTCCCTCCCCGCTCTTGGCCGAGATGCGCCGGACCGTGTCGGCCGGCTCGCCGAGGAGCTCGGCGACCTCGTCGGCCACGCGCTCGGGCTCGGCGCCCGGCAGGTCGATCTTGTTCAGGCACGGGATGAGCTCGAGCCCGGAGTCGATCGCCAGGTACGTGTTGGCCAGCGTCTGCGCCTCCACCCCCTGCGAGGCGTCGACCACGAGCAGCGCTCCCTCGCACGCGGCCAGGGAGCGCGAGACCTCGTAGGTGAAGTCGACGTGGCCCGGCGTGTCGATGAGCTGGAACTGGTACGTCTCCCCGTCGCGCGCCTCGTAGAACACGCGCACGGCCTGGGCCTTG
>JBBSGJ010000106.1:0-7868 GCA_038254195.1 Solirubrobacterales bacterium
AGGCATGGAAGGCGGCTTCGGCGGGCTGTTCGGCGATCCGGACGAGCTCCAGCGGCGGATGGCGGAGTTCGCCGAGCAGATGCAGGGCCAGCAGAGCCTGGCGTGGGCCGACAACGCGATCAAGCTCGCCGTCGACCTCACCGTCGCGGCGATGAACCGCGTGAACATCCAGGGGACCACGGAGCAGCAGGCCGAGCAGCTCCGCGCGACAATGGCGAGGATCTTCCCGGAAGCGGTCACCCTCGTGCGCGAGGCGCGCGAGGGCCTGCGCTGAGCACCGGCCCGCCACACCCGCCCGTCGTGCTCGTGCACGGCATGGGTGCGTCGGGGGCGGACTGGGCGCCCGAGGCCGCCGCGCTCGCCGAGCACGGGGAGGTCATCGCGCCGGACCGTCCGGGCTACGGGTCCCGGCCGGCGCCCGAGGGCTACGTGGGCACCACCGTCCTCGAGCAGAGCGAGGATCTCGCGCGGACGATCGCGGAGGAGGCCGACGGGCCGGTCCTCCTCGCGGGACGGGATTTCGGCGCGCTCGTCGGCCTGGACGTGCTCCTGCGCCGGCCGGAGCTCGTCGCGGGGGCGGTGCTCGTGGCCCCGCCGCTCTACTCCCTCGTGGCCGAGGCGACCGACGTCCTCACCGCCGAGCGCATCGCCCTGGGCGAGAAGCTCCACGACGCGGGGCCGCGCGCCGCGATGGAGGCGTGGCTCGGGCGGACCACGGACGCCGACCCGGCGGCGTTCTTCGCCGACTACGCGGGGATCACGACCCTGCCCGTCACGCGCCGGGAGCTCCGCGGGATCGTCCGGCCCGTCCTCGTGCTCACCGGCCCACGGCCCGAGGCGCACGTCCGCGCCGCCGCCGCGGCGCTCGTGAAGGCGCTGCCGCAGGGGCGGTTGGAGGACGGCGCCGACGTCGTGGCCGCGGTGCTCGGGGTGCTCGACGAGGTCCGGGCAAGCTCCTGATCAGGGAGGGCGGCGGGAGGGGTCCGCCGTCCCGGCCGTCCCGGCCGGCGGCCAGGGCTACCCCCCGCGCGCGTGGAAGAAGAACCCGGGCAGCGCCGCCCGCGTGACCTCGCTCGTCAGCCGCTGGGCGAGCACCGGGTCCCCCGTGCGCACGGCGAGGTCGTCCAGGGTCAGGATCCCCGCGAGGCGGCCGTCCTCCGCGATGGGCAGGCGACGGATGCCGTGGGCGGCCATGAGCTCCCCGGCCTCGGCGACGCCCATCCCCGGCGACCCGCAGACGACGGGCGCGCTGGCGATGTCGCCGACCCGCTCCGCGGGGTCGCCGCCGATGGCGAGCACGCCCACCACCAGATCGCGGTCGGTCACGAAGCCGACGGGCCGCCCGTCCTGCTCGAGCACCACCGAGCCGACCTCCCGCGCGCGCATGAGCTCGGCCACCTGGAGGACCGAGGCGTCGCAGCCGGCGGTCACCACCTGGGGCGTCATCACGTCGCGGACCCGCACACGGGGTAGGTTCGCATACCGCGATGCCCCTCACCCCCGACCAGCGGCGGCGGCGCGCGCGCATCGAGCGCGGGATCCGGCTCGCCGCGCCCGCCCTCGACCTCGTGCTCTGGGCGGGCGACCGCTTCTCGCGGGTGATCGGACGCGAGGACCCGGCCTACGAGCCGGCCCGCCCGCCCGCGCCCGACTCCCCCGGGCGCGCCGGCGCCGCCCGCCCCCTACCCTCCCGCGCGCGATGACCCCGGACCAGACCGTCGAGGCCGAGGCCGGCGCCCGCCGCTGGGCCGTCCCGGCGGCAGCGATCGGCGCCGCCCTCCCGTTGATCGGGTTCGTGGCGCGCTCGGTCGCCCTCGGGAACAGCAACTCGAAGAACACGATCGCCCAGCTCGCCGACTTCAACGACAAGTCGGCCCCGATCAACGCGACGGCGTTCGTGAGTGGGATCGGCTTCCTCGTCGCCGCGGCGGCACTCTACGCCCTCGTCCGGGCGGTCCGGGCCCGGAGACCGGGGTTCCCGGCCCCGCTCGGCCTCATCCTCGTCGTGGGCGCTGTCCTCAGTGGGTTGAACACCGTGGCGAGCAGCGTCACGTCGGGGATCGTCATCGGGGATTTCTTCACCCGGGGAGACGTGACGTACCAACGGGCGAGCGACCTCAACGCCCTCCCCGGGCCGGTCGTCATCGGCTACGTCGGCCTCGTGGCCGGGTTTCTCTTCGGCGCGGGGCTCGTCGCGGTGTCTCTGAACGCGATGCGCGTGGGGTTGCTCCCTCGCTTCCTCGGCTACGTCGGGATCTTCGCGGGGATCTTCACCGCGCTGCCGATCGTGCCCGCGCCCATCCTCTTCAGCTTCTGGCTGGGCGCCGTCGGCTACCTCTTCTCCGGCCGGTGGCCGAGCGGCCTCCCGCCCGCCTGGCGCACGGGTCGCGCCGAGCCGTGGCCGTCGCTCCAGCAGGCCCGTGAGCGCGCGGCCGCGGGGGCCGGCGCGGTCCCCGCGCCTGAGCCCGTGCCCGTCGCCGGGCCTCCGGCGCCCGCCGACCCCGGTGCGGCGCGGCGCAAGCGCAAGAAGCGTCGCTAGGGGTGCCGGAGGCGGCCATATGGCCGCCGGAGGTGGGTCCCCAGGTCGCGATAGCGACACCTGCTCCTGAACGATTCGCGCGCGGGCTCACGGGTACGCCCCGGCCAGGAGAGAACACTCGACGGGAGGAACACCATGGCAGATGCTTCCAGCAGACCGGGCGCCTTCGCCGGTCGCCAGGGTGACGACCCGGACGCCGGCACGGCGCCCAGGGCCGCGCGCGAGGCGACGACCACCCCGGGCTCGCAGACCGGGGGCGGCGTGGGCTGGACCCCGGCAGACCCGGGCCCGCTCGGGCTCGCCGCCTTCGCACTCACGACGTTCCTGCTGAGCGCCGCCAACGCCGAGATCTTCGGGCAGTCGGAGAAGACCGTCCCGCTGGTTCTGTCGGTGGCGTTCGCCTACGGCGGGCTCGCCCAGCTCCTGGCCGGTATGTGGGAGTTCCGCACGGGCAACACGTTCGGCGCCGTAGCGTTCACGTCCTACGGGGCGTTCTGGCTGTCGTTCTTCGCGCTCGGCCAGTTCGGCTACCTCGCCGAGCTCGGCAAGGTCGGCAAGTCCACCGAAGGCCACGCGCTCGGGCTCTACCTGATCGCCTGGGGCATCTTCACGGGCTACATGTTCGTGGCCTCCCTGCGCACGACCGGGGCGATCGCGCTCGTGTTCCTCCTGCTGACGGCGACCTTCCTGGTCCTCGGGTTCGGCAACTACGGCGCCCACACGAACGTCGTGAAGTTCGGGGGCTACCTCGGCATCGCCACCGCGCTCGCCGCCTGGTACGCGTCCTTCGCGGGCGTGGCGAACTCCACCTTCGGGAAGGTCCTCCTCCCCGTGGTGCCGCTCAAGCGCGACTGACGCAAGAAGATCAAGGAGAGAGACACGACATGGCAGCCACCAGAACACCAACCGGAGAGGAGCTCGAGCAGCGGCTCGAGTCCCTCCTCGACCAGCAGACGTTCGACCCGCCCGAGGGCTTCGTCTCCCGGGCGATGGATACGGACGACTCCATGTGGAAGGCGGCGGACTCCGACTGGAAGGGCTGGTGGCTCGAGCGGGCCAGGGAGCTCGACTGGTTCACCGAGCCCACGGAATCCGTCGATGAGACCGATCCGCCCCGCTACAAGTGGTTCGCCGACGGGAAGATCAACGCGTGCTTCAACTGCGTCGATCGCCACGTCGAGGCGGGCAACGGCGATCGGGTCGCCTTTCATTGGAGAGGAGAAGAGGGCGAGGAGCGCGAGGTCAGCTACGCCGACCTGCACTCGGACGTCCAGAAGCTCGCCAACGCTTTGAAGGAGCTCGGCATCGGCAAGGGCGACGTCGTCGGGATCTACCTGCCGATGATCCCCGAGGTCGTCGTGGCGATGCTCGCGTGCGCGCGGATCGGCGCCCCGCACAACGTGGTGTTCGGCGGCTTCTCCGCGGAGTCGGTGGCCGAGCGGATGGAGTTCTCCGAGGCCAAGGCGCTCATCACCGCCGACGGCGCGCGGCGCAAGGGCAAGACCGCCCCGGTGAAGCAGCAGGTCGACGAGGCGATGGGCGACCTCGCGACGCTCGAGACGATCGTCGTCATCAAGGCGACGGGAGCCGAGTGCGAGATGAAGGAGGGCCGCGACGTCTGGTGGGAGGACGTCTGCGAGCAGGCCGGCGACGAGTGCCCGTGCGAGGAGCTGGACGCCGAGCATCCGCTCTACATCCTCTACTCCTCGGGCTCGACCGCGAAGCCCAAGGGGATCGTGCACACCACCGGCGGCTACCTCACGGGCTGCGCGTGGACGACGAAGCACGTCTTCGACCTGAAGGGTGACGACGTCTACTGGTGCGCGGCCGACGTCGGCTGGGTCACCGGGCACTCCTACATCGTCTACGGGCCGCTGGCCAACGGCGCGACCTCGGTGATGTTCGAGGGGGCGCCGGACTACCCGTCCAAGGACATCCACTGGGACATCGTCGAGAAGCTCGGCGTGACGATCTACTACTTCGCGCCCACGGCGATCCGGGCGTTCATGAAGTGGGGCGCCGAGCTGCCGGCCAAGCACGACCTGAGCTCCCTGCGGCTGCTGGGGACTGTCGGTGAGCCCATCAACCCCAAAGCGTGGCTCTGGTACCACATCGTCATCGGGCAGGAGCGCTGCCCGATCGTCGACACGTGGTGGCAGACCGAGACGGGACATATCCTCATCTCGCCGTTGCCCGGGCTGACGAAGACCAAGCCGGGCTCGGCCACCCGGCCGCTGCCGGGCATCGCCGCCGAGGTCCGCGACGAGTCCTCGGGGGAGGTCATCGAGGAAGGCCAGGGCCTGCTCGTGCTCACCCGCCCGTGGCCGGGGATGCTGCGCTCGCTGTACAAGGACGAGGACCGCTTCCAGGAGACGTACTTCGAGCGCTTCGGCGCCGAGACGTACCTCGTGGGAGACGCCGCCCGGAAGGACTCCGACGGCTACCTGTGGATCATCGGGCGCATCGACGACGTGGTGAACGTCTCGGGGCACCGCATGTCCACGGCCGAGGTCGAGTCCGCGATCGTCGCGCACCCGAAGGTCGCCGAGTCGGCGGTCATCGGGCAGTACGACGAGGACCAGGGCCAGTCCATCTGCGCCTTCGTCACCCTGGCGGGCGAGGAGGACGAGGGGACGGACGCGCTCGTGGAGGAGATCCGCGAGGTCGTCGGCAAGCGCATCGGGAAGTTCGCCCGGCCCAAGCGGATCGTGTGGGCGGGTGACCTGCCCAAGACCCGCTCGGGGAAGATCATGCGCCGCCTGCTGCGCGACATCGCCGAGGGCCGGGAGCTCGGTGACGTGACGACGCTGCGTGACCCCGGCGTGATGTCGCAGCTCGAGGACAAGGTCAAGGAGCGGCAGGCCTCCGGGGGCGAGTAGCGAACATGGGGGGCGCCCCGGCGAAGCCGGGCGAGAGGGGGGCAACACCCCCCTCGGGCGCCGCCGTCGTCCGCGACGTCATCCTCCGCGACGGGCGGGCGCTGCGACTGCGCTCGCCGGTCGCGGAGGACCGTGACGCCATCACGCGGTTCTTCGCCGAGGATCTGGGCGACGAGTCGCGCTACCTGCGCTTCCACGGCCCGGGTTCGCCGAAGTGGGCCGGTCGCTACTACGCGGAGTCCGACGGGGACGTCCGGGTCTCGCTGCTCGCCGAGCTCCACCGGCGGGTGGTCGCGGTGGCCGGCTACGAGCGCCTGCGCGAGCCCGGCGTGGCCGAGGTCGCCTTCGCCGTCGGGGACGCGATGCAGGGCCACGGGCTCGGGGTGCGGCTGCTCGAGCAGCTCGCCGCGCTCGCCGCCGCGGACGGGGTCGAGCGCTTCGACGCGGAGGTGCTCTCCGGTAACCGCCCGATGATCCGCGTGTTCGAGGCCGCGGGGTTCTCCACGCGCCGCCACGCGCAGGGCGGCGAGGTCACGCTCACCTCCGAGCTCGAGCCCACCACGCTCGTGCGCCGGCGCCGGGAGGCGCGCGACCACCGGGCCACCGTCGCCTCGCTCGAGCCCCTGCTCCGGCCGGAGGCGGTGGCGGTGATCGGCGCCTCGGGCGACGGGACGGGCACCGGCGCGCGCCTTGCCGCCTCCGTCCGCGACGGCGGGTTCGCCGGCCCGGTCCACGCGGTGAACCGCCCCGGAGGCCTGGCCGATTGCGCCCCGTGCGCGGATCTCGCCGTGCTCGCCGTCCCGGCCGACGGCGTCGTCGCGGCCGCCGCGCAGGCGGCCGATGCGGGGGCGCGGGCGCTCGTGGTGGTGGCCACGGGGTTCGCCGACGCGGGCACGGAGGAGGGCGCCGCGCGCGAGGTGGAGCTCCTCGCCCTGGCCCGGGCGCGCGGGATGCGCCTTCTCGGTCCGAACTCGCTAGGGGTCGTGAGCTTCACCGGCGGCGTGCGTCTCGCGGCAGTGGTGGGGGACCCGCCGCTCACGCCCGGCGGGCTGGCGATCTCGTCGCAGTCGGGCGGCCTGGGCGTGGCCCTGCTCGGGCAGGCCACCGGGCGCGGGCTCGGCGTGGCCTCCTTCGCCGCGCTGGGCAACCGCGCCGACGTCTCCACGAACGACCTGCTCGAGTTCTGGGAGGACGACCCCGAGGTCCGCGCCGTGCTGCTCTACGTCGAGTCCTTCGGCAACCCGCGGCGCTTCGCGGAGATCGCCCGACGCGTCGCGCGGCTCAAGCCGGTGCTCGCGGTCAAGGGGCTCCACGCCGGTCCGGCCGCGGGCGGCGAGCAGACCCACACCGCGGCGGCGCTCACGGGCGAGGCCCAGGTCGACGCGCTCTTCCGCGCCTCCGGGGTCCTGCGCGTGGAGGGCGCCGGTGAGCTCTTCGATGCCGCCGCGCTGCTCACGGGCCAGCCGGGGCCGGCGGGTCGCGCGGTCGCCGTGGTGTCGAACTCCGGCGGGCTCGGCACGCTGGCCCGCGACGCGCTCGAGGCGCGGGGCCTCCACCTCGCGCGCCTGGAGGACCGCACCCGCAACGCGCTCGAGGCCCTGCGCGAGGCGGGCCGGCCCGTCAACCCGCTCGACCTCGCACTCCACGCCGGGCCGGAGGCCTACGTCGAGGCGTTGCGGCTGCTCGCGCGCGATCCCGGGGTCGACGCGGTCCTCGCGGTCTACGCCGAGGTGGGCGGCGGCGATGCGCCCGGGGTCCTCGCCGCAGTGGAGGCCGCGGCGGGGAAGACGATCCTCGTCGCGTGCGTCGTCGACGGATCGGGCGACCTCCCGGCGAGGCCGGGCGCTGGGCGCGTCCCCAACTTCCGCTTCCCCGAGCGGGCCGCGCGGGCGCTGGCCCTTGCCGCCGAGCGCGCCGAGTGGCTCGGGCGGCCGCTCGGCCGGTCGTGGGACTTCCCGGTCGACGCCGAGACCGCCCGCGGCCGCGCCCACGCGCGTCTCGAATCCGCCGGCCCGGGCTGGCTCGACGGTCCGGAGGCCGAGGCGCTGCTCGGCGACGCGGGCATCGCGATCCTGCCCACCGACCGGTGCGCCACCGTGGAGGAGGCCGAGGCGGCCGCCCTCGCCCTCGACGGCCCCGTCGCGCTCAAGGCCGAGCTGCCTCCGCCCGCCCACGCCTCCGACCTCGACGCCGTGCTCCTCGGCCTCGAGGGTGTCGGAGCGATCCGGGCCGGGTGGGAGACCCTGCGCCGCCGCGTCGAGGAGTCCGGCCGCGCGTGGGCGGGCGCGGGCGTGCAGGCGCTCGCCGCAGCCGGCGCCGATGTCCTTGTCGGGACCGCGGCCGCCGCCGCGCTCGGCCCGGTGATGGCCCTCGGGCTCGGCGGCCGGCTCGCCGGGCTCGGCGCCGCGCCCGCCTTCCGGCTGCCGCCGCTCACCGACACCGAGGCCGAC
>JBBSGJ010000107.1:0-7866 GCA_038254195.1 Solirubrobacterales bacterium
CGCAGGGCGCGCAGGAACACGCGCAGGGCGCCGCGCTCCTCCTCGTCGACGAAGCAGAAGGTGGGGCCACCGCCCGCCGGGGGGGCGATCGGCGCCGCGCCCGGCGTCACCACGCGGTACTCCCCGGGCAGATAGCGACGGAGGAGCTCGGCGGTGGCCGGCCAGGACGCGAGCCTCGCGTCGATGCGGCCGTGGAGCAGGCCGGTGACCCGCCGGCCGAGCTGCCCGGTGAGGAAGCGCTCGGTGGGGGCGTGGAACGTGGCCACGTTGAGCGCGCGGGAGTGGCGCAGCGCGGCCGACGTGGTGCTCGGCGCCCACGGCTCATGGACGTGGACGACGTCGAGCGGCGCGGTGGTCAGGGCCGCCTCGAGCGTGCGCGCGACGTCGATGGGAACGGACGGCGCGTGGCGGCGCCCGGGGCCCAGGGCGAGGACCTCGCCCACGCCGAGGACGCGCGTCTCGCCGGGCGGCGGCAGCAGCGCGTCGGGGTCCTCCCGCGCCGCGCGGATCGCCTTGCGCGACTCACGCACGAGCGCCGGGGAATGCGACGGCGCCACGACGAGCACCCGGTGCCCGCGCGCCGCGAGCTCCCCGGACACCGCCCGCACGTGGGCGTTGACCTCGTGCCCGTCCTCCCATGCGTACGGCGACACGTGGGCGAGGGCGAGCGGGGCGGCCACGGCTCGGCTACTCGACCGGAGCCCCGACCTCGGGCACGGCGGCGCCCTGCCGCCCCCGCGTGTGCTCGGCGATGAACTTCTCCGTGAGCTCCCGCGCCTGGTCGTCGGGCCGCTGGTTCTGCGGCGACTTCATGAGATACGAGCTCGGCCCGTCAAGCTGGCCGCCGATCCCGTCGTTGAGCGCGAGCTTGCAACAGCGCACCGCGTCGGTGACGATCCCCGCGGAGTTGGGCGAGTCCCACACCTCGAGCTTGAGCTCGACGTTGAGCGGCACGTCGCCGAACGCCTGGCCCTCCATCCGGATGTGCGCCCACTTGCGGTCCGTGAGCCACTCGACGTAGTCCGAGGGGCCGACGTGGACGTCGGAGGCGGGCAGCTCGTGGCCCATGATCGAGGTCACCGCGTTGGTCTTGGAGATCTTCTTGGACTCCAGGCGCTCGCGCTCGAGCATGTTGTAGAAGTCCATGTTCCCGCCCACGTTGAGCTGGGAGGTCCGCAGCATCTTCACCCCGCGCTCGTGGAAGAGCCGGGCGAGGTTGCGGTGGACGATCGTGGCCCCGACCTGCGACTTGATGTCGTCGCCGACGATCGGGAGGCCGGCCTTCTGGAAGCGTGCGTCCCAGTAGTGCTCGCGCGCGATGAACACCGGGATGCAGTTCACGAACCCGCAGCCCGCCTCGAGTATCTGCTCGACGTACCACTTCGTCGCGAGCTCGGAGCCGACGGGCAGGTAGGAGACGACGACATCGGTGTGCGTCTCGGAGAGGATGTCGACGATGGGCGCGGTCTCGCCCGGAGCCTTCGCGATCTTCTGCGAGAGGTACTTCCCGAGCCCGTCGTGGGTCATCCCGCGATGCACGGGGACGTCGAGGCGCGGGACCTCCGCGAACTTCAGGGTGTTGTTCTGGCCCGACCAGATCGCCTCGGAGAGGTCCTTGCCGACCTTGTCGGCGTCGACGTCGAAGGCCGCCGTGAACTCGATGTCGGAGACGCGATAGCCCCCGAGGTCCACGTGCATGAGGCCGGGTACGGCCTCGTCAGGATCGGCGTCCGCGTAGTAGGAGACGCCCTGCACGAACGAGGACGCGCAGTTGCCGACGCCGATGATCGCGACGCGGACCTTGTCCTGCTGATAGCGGGCCGCTCCGTTCGCGGAGCCCTTGCCGTTGGTCTTCAAATGTCCTCCCTGGGGGAAAGTCGGCCGGGTGCCGTGTTGTCAACCCGGGACGGAAGCCGCGGTTACCCGCACCAGCTCCCGGCGCACGTGGACGATCCGCTGCACGACCGTCCCCGCCGACAGGATGGCGAGCACGTAGACCGACGGTGCGAGCAGCTCGAAGTCGCCCAGCGAGGCTCCCTTCGCGAAGAGCAGTCCGACCGAGAGGATCACGACCCGGACGGCCCGCGTCGCGAGCCCCACCTTGCACTCCACGCCGAGTGCCTCGGCGCGGGCACGAGTGTAGGAGACCATGAGCGAGCACAGGACGGCGGCCACCGTCGCGGCGGCCGCGAGCTCATCCCCCCGGGCCGCGAAGTAGGCCCCGACGGCGGTGAGGACGACGCCCTCCTCCAGCCGGTCGAGCGTCGAGTCCAGAAAGGCGCCGAACGGCGTCCCCTTGCCCGACATCCGCGAGTAACGCCCGTCGAGGGTGTCGCAGATCGAGCCCACGACGAACGCCACCCCGCCGAGGAAGAAGTAGCGCTGCCACACGAGGACGGCGGCCACGAGGTTGAGCGCGAAGCCCGTCAGCGAGATGGCGTTCGGGGTCAGCCGCGACTCGATGAGCCGGTGGCGCGCGTTCGTGACGAAGGGACCCGGAACGCGCCCCGCTCCGGGCGCGCTCATCAGGCGGGCGCCTCGACCGAGACCGGCCGGAACGCCCAGGCTCCAGGTCGGGCGCGGGCGAAGAGTCGCTGGGCGGCCAGCGCCGAGATCCCCGCCGTGAGCACCCCGAGGACCGCGTCGAGGATGTAGTGGTTGCCCGTGGCGATCACGATGAAGGTCACGAGGAGGGGGTAGAGCGCCCAGAGGACCCTCAGCGGACGGGGGTGGACGAGCCGGACGAGGGGCCAGCCGATCATCAGCGCGAACGCCACGTGCATCGACGGCACGGCCGCGTAGAGGTTGACGAACGGGCCGACCGGCGTGTTCTTCTCGGAGAAGCCGGCGAAGTGGGCCACCGAGTCGGTGAAGCCCCACTCCGGCATGAGCCGGGGCGGTGCGGTGGGAAAGGCCCCGTAGCCGACGAGCGCGATGCCCATGGCGACCATCACCATGTTGCGCACGAAGTAGAAGGAGGGGTTCCGGAAGCGATAGAGCCAGACGAGCGCCGAGAACGACACGACGAGGTGCGCGTTGAGCCACATCCAGCTCGCGCCCGCGATGAGCCAGTGGCGGCCGGTCGCCCACGCCTGGACGGAGGGCTCGACGAAGAACCCGAGCCGGTGCTCGAGCCAGATGAGCTTCGTGGCGTTCCAGGTCGCGGCGGCCGCCTGCTCGGCGATCAGGCCGCGGATGAGTTGGTATCCGAGGAAGGCGGCGGCGAACAGCAGGATCTGGCGGAGGGCATCCCCCCAGCCCCGCGGGAACAGCCGCGCCTCCGTGCACCTGACGAGGCTCAGCATGACCGTCAGAGACTAACGGCAGGCTCCCGCGGTCAGCGAGGTGACGAGCCGGACCGGACCGGCCGCGCGGAGGTCCAGGCGCGTCCAGCCCCCCGGGGCCGCGGAGACGCAGCCCCGACCCTCGGCGAGCGCCCACCAGCGCGTCCAGCGCACCTGGAGGTCCACCCGGCCGGCGTGCCGGGCACGGAGGACCACGGCGTCGGGGTCGTAGCTCGTCACCCGCGCGGGACCCCGCGCAAGCGGGCGGCGGCGGCGCAGCTCCCAGACCCGCCAGTGGGCATCGCGCCAGACGGGCCGGAGATAGGGCAGTTTCGCGCGGAGGAGGCGCGCCTCCTGCGCGGCGCTGGCGTCGAGCGCGACGTCGGGCAGCGCGACCCAGCGGACGGCGAGGTCGTCGAGCCAGCGGTGGTACGCCGCGGGGGTGAGCGGCGCATAGAACAGCCCGTCGAAACGCCGGTCGAGCTGACGCTCCCAGCCCCGGGCGAGCGGCGCGGTCGGCGCCACGCGGGCCGCCTCCCAGTGCAGGCGGGTGAAGGGGATCTCGAGCCGCGCGGGCGGACCTCCCTGGCGCCCGAGAAAGGCGAGGAGCCCCGCGTAGTAACCGGCATGGACGGAAGGGTCGCCGGCCGCCGTGCGCAGGTCGAGCACGGGGGCGGTGAGCTGCCAGGCCAGCAACGGCACGGCGAGGAGGGCGAGGGAGCGGCGTCGCCGAGCGGACAGCAGCACGGCCGCGGCCACCGGCCCCGCCAGCAGGGGGCCGAGGCGGGCCGCGTTCCCCCCCACCGGGGTGGGGACGACGAAGAACGCGAGCGCGGCGACCCCGTAGAGGACGACCCCCGCGCGCAGGACGCGCTCCTCGCGCCCGAGCACGGGCAGGGCGAGGACGGCGAACACGATCACGGGCCAGAAGGAGGACGGCGCGAAGGGCTCCGTTCCGCCCTCGGGGAAGAGGACGGCGAGCAGCGCGACGGGACCGAGCGCCGCGGCGGCCAGGGCGAGGCCCGTGCGGCGGCCCGACCCGGCGACCACGACGGCCGCCGCGGCCAGGCCGAGGAACAGGGCGGCGACCGGCGAGGCCAGCGCGGTGGCGAGCGCGAGCACGAGCGCCGCGGCCCGGCGCCCGCGCTGCAGGGCCAGGAGCGAGGCGAGCCCCACGGCGAGCCCGAAGCCGAAGGCCAGCCGCCCCGTGCACAGCAGCGACGCGGTCCCGAGCGCCGCGAACCACAGCGCCCCGAGCTCCGCCCGCGCGCCCCACCGGCCCCGGACCAGGGCCGCGAAGAGCGCGGCAGCGGCCACGGCGCCCACCGCGCCGGCGAGCCGAGGCCCGAGCGCCCACGCGACTGGGGGGAAGAGGAGGGAGTAGCCCGGGAGGTGGTGGCCCCCGTACCACTGCCCGTTCCACAGCGCGAACCCCTCGCGCCCGAAGAGCTCCGCCCGGAACGTGTGGGCGGCGAGGTCGGCCGAGAACGGGCCGACGAGGAGGTAGGCCGCCGCCACCGCGGCGGCCACGACGGTCGGCGCGGAGAGGCGGGCTCGGCTCAGCGCGCGACGTCGACCGTGAAGAACGTCACTCCCCGGCCGCGCGCACGCCCCACGCCCAGCCGGTGGAAGGACGGAGAGAGGATCACCGCGCGGTGCGTCGGGGAGTTCAGCCAGTCGCGTACGATCGTCCCGGCCTGGCGGCGCGGGGAAGTCCGGATGACGTAGGCGAGCACCTCGCCCACGCGACCCGTCCGCGCGGTGCGCGCCACCCGGCGGAGCCAGTCGCCGTGGGAGAACACGCCCGTGTGGGCCATGGTGCGGGAGTGCGCGGTCGCGACGTTCGAGATGCCGTGCCCGATCCGCAGCGGCGACAATCGGTAGGCGCCGCGGACCCCGTTCAGTGAGCGGACGACCTGGCGCTCGACACGGTCGAGCCGCTCGGCGGCCGCGGCGGGGGCGGCGAGGGCGAAGAAGACGCAGATCAGGATCAGCAGGCGGCGACGGGCCGGTACGGGCACGGGGTCTCCCTAGGTGTCGTACTGCGGTCGCGGGCCGTGGCGGACGCGCGTGGGCCGGTCGCTCCTCCCTGGACCCTGCTGAGGACGCGGCCGCGGTCACCGTAGCGGGTATGAGGGCGGTATGAAAGCGGAGGTACCCTCGCGCCCATGCCGACCCTCTGCCTCGGTGAGGCGCTCGTCGACCTCGTCTGCGAGCGCCACGTCGACCGGCTCGCGGACGCCGACGCATTCGTCCCACATCCCGGCGGGGCGACGGCCAACGTGGCGATCCACGCGGCGCGGACCGGCGCCCACGTCGCGCTGGGCGGTGGCGCGGGGGACGATCCCTGGGGCCCGTGGCTCCGCGATCGCCTCATCGCCGAGGGGGTCGACGTGGGCGCGTTCCGGCTGGTCGCCGGTGCCCGGACCCCGGTGGCCCTCGTCTGGGTCCATCGGAGCGGCGAGCCCGAGTACGTCATCCACGGGGAGGGCCTCGCCGCGGTGGCGGCGGCGCTCCGGGACGGGCTCGAGGAGGCCGTGGCGGCGGCCGACGGCCTGTTCTTCGGCTCCAACACCCTCGTCGGCGACGCGGAGCGCGAGGTCACGCTGCGCGCGCGGGAGCTCGCTCTCGCCCGCGAGCTGCCGGTCGTCATCGACGCGAACCTCCGCCTGGGGCGCTGGCGCACCGCGGCCGACGCGGCGGCGACCGTCAACGCCTGCGTTCCGGGGGCCTTCCTCGTGCGCGCCAACGCAAAGGAGGCCGAGCTGCTCACGGGCGAGCGCGACCCCGAGCGCGCCGCCCGTGCGCTCCTGAAGACGGGCGCGCGGCTCGTGGTCATCACCCTCGGCGCCGAGGGCGCCATCCTGCGCGGCGAGCGGCGCGCCGACGCGGAGGGGGTCGCGATCACGGTGCGCTCGACGGTCGGCGCGGGCGACGCCCTGACCGGCACGCTGCTCGGTCGTCTCGCCCTGAGCGGCTTCTACCCCTCGGCCGCCGCGGTCGCGCTCTCCGAGGCCGTCCTCGCCTCCGCCTGCGCGTGCGAGCGTTGGGCGGCGTTGTGAGCAGGCGGGTGCACGGTTTCCGGAGGGACCGCCCGGGGCAGGTCGCCCGTGTGATCCCGCTGAAGACGGCACTGCTCCCCACGGCGCTCGCGGCCGGGCTGGCCGGCTGTGGCGGCTCGGAGGACTCCTCTTCGAAGACCCCGGCGAAGACCGAGACGCAGGCGAAGCCGACTCAGACCTCTCCCGGGAAGCCGAAGGTGACGCGGGCCGCCGGCTCGCGGCCCGGCGGGCGGCTCCCCGCCAAGGCGCTGCGCCAGAAGGGCGCCGCCCTCGCCCTGACGAAGGTCACCATCAAGGGCAAGAGCTTTCAGATGGTGGTCGACACCGGCGCGCAGACGACGAACATCGACGTCCGGGCTGCGAAGAAGCTCGGGCTCGCCGCCGCCGGCAAGCCGCGGACGTTGAGCTCCATCGGCTGCACCAAGAAGGTCCAGCCCGTGCGGATCGCGGCCTGGAAGGCGGGCTCCGTGACCCTGCCTCCGACCGTCGCGGTCGCACAGAAGATCGAGAGCTACACGAAGTCCAAGGGCAAGATCATCGGCCTGCTCGGCGCCGACGTGATCACCCAGTTCGGCAGCGTGGAGATCGACTACGGGACCGATCGCGTCGTCCTCGGAGGATCCGGCCCGCAGGGCGGGAAGTCGTTCAAGCTCAAGAGCGGCCGTGTCAAGGGCGCCGTGATCATCGTCGCGAAGGTGAGCGTGCACGGCAAGTTGCTGCCGTTCGTTCCCGACACGGGCGCCTCGCGCTCCACGATCGACCTCGCCGTCGCGAAGAAGCTCGGGCTCAAGACGCGGGGCAAGCCCAAGCGGGCGTCGGCGATCGGTTGCGGGGCCAAGGTCCAGCCCCTGACGCTGGACAGGTGGAAGGCCGGCTCCACGACGCTCCCGAAGGTTCTGGCCCTGGGCACCTCGCCCCTCATCCGCAAGAAGTCCGGCCTCGCCGGGCTGATCGGGGGCGACGCCTTTTCGCGCTTCGGGACGATCTACTTCGACTTCAAGCACAACCGGGGCGTGCTGAAGTAGCGATGGATGTAGCGCTCGAAGATCTGCTATAACCCATGGTAGATTTTCAACCACTAGGAGTTTCATGGGCAAGACCATCGGCATCGATCTGGGCACGACAAACTCGTGCATGGCGGTGCTCGAGGGCGGTGAGCCCACCGTCATCGAGAACGCCGAGGGTGGCCGGACCACCCCGTCCGTCGTCGCCTTCACCCAGGGCGGTGAGCGCCTCGTCGGCACCGTCGCCAAGCGCCAGGCCGTCACCAACCCGACGAACACAGTCTTCTCCATCAAGCGCTTCATGGGTCGCAAGGAGGCCGAGGTGCGCGAAGAGGAGTCCATGGTCCCGTACAAGGTCGTCTCGGGCCCGGGCGGCGACGCGCGGGTCGAGGCCGGCGATGCGGCCGGCGTCCTTCGTGGCCTGGCGCTGGTCGTCGTTGAAGTAGGCGGGGACGGTGATGACCGCGCCGTCGACGGGCTCGCCGAGGTAGGCCTCGGCGTCGGCCTTGAGCTTGC
>JBBSGJ010000108.1:0-7737 GCA_038254195.1 Solirubrobacterales bacterium
TCGAGCGCCTCGGGGTGGGAAGCCTCGGCGCCCTGGCCGAGCTGCCCCGGGCGGCGCTCGCCGACCGCATCGGCGCGGCGGGGGTCCTCGCGCACGAGCTCGCGAACGGGCACGACACCCGCCTGGAGCCGCGCACCCCGGGTGAGCGGCTCGTCGAGGTGCTCGAGCTGCCCGAGTCCTCCTCGGGCGTCCAGGCCGAGCGGGCGCTCGCCCTGCTGATCGACCGCCTGCTCGCCCGGCGCGAGCGGCGCGGGCGGACCCTGCGCACGGTCGTCCTGTCGGCGCAGCTCGTGGAGGGGGGGACGTGGCGCGAGCGCATGACCTTCCGCGCCGCGCTCGCCGATCCCGCGCGGATGCGGCTCGCGCTGGGGCCCCGGCTCGCGCTGCTGCCCGCTCCGGCCGAGTCGCTCGCGCTCCTCGTCGAGTGCTTCGGGCCACCTGTGGGCGATCAGCGCTCCCTGCTCGACGAGGCCGCCGAGCTCCGTCGCGCCCGCCTGCGCGAGGGGGTCCGCCAGGCCCGCGCCGCGGCGGGGGAGGACGCCGCGCTGCGCGTCCTCGCCGTCGATCCCGACTCCCGCGTGCCCGAGCGCCGCGCCGCGCTCGCGCCCTTCGAGACGGGCACCGACGGCGAAGCCGGCGGTCGTTGGCCGTGACCGGTCCCCGTCGCCTGGGGCTGCCGTGCCGCGTCGGGGTGCGCTCGGGTGCGCTCGGAGCCCCGCTCGTGGTCGAGGACCGCGAGGTGGACTGCGTGCGCGAGTCCTGGCTCATCGAGGACCGTTGGTGGACCGACAAGCCGTTGCGCCGGCGCTACTGGGAGGTGGTGACCACGTGCGGGCGCGATGTCGTCGTCTTCCATGACCTCGAGGACGGGCGGTGGTACGCCCAGCGGGGGTAGCCCTCGCGCCCATGTACCGACCTACTCGTCGAAGGCTGCCCGGTCGGCGGCCTGAGGCCGGCTCACCCTGCGCGCCGATCGCCGGCCTCCACGGCACAGCCCTCGACGTGATGGTCCACGACCCCGCACGCCTGCATGAGGGCGAGCGCGGTGGTCGGCCCGACGAAGGTGAAGCCCTCGGCCTTCAGGGCCCGCGCGAGCGCGCGGGAGTCCGGCGTGATCGCGGGGACCTCCGCGCCTGTGCGCGGCCGCGGCGTGGCCGGCGGCGCGATGGACCATACGAGCCCGGCGAGCGACTTTCCGCGCTCGTGGAGCGCCCTGGCCGCGCGCGCGTTGGCGATCACCGCGCGGATCTTCGCCGCGTTGCGGACGATCCCGGGATCGGCGAGGAGCCGGGCCTCGTCCTCGGGTCCGAACCCGGCGACACGCGCGATCGAGAAGCCCGCAAAGGCCGCCCGGAAGCTCTCTCGCTTGCGCAGGATCGTCAGCCACGAGAGGCCGGACTGGAAGGCCTCGAGGCACAGCCGCTCGAACAGGCCGTCCTCGTCGCGGACGGGACGGCCCCACTCGTCGTCGTGATAGGCGAGGTAGTCCGGCGTGGAGACCGCCCACGCGCAGCGCGGCCGGCCGTCGGGCGCGCGGGCGAGGCCGTCGACGAGCGGCTCGTTCACCGGTCCCAGGCCTCCGCGAGGAGCACCGCCGCGCTCGCCCCCGCGCCCCCGAGCACGAGGACGTCCGCGAGCCGCCTCCACCCGAGGCCCGCGGCCACGAGCCCCGCCGCGCGCACCGGGGTGAGCGCGCGGGCGGTCTTCGTCCAGCGCTGGTCGGGCGGCCCGAGACGGGCGAAGTACGCCCAGAGCCCGTAGGCGAAGCCGAGTCCCTGCCGCGCGACCTCCGCCCGGGCCGCACGGGCGCCGAGTCCGCCCGTCCGCCGCGCGCCCCGCAGAGCGGCGACGGCGAAGCACGCGTCCACGAGGCCCTCGAGGTCGCGCCCGGCGCGGGTGGGCTCCACCGCGCGCGCGAGCGTCCCGTCAAGCATGTCGGAGACCGCCGCGGCGAGGACCACCGCGGGCCGCGGCGCGTCCCAGGCCACGGGCACGAGCCAGACGCGGCCGAGCGTGAGCGCGTCCGCCGCCGAGAGCGCCCGCGGGCGCCCGGCCTCGGTCTCGAGCATGCCGAGATGCCAGTCGAGCATGACCGCGCACGCCGCCCACCACCCGAGTCCGGCCCGCAGCCGCCGCCGGAACGGCTCCACTCCCGCCGCCGCGAGCCCGAGCCACCCCGCCGCACCCGTCGCCGACCACGCCCACGCCTGCCGGCCGAGCGCGGGGCGGGCGCGGCGCACGTCGCCCGCTCGCCGCTGCGACGCGAGCAGGAAGCGTGCGATCGCCGGCGGCGCGAAGCGCCCGTCCCGGAGCCGGGCGAGCTCCGCCCGCGCCCAGCGCTCCCCCTCGGTCAGGGGTGGGCTCGCAACCACGCTAGGGCCTCGTCGGCGGCCCGGTCGGGCGGGAAGACGGGGTAGAGGACGCCCTCGACCCTCCCGTCGCGGAGAAAGAGGGTGGTGCGGCGGAACAGCGTCACGCCCTCGACGACGAACGTGGGTACGGGCAGGCGGGCCTCGGGGTCGGAGAGCAGGGGGTAGGGGAGGCGAAGGCGCGCGGCGGCCTCCCGCTGATCCTCGGGGGACTGGGTCGAGAGCCCGAGCACGCGCACCCCGAGCGCGCCGAGCTCCGCGTGGAGGTCGCGGATCGCGCACGCCTGCGGGGTGCAGCCGCGCGCGCCGGGGATGGCGTCCCACGCGGCGTCCCCGCCCGGCGAGGGCTCGCCGGGCCGGCCGGTCCGCGGGTAGGCGAAGAGCACGGTCCGGGCGGTCGGCCGGGCCAGGTCGACCGTGGTCCCGTCCGTCGCGGGCAGGGGGAGGTGGGGGACGGCGAACCCCGGCACGAGGTGGTCCGCCGCGCCGTCGTTCTCGGGGATGGGGAGATCGTTGGGGAGGATGGTGAGATCGCGTTTGTCCACGGGTCGGGAGGGTGTCACGCGTGCGGGACGAGCACGAGGTCCACGAGCGGACCGGGCAGCGACGGGACTTCGCGCTCGAAGCGCTCGAGCTCCCCGGGCCCGAGCGCCGCGAAGCCGCTCAGCACCCGCAGGAGATACGCGCGCTGGACGACGCAGCGTCCCTGGGCCACGCCGCGCTCCTTCCGGGCCCGTCCGGCGGGGGAGCCCACGTACGCCCACGCCGGTCCCGCGCTCGTCTCGACCTCTTGGCGCACGTAGTTGCGCTCGCGCGCGTCGAGCGCGGCCAGGTCGCCCATCTCGCACACCGCGCCGTTGACCTCGGGGTGGGCGGGACCGTGTCCGGGCTCGAGGTCGAGGAAGGCCACCATCACCCGTGGTCGCCGGCCCGTCTCCGGCTCCTCGTAGTGCTTGTAGCCCGGCAGATCGACCCTGTTGTCCATCGCCACCCCCCATGTCCGCCGGCCCCGAACCGTCGCCGGTTGGACGGGTGCAGTGCCCACGAGCGAGCCGTAGCCAAAGACAAGGTGCACGTGTGACACAATGTGACACACCGTGGCCCAACGCTCCTTCCGCATCGCCGACGCCACCCTCCGCCTGCTCGACGACCGCGCCACCGAGCTCGGAATGAGCCGCAACGCCCTCGCCCAGCAGGTCCTCGACCAAGGCCTGAAGACGCTGCGCCATCCGCTCATCCACTACCGGCTGGGAGCCGCCGGCGACCGCCGCGCTGCGCTGCTCGGCCACCGGATCTACGTCTGGCAGCTCATGGAGACCTTCCGCGGGGAGGGCAGCTCGGTTGACGCCACCGCGGAGTACTTCCGCCTCGATTCCGAGTTCGTCAGGGCCGCGGTCGGCTTCTACGCGGAGTTCCCCGAGGAGATCGACGCGGATGCTCGGCGGGAGCAGGAGTTCGCCGACCGCGAGCAGGAGCGCTGGCGCCGTGAGCAGGCGCTGCTCGCTTGAAGCTCCTGCTCGACGAGCACTTCCCGCCCCTCATCTCCGAAGCCCTCCGCCGGCAGGGGCATGACGTGATCGCCGTCGTGGAGGTGACCGAGCTGCGGGGCCTGGCCGACGTAAGGCTGCTGGAGCACGCCACCGGTCAGGAGCGGGCGATGGTCACGAATGATCTGCGCGATTTCGTTCGGATCGCCCGCGAGTGGGCCGCCTCCGATCGCCGGCACGCCGGCATCCTCCTGATCGCGCCGCCGGTTCGGCGTGTCCCGGGCGAGCTGATCCGCCGCGTGGCTGAGCTTGGCGAGACCCACGACTCCCTCCACGGCGAGGTGCGCTGGCTGTGAGCACAACGTCCTCTCACCATGCGAACATGCGTTCGTGTCCTACGTCGAGCTCCACACGCACTCGGCCTTCTCGTTCCTCGACGGCTCCTCCCAGCCGGAGGAGCTCGTGGTCGCGGCGCGGGAGCAAGGGCACATGGCGCTCGCCCTCACCGACCACGACAACGTCTGTGGAGCGATGGAGTTCGCTCAGGCGGCGCGGGGGCTGGGGCTGCGGGCGATCCACGGGGCGGAGGTGTCGCTGGACGACGGTCGGCACGTCACCCTCCTCGTGGAGGACGCGCGCGGGTGGGCGAACCTCTGCCGTCTGCTCACGGGCGCTCACGCGCACACGCGCGAGGGCCGGCCTGGCGCTTCCCTCGGTGACCCGTCGGTGTCGCTTGCCGACGTGGCCGGGCGGGCCGAGGGGCTCGTGTGCCTGAGCGGCTGTGCGCGCCACGGGGTGGACGACGAACCGGGCCTGCGCGCCCTGCGCGACGCCTTCGATCCCGAGCGCCTGCGGGTCGAGCTCCAGCGCCCCTTCCACGCCGGCGACCGCATGCGCAACCGCGCCCGGGAGGCGATGGCCCGGCGGCTGGGCCTGGCCACGGTGGCCACGGGGAACGTCCACGCCCATACGCGCGCCCGCGCGCGACTCCAGGACGCGCTCGTGGCGGTCCGCCTCCACACGACCCTCGACGCCTCCGAGCCCGACCGCCGCGGCAACCACGCCCACATCCTCACGACGCCGGCCGCCATGGCCGCGCGCTTCGCCGACCATCCCGAGGCGGTGCGGGAAACGTCGCGGATTGCGGAACGGCTCTCCTTCGATCTCGGTTCGGATCTCGGCTACCGCTACCCGGGCGCGGAGGACGCCGGCGCGCCGCGGGAGCTCGCCCGCACCTGTCGCCACATCTTCGAGGAGCGCTATCCGCCGGGCCACGCACACCGCGCGGAGGCGGCCGCGCGCCTGGAGGAGGAGCTCACGCTCATCGAGCACCTCCACCTCTCGGGCTTCTTCCTGCTTCACCGCGACCTGCTCGAGCTCGCCCGCGACGTGGCCGTCGAGGTCCGCGGGCCGAGCTCCGCCCGGGCGCTGCTGCCGCCCGGCCGCGGTCGCGGCTCGTCTTGTAGCTCTTTAGTCTGTTATCTGGTCGGGCTCTCGCACGTCGATCCCATCGCCAACAAGCTCCTGCTCGGGCGGTTCTTGAACGAGGACATCTCGTCCCTGCCGGACATCGACCTGGACTTCCCCCGTGACATCCGCGAGGTCCTCCTGCCCCGGGTGCACGACCGCTACGGGCACGACCGCTCCGCGCTCGTCGCCGCCTTCCCGACCTACCGGGCGCGGGGAGCGATCCGGGAGATCGGCAAGGCGCTCGGGCTGCCACCGGGGGAGATCGAGCGGGTGGCGCGGGCGTCGCAGGGGTTCGGCGCGGCACCCGTAGACGAGGACATCGCGCTCGCGCTCGGAGACCGGCTAGGGGTGCCGGAGGCGACCATCCGACCACTCGGCGTCGCCGAGCGGTGCCCGCCGCCGGAGGCGGGCCCCCGTGCGATCTCCTCGGGACGCTGGCGGTGGCTCGCCGCGCTCGCGCACGAGGCCTACGGCCTGCCCCGCCATCTCTCCCAGCACTCGGGCGGGATGATCGTCGCCACCCGGCCGCTGATCGACTGCGTTCCCGTGGTGCCCGCCGCGATGGAGGGCCGGCAGATCTGCCAGTGGGACAAGGACTCGTGCGCCGATGCTGGCTTTCTGAAGATCGACCACCTCGGGCTGGGGATGCTCTCGGCGGTCGAGCGGGCGGTCGACCTGATCGCCCGGACGCGGGGTGAGGTCATCGATGTCTCGCGGATCCCCTACGACGACCCCGAGGTGTACTCAGCGATCCAGGAGGCCGACACGATGGGGGTCTTCCAGATCGAGTCGCGCGCGCAGATGCAGTCCCTGCGGCGCACGCGGCCCGAGACGCTCGACGACATCACGGTCCAGGTGGCGATCGTGCGGCCCGGGCCGATCCAGGGCGGCGCGGTCAACCCGTACATCGAACGCCGCCAGCGGCTCCGGGAGGACCCGGGCTGGGAGGTTCCCTACGACCATCCGTCCCTCGAGCCCGTCCTGCGCGACACGCTCGGGACCATCATCTTCCAGGACCAGGTCATCGAGGTGGCGATGGCCTTCTCCGGCTTCGCGCCCGGCCAGGCCGAGGCCCTGCGCCGCGCGATGAGCCGCAAGCGCTCCTCGACGGCGATCGAGGCGCTGCACCGGGGTTTCGTGGAGGGGGCGATGGAGCGCCACGGGGTGACCGAGGCGCTCGCCGAGCGGGTCTTCGGCATGGTCCAGGGGTTCTCGGGGTTCGGGTTCCCCAAGGCCCACGGCGCGGCGTTCGGGCTGCTCGCCTACCAGTCGACCTGGCTGCGGGTCCACTACTTCCGCGAGTTCCTCTGCGCGCTGCTCAACGAGCAGCCCATGGGCTTCTACCCGCCCGACGCGCTCGTCCACGAGGCCCAGCGCCGCGGGGTCGCGGTACTGCCGCCGGACGTGAACGCGAGCGAGGTGGGGTGCACGGTGGAGGAGGTCTCGGCCGCCGGCGAGGACCCACCGACGCCCGCCGTGCGCGTCGGCCTCGCCTACGTCCTCGGGGTGCGACGCGACGACGTCGCCGCGCTCGTGGCCGTGCGCGGGGCGGGCGGACCTTTCCGCGGGCTCGGCGACCTCGCCTCGCGGGCGGGGGCGGGGCGGCCGGCGCTCGAGCTCCTGGCGTGGTCGGGGGCGTGCGACGCCCTGGCCGGCGGCGACCGTCGCGTGGCGTTATGGCGATTGGGGGTCGCGACGCCGGGGCGCAAGGTGAACGGGGGCACGCAGCTCGCGCTGCCGCTCGAGCTCCCCGCCGCGCCCGGGCTCGCGCCCGTCGGCGCGTGGGACGAGGTCATCGCCGACTACGCCACGACCGGGGTCTCGGTCCGGGAGCACCCCCTCGCGCTCCTGCGCCCCGAGCTGCCGGAGGACTGCGTCACGTCGCGCGATCTCGACACCCTGCCCCACGGCGCCCCGGTGCGGACCGCGGGCTTCGTGGTCGCGCGCCAGAAGCCGGGAACCGCGAAGGGGGTGGTGTTCCTGCTCCTGGAGGACGAGGTGGGGACGATCAACCTCGTGGTGCCACCGCCGGTGGCCGAACGCTTCCGGCTGATCGTCCGCGCCGAGCCGCTCGTGCTCGTGACGGGGACGCTGGAGAAGCACCCTGCGGCAGCGGGGAACATCAACGTGCTGGTCTCGGGACTGGCGTCGCTGGACACGCCGCGGGACCGGCAGGCGCCGGTGGCGGACCTCGAGGAGCGCCGGCGGGCGGAGGAGGAGCGGACGGCGAGGGCGGTGGACTTCCGGGCGGTGGCGCCGCCGGCGCAGTCGTTCGCGCGGGGCCGGAGCCGGTGACCTGGTGTCGAGGGTCCGGCGGAGGCGTCGCGTCCGACCCGCCTACCTCCACTTCCCGCGCTAGTGACGCCGGACCGGAGCAGTCGGGCCACGGCGCTGGGGCTTCCCCGCAAACA
>JBBSGJ010000109.1:0-7665 GCA_038254195.1 Solirubrobacterales bacterium
CGAGGCCGCGCCACGCTGCGGCCGAGCCGTCGCCGCGGACGTCGACGCCCGCGCTCGTGCGGCCGAGGAGCCCGCCCGGCCCGCGGAGCTCGACCCGCCCGGCCACGAGCTCGGCGGGCGCGAAGGTCCGGTAGCGCAGGTCGACCGGCTCGCGACGCCCCGCCCGCTCGATCTCCCGGCCCTCAGCCTCGAGCGCGGCGAGCGCCGCGTCGCGCTCGGAGAAGCTCTCCCGCCGCACCTTCCCTCCGGTGCGCACGAGGACAGTCCACTTCAGCCCCGGTCCCCCTGGGACTCCCAGCGGAAGCGGCGCGCGGCGAACACCAGGCCTCCGAGCCCCCAGGCGGCGAGCACCGCAACGTTCGTGCCGTTCAGCCCGCTGCCCCCGCCCGGCACGAGCGAGCGCTGGAGTCCCTCGGCGAGGTGGTAGAGGGGGAACACCCGGCCGACGGACTCGAGCCAGTTCGGGAGCAGGGTGACGGAGAGGAAGACCCCCGAGACGAACGAGAGCATGACCGCGATGAACGGCGCCGCGCTCGACGCGGCGTCCGCGGAGTTGAAGATCACCGTGGCCGCGAGGCCCAGGGTGACCATCGCGGCGGTGCCGAGCGCGACGTAGACGACGAGGGGGAGCACGCCCTCCGCGGGGATCTTCACCCCGAAGGCGATCACCCCGATGGCCAGCAGCAGGACGACCATGAACACGGTGAAGGCCAGCACGCGCAGGACCTGGGCGACCATGAACGTCCAGGTCGGCATCGGGGTGCCGCGCAGGCGCTTGAGCTGTCCGGTCTCCCGCAGGGTCGTCACGGAGATCGCCAGCTGGGTGAAGCCCTGGAGCGCGATGGCGTAGGCGATCATCCCGGCCGTGAAGTAGGACTGGGTATCGATGCGACCTCCCGCGAACTTCTCCGTGCCGTTGCCGCCGCCCGCGAAGATCGAGCCGAAGAGGACGAGCAGGATCACGGGAAAGGCGAGCCCGAAGACGAGCACCCGCGGGTTGCGGCTCGCGGTCAGCAGCGCGTAGCGGGTCTGCGTGCCCAGGACGGCGACGTCACTCATGGCCCGCTCCCGTCAACTCGAGGAAGACGTCCTCCAGGGTCGGGCGGTGGACCTCGAGCTCCTCGAGGCGCAGCCCGTCCTCGCGGGCCCAGGACGTGAGCTTCCACAGCGTCTCCTGGGCGTCGTCGACCTCGAGGGAGACGAGCGCGCCCGCGCGCTCGGCGGGGGTCCCGGCCCGGGTCGCGACGTCCTCGGGCGCCACCCCGTCGGGCAGCCGGAAGGAGACGACGCTGACCCCCGTGCCCCGCTGGCCGAGCTCGTCGGGCGGTCCCGCGGCGAGGATCTCGCCCTGGCGGAGGATCGCCACCCGGTCGGCGAGGTGCTGGGCCTCGTCGAGGTAGTGGGTGGTCAAAAAGACGGTGGTCCCCTCCGCCTTGAGGCCCTCGATCATCGTCCATGCCTCGCGCCGCGCCGAGGGGTCGAAGCCGGTCGTGGGCTCGTCGAGGAACACGAGCTCGGGGCGCCCGACGAGCGCCACGGCGACGTCGAGGCGTCGCCGCTGACCACCCGAGAGGGTTCCCGCCCGCGCGTCGCGCTTCTCCTCCAAGCCGACGAGGCCGACGGTCTCGGAGACCGGGCGGGGGGACGAGTAGAACGCCGAGAAGAGCTTCAGCGTCTCGGAGACGGTGAGCAGCGGGTCGAGCTCGCACTCCTGGAGGACGAGCCCCACCCGCTCGCGCCACGGGCGGGTGGGACGGGCCGGGTCCGCCCCGAGGACGGAGACCTCGCCGTCCGTGCGCTCCCGGTAGCCCTCGAGGATCTCGATCGTCGTGGTCTTGCCCGCGCCGTTGGGGCCCAGGAAGCCGAAGACCTCGCCCGCCGCGACCTCGAAGTCGATGCCGCGGACCACCTCGTGGCCGGCGTAGGACTTGCGCAGCCCGTGCACGGAGACGGCGGCGCAGGCCACTCCGATCAGCCCCGGTCCGCGATCCCCACGTACTCCCGCTCGCGCCCGCCCGTGTAGATCTGCCGCGGCCGCGCGATCTTCTGCTCGGGGTCCTGGACCATCTCGAGCCACTGGGCGATCCAACCGCTCGTCCGCCCGATCGCGAACATGACGGGGAACATCGTGCTCGGGAGCCGGAGCGCCTCGTAGAGCAGCCCGGAGTAGTAGTCGACGTTCGGGTAGAGCTTGCGCGAGGTGAAGTAGTCGTCGTCCATCGCGCGCTGCTCGAGCTCGACGGCGATCTCGAGCTTCGGGCTCTTGCCCATGACGTACATCACGTCGTCGAGGTGGGACTTGATGATCCGCGCCCGGGGGTCGTAGTTCTTGTAGACGCGATGGCCGAAGCCCATGAGGCGCTCGTCGCCGCGCTTCACGCCCGCGAGGAAGTCCGGGATGTTCTCCTTCGTGCCCACGCGCGCGAGCATGCGCAGCGCCTGCTCGTTGGCGCCGCCGTGCAGCGGGCCGTAGAGCGCGGCGACGCCGGCGGCGACCGCCGAGTAGGGGTCGACCTGCGTCGAGCCCACGGAGCGGACCGCGCTCGTCGACGCGTTCTGCTCGTGGTCGGCGTGGAGGATGAAGAGGACGTCGAGCGCGCGCTCGAGCCGGGGATCCGGCTCGTACTTCAGCTCGGTCATCTTGTACATCATCGAGAGGAAGTTCCCCGCGTAGGACAGGTCGTTGTCCGGATAGACGTAGGGCTGCCCCATCGAGTGACGGAAGGCGAAGGCGGCCAGCGTCGGCACCTTGGCCATGAGGCGGATGATCTGGACGTCCCGGTTGGCCTCGTCCCTGACGTCCGACGCCTCGGGGTAGAAGGTCGAGAGGCCGCCCATGGCCGCGAGCAGCATCCCCATCGGATGTGCGTCGTAGCGGAAGCCGTACATGAAGTCCTTGACGTTCTCGTGCACGAGCGTGTGGTTGGTGATCAGATGGCACCACTCGTCGAGCTGCCGCGTCGTGGGCAGCTCGCCGTAGATCAGGAGGTAGGCGACCTCGATGTAGCTCGCGTGCTCGCAGAGCTGCTCGATGGGGTAGCCGCGGTACTCGAGGACGCCCGCGTCCCCGTCGATGTACGTGATCGCCGACCGGCACGACGCGGTGTTCGTGAAGGCCGGGTCGTAGGCCATCATCCCGAAGTCGTCGTCGTGGACCTTGATCTGGCGCAGGTCCATCGCCTTGACGGTCTCGTCGGTGATGGGCAGCTCGTAGGTGCGCCCGGTCCGGTTGTCGGTGACCGTCAGCGTCTCCCTGCCGTCTCCGGCGACCGCGCCGTCGCCGGGGTCCTGCGTCTGCTCGGTGCCGCTGCTCATCGCGCTCCTTGAGGAAATGGGGGCCTCCGAAGAGCCTTCCCCATGATTGCAGAGCAGTTGCTGCTACGCCGTGATGAGCAGGACGAGGCGCCCCGCGCCCTGGCCGCGAGGGAAGTCGGGCCGCGAGAGCCCGAGGGCCGAGAGCACGACCGCCCACACGGCGAGGAGGCCTCCGCCGACGTAGAACGCCGTCTTGGAGGCGGGCTCGACCGCTTGAGCCAGGGGGAGCGCCACGGCGGCATCGTATAGGCGTGGCCGGCTGCGTGATCTTCGACTGCCTCGGTCCTCGATGAACCGCGTCCGCGGCCGGCTCGCGACGCTGCGCACGACAGCCGTCCCGATCGCGCAGTGCGCGGGCGCCGCCTCGCTCGCGTGGCTCGTCGCCACCGAAGTCGTAGGACACGCGCGGCCCTTCTTCGCCCCGATCTCGGCGATCATCGCCCTGGGCGTCGGAGTCGGCGGTCGCGGCCGTCGCGCCGTGGAGGTGGCCCTCGGGGTCGCCCTCGGGATCCTGGTCGGCGATCTGCTCATCGCGCTGATCGGCACGGGGACCGCGCAGATCGCGCTCGTCGTCGTGCTCGCGATGAGCGCGGCCGTCGTGCTCGGCGGCGGTGGTCTGGTCATCACCCAGGCCGCGGCCTCCGCCGTCCTCGTCGCCACCCTCCAGCCCGTGGGGGCCGGGGTCATCTCGGCCTCACGCTTCGTCGACGCGCTCGTGGGCGGGGCGATCGGCGTGGCCGTTCACGCGCTCGTGCCCGCGATCGATCCCGTGGCGACCGTGAACCGGGCGCTCGCGCCGCTCGCCCGGGAGGCCGTGGGGGTTCTCGAGGACACGGCCCGCGCGCTGCGCGAGCGTGACCTCGGCGTCGCCGAGCAGGCGCTCCTGAGGGCCCGTGGGCTCAGCGAGGTCTCGGCGCACTTCGACGCGGCGCTCAGCGATGCCGTGGAGACCACGCGCTCGGTTCCGCCCCGATGGGGCGCGCGTGGTCGTGTGGCCGAGCTCGCCGCGGCCGGCCCGCACGTCGACCTCGCGGTGCGCGACGTGCGGGTCATCGCGCGCGGCGTGGTGCGGGCCGTGGACCTGGAGGCACGCATCCCACCCGCGGTCCCGCGCGCGCTCGAGCACCTCGCCGAGGGCATCCGGCGCCTCGGGGTCGACGTGCCCGGACGCGAGCCCACCGCGGCGGCCCGGGAGGAGATCCTCCAGGCGGCGGGGGTCGCGACGCGCGCGCTCGAGGACACCGCGAACATGTCGGTGAGCGCGATCGTCGCGCAGGTGCGCGCGACGGCGGTCGACCTGCTGCGCGGTCTCGGGGACGACCGGGCGTCCGCGGTCGCCGCCGTCCGCTCGGCCGTCGACGGCGCGCGGGAGGTGCTCGACTCCCCGGGGGACCACGAGCAACTCGACCGGCTCGGTCACCGGCCCGCCGGGCCACCCTCGTAGCGGCTCTCCGTGGCGTCCTCCTGCCCGTGGTAGTGCGAGCCGAGCTCCGGGTGCCCGTAGGGCCGCTCGGCCGGTCGGTCGAGCGTCATGAACGAGAGCTGCGCGATGGGCAGCCCGGCCCAGAGCTTGATCGGGACGCGCGTCAGATTGGTGATCTCCAAGGTCAGCGAGCCCTGGAACCCCGGGTCGACGAACCCCGCGGTGGCGTGGACGATGAGCCCGAGGCGGCCGAGGCTCGATTTGCCTTCGATTCTTGCCACCACGTCGTCCGGCAGCCGCACCCGCTCCAGCGTCCGCCCCAGGGCGAACTCCCCGGGGTGGATGACGAAGGGCGCATCCTCGTCGACCATCACCTGCTCGGTGAGATTCGCCGGCGGCTCGCGCAGGTCGATCCCGGCGATCCGGTGGTTGTGGAAGACCCGGAACGAGTCGCCGAGGCGGAGGTCCACCGAGGCGGGCTGGACCATCCCCGGGTCCCACGGGTCGATCTCGATGTGGCCCGCGGCGACGAGACGGCGGATCGTGCCGTCGGAGAGGACGGAGGTGGGGCGCGGCGCCATGCGCGCCGCAGTCTGGCAACCGCGGCGAAGCTAGCCCTGGCGGTCGTGCTCGCGCGCGAGCTCGCGCCCGCGGGCGGTCACGGAGCGCACGCGGGGCGGGGCGGGCACCGGGGGGGCGCCGTGGGGGTCGCGGCGGGGGCGCGGGCCGCGGGAGGGACGCGGGTGGCGGGGCTGCTCGCGCTGGCCGCCGTCGCCACCGGGCTCGGGCACGGGCTCCGGCTCCTGCTTGATCGCCCACCAGACGATGTACAGCAGCCCGACGATCGGGATCTTCAGGGCGATCATGAGGTAGATGAAGGTCGCCGTCACGAGTTGGGGTCGCAGAGTAGCCGCGCAAGCGCCACTTGTCACGATCCGGGCGTCATGCGCGGGGCCGCAGGGTAACCCCTGGCTGCCATGACCGACGTCGAGGAACCCGAGCTCCACCGCCAGGCCGGTCGCCTGCGCGGCTCGGGCGCCCAGATCCTCCTGCTCGGCGGCGTGCTCGCCGCGCTCGGTGGCCTCGTCTACCTCCTGGGCACGGGCACGGCGGCCTGGGTCAAGGCGCTGGGGGCGATGCTCGCCACGCTCGGTGCGGTGCCGACGCTCGTCGGCCTCGTGCTGCTGGCCACGTCCGGTGTCTCGAGCCGCGCGAGCAAGCACAAGCCCTTCGCGTAGAGCTCGGGGGACCACTCCTAGACTCCGGGGGTGACCTCCTTCGCCGACCTCGGGCTCGAGCCCCGCCTCCTCGATGCCCTGACCGATGTCGGCTACGAGGAGCCCTCCCCGATCCAGGAGCAGGCCATACCGCCGCTGCTCGGAGGCTCGGACGTCATCGGCCAGGCCCAGACCGGCTCGGGCAAGACCGCCGCGTTCGGGCTGCCGGTCATCCAGTACGTCGACCCGTCCGAGGACGAGGTCCAGGCGCTCGTGCTCACCCCGACCCGCGAGCTGTGCATCCAGGTCACCCAGGCCCTGCGGGCCTACGGCGCGCCGAAGGGCGTCGACGTGGTGGCCGTGTTCGGGGGCGCTCCCATCCGCTCCCAGCAGTCCCAGCTCCGCGCGGGTGGCCACATCGTGGTGGGGACCGTGGGCCGCGTGAAGGACCTCATCTCGCGTCGCTCGCTCGTGCTCACGAGCTGCCGGTTCGTCGTCCTCGACGAGGCCGACGAGATGCTCGACCTCGGCTTCCTCGAGGACGTGGAGAAGATCCTCTCCCTCACGCCCTCCTCGCGCCAGACCGCGCTGTTCTCCGCCACGATGCCCCCGGAGATCCGGCGCCTGGCCGACCGCTACCTCTACGACCCCGTCCTCGTCAAGGTGAAGACGGCGACGATGACCGTCGACACCGTCGAGCAGTTCGCCCTCGAGGTCCGCCAGGCCGACAAGGTCGCCGCGCTCGTGCGGGTGCTCGAGTCCGAGCGCCCGCAGCAGGCCATCGTCTTCGTGCGCACGAAGATCCGCTGCGACCAGCTCTTCCGGACGCTGCGCGACAAGGGGATGAACGTCCGCGCGCTGCACGGCGACATGACCCAGGGCTCGCGGGACGGGGTGATGATCTCCTTCAAGGGCGGGCGCGTGCCGATCCTGGTGGCCACCGACGTCGCGGCCCGCGGCCTGGACATCCTCTCGGTGACGCACATCGTGAACTTCGACGTCCCGATCTCTCCCGACGTCTACGTCCACCGGATCGGGCGCACGGGCCGGGTCGGGCGCTCGGGCCGCTCCATCACGTTCTTCGAAGCCAAGCAGAAGCGCGACATGGAGGCGGTCGAGCGTCATACGGGCGTGCCGATCGCGCCCTGGGCCGAGGGCGCCCACGTGGCCGCCGTGCCCGTGCAGGCCAAGCCGCGCCGCCACGAGGTCAAGCCCCACGAGAACGGCGCGCGCCGCGAGCTTCCGCTGGCCAAGCTCATCGCCCGGGGCGGCCGCGCCGAGGGCGTCGAGCCCCGCGACCTCGTCCGCGCGATCGTCCGCGCGGGTGGGATCGACGGTGAGCACGTCCGCAACGTGCGCGTGCTCGAGCGCTTCTCGCTGCTCGAGGTGCCCGAGGCGGATGTGGACAAGGTCCTCGCGGGTGCGCGCGGGGCCGACCTCGCGCTCCAGCGCGCCGCCGGCTCGTAGCCCCCGCGCGAGGTCGAGGCCGACAACGACGTCATGGTCACCTCTCGCGGGAAGCCCGTCGCCAAGCTCACCAGCCCGCACGCTCCGCTCGCCGAACTGCGCCGGCACGGGCTCGTGTCGGAGCCGCTAGATGAGTGATTCCACGTGTGGGTTAGGCGATGTAGGCGGCGAGGGCTCGGCTGGGTCGGCCGAGGTGGTGGTTGAGTGCGATGGTGGCGGCGAGCGCGAGGAAGCGTGCGCTGA
>JBBSGJ010000110.1:0-7624 GCA_038254195.1 Solirubrobacterales bacterium
ACTCCACCTCGACGCTCGCCGGAGCGAGGGCGGAGACGGCGTCGTCGTCGAGAGGCGCCTCGTGGCCGCGGATGGCGGTGACCCGCTCGGCCCCCTCCCCGAGCCGCGACAGCACCTCTTGCAGCGCCACCTCGGGCGCCCCCCAGGCCACGAGCTCCTCCTCGACGTAGCCGACCGCCTCGCCCGTGCGGAAGCGTCCGCGCCCGTCGTCGCGGGCCGCCGGCGCCACCCCCCCGGTGCGGACGAACTCGAGCGTCTCCTCCATCGCGCGGGCGTTCTCCTCGGCGCTCCGGCCGGGCACGAGGGAGAACGCGGCGGCGAGCCCGGCCTGCTGGGAGCGGGTCGCCACCACCCGCACCTCCTTGTCCGAGAGCTCGGCGGCCCGCTCGGCGGCCATGAGGACGTTGGCCGAGTTCGGCAGGACCACGACCTCCTCCGCGCCCACCGTGTGGATCGCCGCGAGGAGGTCGTAGGTCGAGGGGTTGAGCGTCGGACCCCCGTCCAGCGCGAACACGCCGAAGGACTCGAAGAGCCGGGCGATCCCGGGGGAGGCCACCACGCCCAGCGCTCCGCAGCGCCCCTCGAGCCGGGCCGCGCGCTCGCGGACCTGCTCGTGCATGTCGGCGACGTCCAGGTGGGAGACGTCCCCCGCGCCCGCGAACACCCCGGTGGCGGCGTCGGGATCGTCCGTGTGGACGTGGACCTTGAGCGTGGTGGGGTCCCCCACCACGAGCACGGAGTCGCCCAGGGCCTCGAGCGCCGTCGTCGCGCTCCGGGCCTCCAGCCCCTCGCCGGTCACCGCGAAGTTCACGCAGTAGCGGTGGGTGGAGGACTCGTGCTGGGGATGGGTGACCCGCGCCGGCGCATGGTGGGCGAGCGGCGGAGGAACGGTCCCGCGCAGGGCGGCGACGATCCCCGAGAAGACGACGAGCAGGCCGTAGCCGCCGGCGTCGACGACGCCCGCCTCGCGCAGGACGGGCAGCAGGTCGGGGCCGCGCTCGACCGAGGCCTCCCCCGCGGAGACGGCCTGTTCGAGCACACGCGCGAGCAGGGCGTCCTGGTGATCGTCGGAGGCCGAGGGGTCCAGCCGCGGCTCGTCCATGTGGGCCAGGACCGAGGCCACCCGCACGGCCATCTCGCGCACGACGGTGAGGATCGTCCCCTCCGCCGGCGAGCGGACCGAGCCGTAGGCCTGGTCGGCCGCGCGGGCCATCGCCGCGCCGACGAGCACCGGGTCGACGAGCTCGCCGGGGCGGGAGATGAGCTCTTCCGCGGCGCCGCGGATGAGCTGGGAGAGGATCACGCCCGAGTTGCCCCGGGCGCCGAGGAGCGCCGCGCGCGCGACGCAGCGGACGATCTCGTCGCGGCCGATCTCGTCCACCTCGCCGAGCTCCGCGAGCCGGTCGAGCTCGACGAGCACCGCCCGCAGGGTGAGCGCCATGTTGTCCCCCGTGTCGCCGTCGGCGACGGGGAACACGTTGAGGAGGTTGACCTCCTCGCGGCGGGCCTCGAGCGCGGCGAGGGCGCCCTGGACGACGACGCGGAAGCGGACGAGGCTGGGGTCGGTCACGACCCGCCGAGACTAACGGTGGCCTCGGGCGGGACTCAGGCGGCCTTGGTGACCTTGCCGGCCTTGAGGCAGCGGGTGCAGACGTACACCCGGCGCGGCGTGCCCGAGAGGTCGATGCGGACCTTCTGGAGGTTCGGCTCGAAGCGGCGCTTGGTGGCGACCATGGAGTGGCTCCGGGAGTTCCCGAACGCGGGGCCCTTGCCGCAGGAGTGGCACACCTTCGACATCGGGTCGCCACTATAGGGGGGTGATCTCGCTCCCCGACCACTACAAGCTGCGCGGTCACCTCGCCAACGGCGGGATGGCCGGCGTATGGGAGGCCGAGGACCAGCGGCTGGGGCGGACGGTGGCGGTGAAGGTCCTCTCCGCCCACCTCGCGGAGGATCCCGTGAACCTCGGCCGCTTCCAGCGCGAGGCCCGGGCGGCGGCGCGGCTGTCCTCCCACCCCAACGTCGTCACCGTCTTCGACGTCGGGGAGCACGACGGCCGCGCGTTCATCGTAATGGAGCGCATGGCGGGCGGGACGCTCGCCGACCGCCTGCGGGCGGGCGGCGGGGGCGGGATGGAGATCGACGAGATCCTGGACTGGCTCGAGGAGGCCGCGAGCGCGCTGGACTTCGGCCACGAGCACGGCGTGGTCCATCGTGACGTCAAGCCCGCGAACCTCCTGCTCGACGCGGCCGGGCACCTGCACGTCGGCGACTTCGGGATCGCCCGCATCGCCACCGAGGACACGATGACCACCTCGGGCCAGCTCATCGGCACCGCCGCCTACCTCTCCCCCGAGCAGGTCAAGGGTGAGCCCGCCACCGCGGCCAGCGACTGCTACTCGCTGGGGATCGTCGCCTTCGAGTTGCTGACGGGCCGTCGTCCCTTCGGTGCCGAGAACGTCGCCGCCCAGGCCCGGCAGCACCTGGAGGCCGAGCCGCCGCGCGCGTCGGAGGTGAGGGGCGACCTCCCGCCGGCGGTCGACCCGGTGCTCTCCCGGGCGCTGGCCAAGGATCCCGGGGAGCGCTGGCCCACGTGCACCGCGTTCGTGATGGCGCTCGAGCGGGCGCTGGGACAGGCGCCGGCGCCCCCGCCGGCACCGCGGCCGGAGCCGCCGACGACGCGGACGATCCCCCTGCGTCCCCGCCCGGCACCGGCCGTGGCGGCGCCGGCGCCCCCGCCCGAGCGCCGCCGCTCACGCCGCGCTCCGCTCCTGGTCCTGCTCGGCGCCCTCGCGCTCGGCGCCGCCGTCGCCGCCGTGCTGCTCTCCGGCGGGGATGGAGCCAGTACCACGACGCCGGGAAATCAGGCCGGGCGCTCCACCCCCACGCACAGGCAGTCCCGCTCGGTCCCGACATCGACCACCCCTGGGACGACGACGCCCACCGCCCCGCCGGCGACCTCCCCAACGACCACCACCACCACGCCCACGACCTCCGGCTCGGCGTCGGCGCTGGAGGCCCGGGGCCACGCCCTGCTGACCAGCGACCCCGCCGGCGCGGTACCCGTCCTCCGGCAGGCGCTCACGGCTACCGGCCGCATGACCGACGAGTGCCTCCAGCCCGCGGCCGACTGCCTCACCTACGCCTACGCGCTCTTCGACCTCGGACGGGCGCTGCGTCTCGCCGGGCAGCCGGCGGAGGCGGTTCCGATCCTCCAGGACCGCCTGCGCATCGACAACAGCCGATCGACCGTGCAGGCCGAGCTCGCCGCCGCCCAGGCCGCCGCCGGAGGCGGGACCACAGGCGGGAAGGAGAAAACCGGCAAGGCCAAGGGCCACCCGAAGGGCTGAGGGCGTTTGATGACGCGCGCGGTGGGCGACCGTGTCGGCGTCGCGGAGAGCCGCGTCTCCCAGCTCGACTCGCCGATCAGGAAGACGGTCGCGCGGGCGCTGCTCGCCGCCTGACCTCCACCAGCGCGAGCACCGCCTCCGCCGCGTGGGCGCCTGCGTCGCGCTTGCCGTCCCCGGCGCGGGCAAGTGCCTGCGCGTGGGTGTCGACGGTCAGGACCCCGAACCCGCACGGCACCTCGGTCTCCAGCGCGACGGACCCGATCCCGCGCGCGGTCTCACCGCAGACCCAGTCGTAGTGGTCGGTCTCGCCGCGGATCACCGTGCCGAGGCACACGACCCCGTCGTAGCGCCCGGACTGCGCGCACAGCTTGGCCGCCAGGGCCAGCTCGAAGGCCCCGGGCACGTCGTAGACGTCGCACTCGTGGCCCTCCAGGGCGCGCCGGGCGCCGGCTTCGAGCAGCTCCGCGAGGTCTGGGTAGAAGCGCCCCACGCAGAGCGCGAACCTCACGAACGCTCCTCGCGGAGCATCTCCTCGTCGAGCGGCAGGCCCTGATGGTGCAGCGTGTGGCCCATCCGCTCCTTCTTGGCCCGCAGGTAGGCCTCGTTGTGCGGGTTGGGGACGGACTGGATGGGGATCTGCTGGGCGACGGAGAGCCCGTAGCCCTCGAGGCCCACGATCTTCTTCGGGTTGTTCGTGAGGATGCGGATCGAGGAGAGGCCGAGGTCGGCGAGGATCTGCGCCCCGATCCCGTAGTCGCGCAGGTCGGCGGGCAGGCCGAGCTCGAGGTTCGCGTCGACCGTGTCGAAGCCCGCCTCCTGGAGCTTGTAGGCCCGGAGCTTGTTGAGCAGGCCGATCCCACGGCCCTCCTGGGAGAGGTAGAGCAGCACGCCGCGCCCCTCCTGCTCGATCATCGCCAGCGCGGAGTCGAGCTGCTCGCCGCAGTCGCAGCGCAGGGAGTGGAAGACGTCGCCGGTCAGGCACTCGGAGTGGACGCGGACGAGCACGTCGGAGTAGCCCGCGACGTCGCCCTTTACCATCGCCACGTGGTGCTTGTCGTCGACCAACGAGCGGTAGCCGACCGCGGTGAACTCCCCGAACGCCGTGGGCATCGCGGTGGAGACGATCCGCTCCACGAGCTTGTCGTGGCGCCGCCGGTAGGCGATGAGATCGGCGACGGTGATCATCTTCAGCCCGTGGCGCTCGCAGTAGGCCGCGAGGTCGGAGATCCGGGCCATCGTCCCGTCGTCGTTCATCACCTCGCAGATCACGCCCGCGGGGTTCAGGCCGGCCAGGCGGGCGAGGTCGACTGCCGCCTCGGTCTGCCCCGTGCGCTCCAGGACGCCCCCGGACTTCGCCTTCAGGGGGAAGATGTGGCCGGGCTGCACGATGTCCCGCGGGGTGGAGCGCGGGTCGATCGCCACCTGGATCGTCCGCGCGCGGTCGTGCGCGGAGATGCCGGTCGTCACGCCCTCACGGGCCTCGATGGCCACCGTGAACGCGGTCTCGAACTTCGTCTCGTTCTTGGCCGCCATGAGGTCGAGGCCGAGCTCGTCGCAGCGCTCGGGGGTGAGCGCGAGGCAGATGAGCCCGCGGCCGTGCATGGCCATGAAGTTGATCGCCTCCGGGGTGGCGAACTGGGCGGCGAGGGTGAGGTCGCCCTCGTTCTCGCGGTCCTCGTCGTCGCAGACGACGACCATGCGGCCCTGGCGGACGTCCTCGAGGGCGTCCTCGATGGGGGCGAAGGGCTTCATCGCGGCAACAACCGCTCAACGTACCTGGCGAGCACGTCCACCTCCAGGTTCACCCGTGTGCCGTTGGTCACACGGCCGAGATTCGTCCGCTCGAGCGTCTCGGGGATGAGCGACACGGCGAAGGCATCGTCAGCGAGCGCCGCGACCGTGAGCGAGACCCCGTCGACGGCGATGGAGCCCTTGGACACGACGTAGCGGAGGACCTCCGGCGGCGCGGCGATCTCGATCCAGCGCGCGAAGCCCTCTGCGCGGATCTCCCGGACCTCCCCCACCCCGTCGACGTGGCCCTGGACGACGTGCCCGCCCAGGCGATCGGACGGCCGCAGGGGCAGCTCGAGGTTGACCGCGTCCCCGGGTGCGACGGCGCCGAGCGAGGAGCGGCGCAGCGTCTCCTCCATGACGTCGGCCCGGAAGCGACCGCCGTCGATCGACGTGGCCGTGAGGCAGACCCCGTTGACCGCCACGGAGTCCCCCGTGGCGAGCTCGGCCGCGAGGCGCGTGCGGACCTCCAGCCGCCCGCCGGCGAGCGCCGCGACCTCCCCCGTACCGACGATGAGCCCGGTGAAGATCAGTGCTCCCGCAGACGAGCGGTGATGAGCAGGTCCTCCCCCACGGACTCGCAGCCCAGCGAGAGGGCGCGCGGGGCCGCGGCGATCGTCTCCACGCCCATGCCCTCCAGCGGGTCGCGGCCCTGCTTGCCACCGATCAGCAGCGGGGCGAGGAAGAGGCGGATCTCGTCCACCTCCCCCGCGTCGAGGAACGCCCCGGCCAGGCGCGGCCCGCCCTCGAGCAGGACGGACGTGACCCCCTGGGCGGCCAACTGATCCAGCGCGGAGCAGACGTGCGCCGGGTCGTTGCCGCCCGTGGCCACGAGGACCTCCACGCCCGCGGCCTCCAGCGCCTCCATGGCGGTCCGGTGCGCGGCGCGGGAGACGACCACGGTGACCGGCACCTCGGAGGCCTCGGCCACGAGCCTCGAGTCGAGCGGCAGGCGGGCGGTGGAGTCGAAGACGACCCGCCGGGGCTGATGCTGGCGGTGGGTGGGGACATCTCGCGCGGTGAGCTGCGGATCGTCGGCGAGCGCCGTCCCGATCCCCACCGCGACGGCGTCGAGCTCCGCGCGCCAGCCGTGGACCCGGCGGCGGGACTCCTCGCCGGAGATCCACCTGGAGTCCCCGGAAGCGGTGGCGACCTTCCCGTCGAGCGTCATGGCGGACTTGAAGAGCACCCAGGGACGGCCCCTGCGCGCGTGCTTGCGGAAGGGCTGGTTGAGCAGCCGCGCGCGATGGGCGAGGTCACCGTCGACCATCTCGACGCGCACGCCCTCGTCGCGCAGGATCCCCAGGCCGCGTCCCGCCGCCTTCTCCGTCGGGTCGTCGGAGGCGACCACCACGCGGCGGATGCCGGCGGCGAGGATCGCCTCCGTGCACGGCGGCGTCTTGCCCTCATGGCAGCACGGCTCCAGGGAGACGTAGAGCGTCGCGGCCGCGAGATCGCGCCCGCCGGCCGCGGCGAGCGCCTCGGCCTCCGCGTGCGGCGCCCCGAACGCCGAGTGCCAGCCCTCGCTGAGGACCTCCCCGTCGGCCCCGGCGATGACCGCACCCACGAGCGGGTTGGGAGACACGCGCCCCCGCCCCTGCTCGGCGAGCTCGATCGACCGGGCGAGATGGCGACGGTCGGCGGGCGCGGGCATACCGCTCACAAAGGATATGGGGGCCCCGGGCGCTCACCGCCGGCACGCGGCCGTCCAGTGCAACGTGAAGAGCCGCGCGGCGAGCGCGGGTGAACGCGGCGTGGAGGGCGGCGCGGACGAGCCACTTCGCGTCCCCCGTCCCGGGCCCGAGGTCCAGCGGTGCACGTCGCGCCCCAGCGGGTCGGTCAGCTCGCCGAGAAGCTCGAGGCCGGCGCGCACGACAAGCCCTCGGGCGCTCGTGCGCGAGAAGGCGTGGAGGTGCCCGATCTCCTCGGCGTGGTGGCGCTTGGCGGCGCGCCGCGCCGAGACGTTGGCCTCGAGCGGGATCTCGAGGACGACCGTCCCACATACCCGGGCGGCCTCGCGGAGCAGGCCGACCGTGTCGTACACGTGCTCGAGCACGTGGGAGACGACGCCGACGTCCCACGTCCCATCCTCCCAGGGCAGCCGCGCGCCGTCACGGCGCCCTGCACCCCCCGCCGCCGCTCAGTGGACGGCGGCGGTGCGGCTGGTGAAGCCGTTCCTCGTCGTCACCCGCCAGCGGTCCCGGGGGCCGCCGCGGAACCGCGGCTCGACGTAGCCGCTCGCGTTCGTCCGCTTCACGCCGACCTTCCGGAACGGGCCCCTCCCGCCGGCCTGGCGCCGGAAGGTGACGTTCTGCGCGCCGCCGGGGCGCGCCTGCGCCCACACCCGGACGAAGCCGCGGCCGGATTTGGTCGGGAAGATTCCGAGGCGGTAGGCGGAGAAGAGCGGCTTGCGCTTGCCGCTGTAGTACCGCAGCCCGGTGTTGTACTCCGGGCGGGCCTTGGCATCGTCGAGCTCGTACTGA
>JBBSGJ010000111.1:0-7527 GCA_038254195.1 Solirubrobacterales bacterium
CAGGGCATGGTCGCCGCGGGCCTGGGGGTCGCGCTGGTGCCGGCTCTCGTGTTGGCGACGTTCAAGCATCCGCAGATCGTCGCTCGTGCGCTGGCGCGGGCGCCCACCTGGGAGATATCCGCGGTGATCCCGGCCGACGGCCCCGCGCCGGCGGCCATCGCGATGCTCGAGGCGCTCCGAGCGACGACCGCTGAGCTCACCTCAGCGGCGTGAGCGAGCGCGACTGCACGCGCAGCAGCGCGCGCACGAGGGGCGGGACGGCGAGGAGCATCACGAAGAGCCGCAGCACCTGCACCGCGAGCACGAACGTCGAGTCCGCCCCCGCGGAGACCGCGGTGGCCAGCACCGCGTAGAGCCCGCCGGGCGTGGTGGCGAGGTAGCCGTCGAGGAACGACACCCCGGCCAGCGGCGCGAGCAGCGCGCCGAGGCCGGCGCACGCGAGCAGGATCGCAGCGATCGCGGCGAGGGTGGGCAGGAGAAGGCGGCCCGCGGCGCGCACGGCCTCGGGCGTGAAGCGCAGCCCGACCTGCAGGCCGATGACCGCGAAGGCGATCTCCTGGAGTGCCCCGGGCACCACGAGGCCATCCGCGGGCCCGGCCAGCGCGAGGGCGCCCGCGACGAGGAGGGGCCCGAGCAGGCTCCCCGCCGGCAGGTGCACCGCGCGGGCGAGCGCCGCCCCGACCACGGCGGCGAGCACGGTGACGCCCACGCCGGCGAGAACGTCCCCGGACCCGCCGCCGCCGCCGGCCGTGGTCGCGTGCTCGCCCGGGAACGCGAGGGGCACGAGCAGCGGCGTGAGCAGGACGATGACGAGGACCCGCAGGTACTGCATGAGCGCGACGAGCCGGTCGTCGGCGCCGAGCTCTCCGCTCATGGCCACGATCCCGCTCGCGCCGCCGGCGATCATCCCGAGCGCCGCGGTCGGCGCGTCGACCGGCGCGACCCGCGCGAGCACGACCCCCGCGACCACGGTGAGCGCGAGGGTGAGGAGGCTAACGCCGAGCACCGGGGCCCAGTGCGCGCCCACGGCCCGCAACGTGTCGGCCCGCAGCAGGAGCCCCAGCGCCGCGCCCACCACCGCCTGGGCGGCGAGCATCCCCGCTCGGGGGAGCGCGACCCGGGGGCCGCGCAGGGCGGCGGCGAGGCCGACGAGGAGCGCCGCGAACAGTCCCGGGGCCGGGAGCCCGAGGGCGCCGACCACGAGCCCGAGGGCGAGGGTCGCGGCCGCCAGCGCCGCCCACCGCGGCGCGCTGCTCAAGCGGGCGGCGCGGAGGCCTCGGCGGTCCGCTTGAGCCCCTGCGCGGGTTGGGCGACGAGCCGGTCGCGCAGCTTGTCGAGCACGGGCCCACGCGCGAGGAGTCCGAGCCTCCGGCCGGGGTCGAGCTCGAGCGTGTGGCGCACGCGGGTATGGCCGTCGCCGACGGGGGTGAAGGCCCAGGCGCCCTCGAGGTCGGAGAGGTCCCCGCCGGTCCGCTTCCACCGCATGCCGTGGGGCGCGTCGTAGGAGAAGGCCAGCTCGAGGCGGATCTTCGCGATCCCGGCGTCGGCGGTGGTGCGGATCCTGGTCGCGCGGCCGTCCGCGTCGCGCTCGATCACCTCCACCTCCTGCATCGTTCCGTGCCACGCCGGAGCGCCGTCGAGGTCGGCGGCGACGGCGAAGCACGCCGCGGGACTCGCTTCGACCTCCTCCTCGTGCTCGCCGCGGAGGCGCGCCATCAGGCCACCGCGGCGGGGGCGGAGGTCCGGGCGTTGTCGGCGATCCCGCCGGCGATCCGCTCCCACGCCCCGCGCGGCAGGTCGTGCCCCATGCCGGGGACCTCCAGGAGCCTGGCGCCGGGAATCGCCCGGGCTGTCGCGCGTCCCCCCGAGGGCCGCACGAGCTTGTCGTCGAGGCCGTGGACCACGAGGGTGGGCGCACGGATCGTCCGCAGCGCGGCGGTGCGGTCCCCCGAGGCGAGGATCGCCGCGAGCTGCCGACCCGTCCCCCCGGCATGGATGCCGCGCTCGTAGGAGAGCGCGGCGAGCGCCCGCGTCTCCGCGTCGTCGCGGGGAAACCCGGGCGAGCCGATGAGCCCGAACACGCGGACGAACGCGTCGACGTAGCCCTCCTTGTCCTTCGGCGCCTGACGCAGGAGGACGGGGTAGATCCGGAACGCGGGCTGGCCGACGAAGCGCGCGCCCGTGGTCGCCATGATCGAGCACAGCGAGCGGACCCGATCGGGATGGCGGGCGGTGAGGGTCTGGGCGATCATCCCGCCCATGGACGCGCCGACGACGTGCGCGGCGTCGATCCCCAGGCAGTCGAGCAGACCGACCGCGTCGTCGGCCATGTCCTCCAGGCGGTAGCCGGCGCGGAGCCGGCGCCGGAACAGGAGCTGGTCGAGCGAGGGCGGAGGCACGTCGTGCAGGACGGTCGAGCGCCCGCAGTCGCGGTTGTCGAAGCGGATGACCCGGAAGCCCCGCCCGGCGAGCTCTGCGCAGAAGCCGTCGTGCCATGCGACCATCTGGGTGCCGAGTCCCATGACCAGCAGCAGCACCGGGTCACCGGGGTTCCCGAGCTCGTCGTAGCAGAGCTGGATGTCGCGGCCGGCGTCGCAGAAGCGCTCGTCCATGCCGCGCCAGGTTAGGAGGCCCCCCGGCCCACCCCCGCCTCGCTAGAGGGGCGCGAGGGAGCGGGCGGCCTCCTCGGCGTCCATCGCCGCCACCTCCGCCCCGAGGGCGGCGCGCAGCTCGGGGCGCGAGAGGGGCTCCCGGGCGAGCGCGAGCACGCGCTCGCGTAGCTCGGCATCCCGAGCCTCGTCGAGTCCCCCTTGCCGGCGCCGGTAGGCGCGCGCGGCGGCGCTGGGCCGGGCCAGCGGGAGGACGACGGGCGCGAGCGACGTGGGGACGAGATGGCCCGAGCTGCGCATCGCGGGCACGCGGACCACCGCGCGGGCGTTCTCGAGCGCGCCGACATCGGCCGGAGAGTGGCGGCCACCGCGGGTCAGAGGTGCGAGAGGACGTTGACGACCGTGCCGTCGGGGTCCTCGACGAAGAACCGGCGGACGCCCCAGGCGCTCTCGGCGTCCGTGCCCACGGTGACCTGCGCCGTCGGGTTGCTCGGCGAGCGGTACATGGTGAGGTCGTCCTCGTCCATGGCGACCTCGAAGCCGAGCAGGCCGGCATAGAAGCCGCGGCTCGCCCCGAGGTCCCCCGAGACGAGGTTGGGCACGCAGCGGCGGATGGTCATCGGGCGGATGGTGGCAGGGGTGGCGGCGTACCGTCCCGGCGGTGACCGAGCCCAACACGTTCACCGGGGTGGAGCTCGACCGCGCCGCTGACCAACGACGGCGGGACCCGGAGTGGGTCGAGCGCCAGCGCGACGACCCGGGCGCCCGGGCGGTACGCGCGAGCTCGGAGGGGGTGCGCGTGGAGGACTCCCGGCTCGCGCTCGCGCCCCTGGACGGTGGCTCGGCGGTCTTGCTGGGGGTCGGCGCCGACGGACCGGTGTGGGCGGTCGACGAGGACGCGCCGGTCGTCGAGGGAGAGCTCGCGCCGCTCGTGGGCGGGGGAGAGCGCCGGGGCGGGGGAGAGCGGACGTCTGCGAGCTCGGAGCCGATGGGACTGCGCGAGGTCGCGGCGGCGCTCCCGGCGGCGGACGCGGGGCTCGCGGGCTACGCCTCCGCACTACTCAACTGGCACCGCCGCCACTCCTTCTGCGCCAATTGCGGGGCGGCGACCGGGGTGGAGGAGGCGGGGCTCGCCCGCCGCTGCCCAACGTGCGGCCTCTCGCACCACCCGCGGGTCGATCCGGTGGTGATCATGCTCGTGGTGCGCGAGGGCGCGGTCCTGCTGGGGCGCCAACCGCGCTGGCCCGCGGGACGCTTCTCGGCGCTGGCGGGATTCGTGGGGCCGGGAGAGTCCCTCGAGGAGGCGGTGGCGCGTGAAGTCGCCGAGGAGGCCGGAGTCACCGTCGGCCCCCCGCGCTACGTCTCCTCCCAGCCCTGGCCGTTCCCGGCCTCCCTCATGCTGGGGTTCGTCGCGCCCTGGGCGGGCGGCGAGGCCGTTCGTCAAGACGACGAGCTCGAGGAGGTGCGCTGGTTCTCCCGCGGGGAGGTTGCCGCGGCCGCCCGTTCCGCCGACGGCTGGCAGCCGGCGCCGGACGGCACCCTCGGCCTCGCGCCCCGCACGGCGATCGCCCGCCGCCTGATCCACGGCTGGCTCGCGGGCTGAGCGCGACCCCCTGCGGCCAAGGGCGGTGCCGGAGACCGCCCGGTCGGCCCACGACTCGCTCGGGTGACCGCTTCCCGTCGGCGGAGCCCTGACCATCGTGCGCTCATGGCTCTCGCGTCGGTGCGCATGGATACCGGAGCCCGGGCCACGGCACCTCGACCTCCTCGAGACGCTACTCGGGCCGCAGCCCTCGGTGCGGCTCGTGACCGACGCGCACCTCGCCGCCCTCGCTGTCGAGCACGGCCTCGAGCTCTTCAGCCGCGATCGCGACTTCGCGCGCTGGGCCGATCTCGGCCTCCGGTCCCGCGACCCGCTGGGCTGAGAGTTCATGCCGAGAACCGGTGTAGGCCAAGCCAGGGAGCGAGTGGTCAGGTCGTCGGCGGCATCGCGCCGCGCCGCATTGCAGGTCAGGGGGCGAGCGCGGTGTGGGTCGCGGCGTCGAAGAAGTGCACGGCTTCGGGACGCACAGATAGAGGCACAGCTCCGCCGGCGGGGAGCGGCGTGCCAGTCGGCACCCGCGCGGCCAAACGGGTGACTCCAGGCGCGGGTCCCAGTGTCTCGCTTGTGACTGCTACTTCCGCGAGCTCGGGGAGTGCGGGGGCGGGGATCGGGACTTCGAAGTGGACGATCGCCTCGTTGCCGAGCAGTTCCACGGCGCGGACCTGTCCTTCGAATGTCGGCTGGGAGTCGCCGAGGACGAGGTCTTCGGGGCGAATGCCGATGACCACGGGGCCGCGCGCGCCGGGAGGGGCGGCAGCGTGGAACTGCATGTCTGCGACGTGCACGTCTCCGTTGTGGACCGCGCCCAGGACGAAGTTCATCGCGGGGGTGCCGATGAAGCCCGCGACGAAGACGTTCGCCGGTGAGTTGTATAGGACCTCCGGGGAGGCGAGTTGCTGCAGGCGTCCGGCGCGCAGCACCGCGACCCGGTCACCCATGGTCATCGCCTCGACCTGGTCGTGGGTCACGAAGATCGTCGTCACGCCGAGGCGCTCTTGAAGGGCCCGGAGCTCGGTGCGCATGTAGGTTCGCAGGCGGGCATCGAGGTTCGAGAGCGGCTCGTCCATGAGGTACAGACGGGGTTGGCGGGCGATTGCCCTTCCCATCGCGACCCGTTGGCGTTGGCCGCCGCTGAGGGTCTCCGGCCGCCGTCTGACGAGGTCTTCGAGACCGAGCAGGCGGGCCGCCGAGAGCACGCGTTCGTTGATCTCGGCCTTGGCGACGCCGCGAACCTTGAGCCCGTAGCCGATGTTCTCGAAACACGTCATGTGCGGGTACAGGGCGTAGTCCTGGAAGATCATCGCCACGTCACGGTCACGCGCCGAGACGCGCGCGACGTCCCGCTCGCCGATCTGGATTGTTCCGCCGGAGGGGTCCTCGAGTCCCGCTACCAGCCGCAGGACCGTGCTCTTGCCCGATCCCGACGGTCCGACCAGGACCATGAGCTCGCCCGGCTCGACGTCGAGGTCGAGGTCCTCCAGCGCGTTGACGCCGTCAAAGCGCTTGCTCAACCCCCGGAGCGTCAGTCCCGCGGCGGTCACCTCGGTAGCCGCGTGGCCGCGGCGCCGCCAGCGAAGTGGCGACGCAGGGTGATGAACAACGCGACCACCGGAAGCATCGCGAGCGTCGTCGCCGCCATCAGCAGTTCCGGCTGGGGTCCGTAGCGTTGATAGAAGTCCGCGATCCCGACCTGGATGGTCCAGTGCTCGGGGCTGGAGGCCACCACCAACGGCCACAGGAACAGGTTCCACGAGCTGAGGAACGTAAAGATCCCCAGCGCCGCCAGGGCGGGCTTGGAAAGCGGCAGGACGATGTCGCGGTAGATGCGCAGCTCACCCGCGCCGTCAAGGCGGGCTGCGTCCAGCAGCTGGTCGGGGATGCTGAGTATGTACTGGCGCATGAGGAAGATCCCAAAGCCCTGGACGGCGAAGGGGACGACGATGCCGGCGTAGGTGTCAAGCCAGCCGAGGTCACGCACGATCAGGTACAGCGGGATGAGCAGCGTCTGGAACGGCACCATCAGCGTGGCCAGCACCAGCAGGAAGACCGCGCGGCGACCGCGGAAGCGGTACTTGGCCAGGCCGAAGCCGGCGAGCGACGACGTCAGCAGTACTCCGAGGGTGGTCGCGATGCTCATCAGCGCCGTGTTCAGGTAGTAGCGTCCGAATGGAGCCGCGGTGAGGCTGTCCCAGAAGTTGTGCAGTTGCAGGGGCAGGCGAAACCAGTGATAGGGATCGGCGGCCAGGTCCTGCGGCCGGCCGACGGCCACGCTCAGCATCCACGTAAACGGCATCAGCAGCGCCAGCACCCCGACGGCGATCGCCAGGTAGGGCAGGACGCCTCGCACGCGCGTGACGCGCGTCATAGCTTGCGCAGCTCTCCCGGGTAGACGCGCATCTGGATCGCGATCGCACCGGCCAGGAGAACGAGCAAGACCATCGACATGGCCGCGGCATGACCCGCGTCCAGATCCTTGAAGGCGGTCCGGTAGATGTGCAGGGCGACGACGTTGGTGGAGGAGTCCGGACCGCCGGTGCCGTTTCCGATGACGTACTGATAGCCGAAGCTCTGGGCGCCCGTGATGACCGAGATCGCGATGACGAAGAACAGCGTGGGTCGCAGCAGGGGGAGGGTGATCCCGTGGAACATCTGCCAGGAGTTGGCGCCGTCGACGCGCGCGGCGTCGTAGAGGTTGCGGGGAATTGTCCGCAGGCCCGCGAGGAAGATCACCATCGTCCAGCCCGTCCACTGCCACACGGTGATCGCGACAAGGCTCCACGGGACCAGGCTCGGGTCGCTCGTGAACCCCGCAGCGTCGTGCCCGAGCGCGGTCAGGCCCGCGTTCACCGGCCCGAACTGCCCGAGCATCAGCTTCCATACGATTGCCACCACCACGTCGGAGATGACCACCGGCAGGAAGAACGCAGCGGCGATCAGTCCGTGGATCCGTCCCCGCCGCTGCAGCACCAGCGCCAGCGCCAGGGCGAAGACGCAGACCGGGATCGTCGAGGCAACGACGTAGAACCCGGTGGTGAGCAGGCTCTTCTTGAAGACCGCATCGTGCAGGAGATCCGTGTAGTTGCCAAGACCGGTGAACCGGGGAGCGGTCAGCAGGTCGTAGTCGGTCAAGCTGAGGTACGCCGTCTGAGCCAGCGGATACAGGAAGAAGACGGCGAAGAAGATGACCACGGGAGCCACGAACACGAGGCCCCACCACTCGCGCCGCCGCGCCGGTGCGCCGACGCCCGAGATGGCTGCCGCGCCCGTACCGCCGCTGCCTCCAGCCACTACGGCGACTTGAGCGCCGCGTCGATG
>JBBSGJ010000112.1:0-7502 GCA_038254195.1 Solirubrobacterales bacterium
CTGCGAGAGCTGCGTGTTCTCGAGCTTGAGGCCCATATCCTCGGTGATGACCTCGCCGCCCGTGAGGATGGCGATGTCCTCGAGCATCCGCTTACGGCGGTCACCGAAGCCCGGGGCCTTGACGGCCACGCCGGTGAACGTCCCGCGGAGCTTGTTCACCACGAGGGTGGCGAGGGACTCGCCCTCGACGTCCTCCGCGATGATCAGCAGCGGCTTGCCCGACTGGATGGTCGCCTCGAGCACGGGGAGGATGTCCCGGACCGAGCCGATCTTGGAGTTGGCGATGAGGACGTACGGGTCCTCGAGCACGGCCTCCATGCGCTCCTGGTCGGTGACCATGTAGGGCGAGATGTAGCCCTTGTCGAACTGCATGCCCTCGGTGAACTCGAGGTCCATCCCGAAGGTCTGGCCCTCCTCGACGTTCACCACGCCGTCCTTGCCGACCTTCTCGATGGCGTCGGCGATCACGTCGCCGATGTCGTCATCACCGGCGGAGATCGTCGCGACCCGCGAGATCTGGTCCTTGCCCGAGATCTCGGTCGACTGCGTCTTGATGTTCTCGACGACGGAGTCGACGGCCTTCTCGATGCCGCGCTTCAGGCCGAGCGGGTTGGCACCCGCCGCGACGTTCTTCAGGCCCTCGCGGACGATGGCCTGGGCCAGGACCGTGGCGGTCGTCGTGCCGTCGCCGGCGACGTCGTTGGTCGCCGTGGCGACCTCGCGCACGAGCTGCGCGCCCTGGTTCTGGAAGACGTCCTCGACCTCGATCTCACGAGCGATCGTCACGCCGTCGTTCGTGATGGTGGGGGCGCCGAACTTCTTGTCGAGGACCACGTAGCGGCCCTTGGGACCGAGGGTGACCTTGACCGCGTTGGCGACCACGTCGACGCCGGCCTCGAGGGCCTTGCGCGCATCAGCGTTGTACTTCAGCTCCTTGTGAGCCATGCAAATCCTTTCTAAGCGACCTTGGCGAGTACGTCGGACTCACGGAGCACGAGGAGCTCTTCGCCCTCGACCTTGATCTCCGTGCCGCCGTACTTCGAGTACAGGACCTCGTCGCCCTCGGCGACGTCGAGCGGGACGCGCTTGCCGTTGTCGTCGAGGCGTCCGTCGCCGGTGGCGAGGACCTTGCCCTTCTGTGGCTTCTCCTTGGCGGTGTCGGGGAGGACGATGCCGGTGGCGGTCGTCTCCTCCTCCTCGATCGCCCGGACGATCAGCCGATCCCCGAGGGGCTTGAGCTTCATCAGGGGAACCTCCGTAGTTGACTGCGGAAACCTGCCTGGCACTCTCCTGGTCCGAGTGCCAGCCCGTGGATCCTAGTCAACCACGCGCAAGCCTTCAAGTGGATTCTGGCACTCTTCGAGGAGGAGTGCCAGGAGCTGGCCGGGCCAGGCCGACCAGCGACCTCGTCAGTCAGTTCTGCGCCGGGCCGAGCCCGTGGATGCGATCGCGCATCTCGTCGCCGGAGTGCTGCACGATCTGGGAGAAGCGCACGACGGTCACCTCGTCGTCCATCGCCACCGGCCTGTTGTAGATCTGCTCGAGGAAGTGCGCCATCTCCTCGTGGCGGCGGAACTCCGGGTGGTCGTGCTCGATGTCCCGGGGGGAGAGGTCCTTGAAGCGCTTGACCTCGACCTGGTCGATGACCGCCTCGAAGATCTTCTCCCGCGGGGAGTGCTGGTAGCCGACCGTCACGAGCACGGCCTCGTTCTTCTTGTACTTGTGCGACTTGTCGCCCAGGCGGATCGTGGCCGTCTTGCGCCCGTGGCGGAGCTGGTCGGCGAAGACCGCGGAGTAGAAGTTCAGGACGCGCATCGAGGGCAGGGAGCCTACTATCGGCCGCCGGCCTGGCGCCCGAGCGCCCGCGCCGCCATGTCCCGCTCCCCCTTGAAGGAGAGCTTCTTGACCGCCTCGGGGAGCGGCATCCAGAGCGCCTCGACGATCTCGTCGTCGTGGTCTGAGAACGAGCCGCCGCGGTGGGCGAAGAGGTAGAAGGTGACGACCTTGAAGATCCGCCGCCCCTCGCGCTGGTACCAGTAGCGGACGTCGCCGAGCTTCTCGAGCAGCTCGGTCTCGAGCCCCGTCTCCTCGCGCACCTCGCGCTGGGCGGCCTGCTCGGCGGTCTCGCCCGGGTCAATGTGCCCCTTGGGGAGGGCGAGGACCGGCTGGCCCTTGGGCGAGCGCCGGGTGGGGACGACGACCGCCACCCGACCACCCGCCTCGCCGGAGGTGCCAGCCTCCTCGAGCACCACGCCCCCGGCGGAGAACTCCCGCTCGGTGCGGTTCCTAGAAGACATAGCCCTCCAGCGCCTCGGGCCGGCGGACGAGGATGCGCCCGCGGCCCTGCTCGATGACCCCGGCGCGCTCGAGGACGGCGAGGAAGCGCGAGGCCGACTCCCGCGAGGAGCCCGCGAGCTGGGCGACGTCGGCCTGGGTGAGGTTCACGATGACCTCGGCGTCGGGGGCGCCCTCGTCGCGGGCGTCGTCGACGAGGCGGGCCAGGACGCCGGCCACCCGACTCTGGACGGTCTGGAAGGACTGGCGGGTCAGGCGGTCGTTCGCGTCGCGCAAACGTCCCGCCAGGCGGACGACGAGCTTGAGCGCGAGGTCGGCGTGCTCGCGCAGGAGGCGGCGCATGTCGTTGCCGAGGATCCCGATGAGCTCGAGCTCATCGATCGCGTCCACGGTGCCCGAGCGGTGCTCGTTGCCGAACATGGCCAGCTCGCCGAAGAAGTCGCCAGGCCCGAAGTGGGCGAGCGTGATCGTGCGGTGGTCATCGTGCTCGCGCCGCAGCCGGGCGTGCCCGGCGCGCACCACGTAGCAGGTGTTGCTCTCGTCCCCCTCGCGGAAGAGGACCCCACCCGGGTCCAGGGAACGGGGCACGGTGACGTGGGCGATGCGCTCGAGCTCCTCACGGCTCAGATCCTCGAAGACCGGGACCCGGGACAGGAGCTCGACGGTGTCCCCGGTCGTCACTCCCACCCGCGGGATGGTAAACGAGCGCCGAGGAGGGGTCTCTCAGGCGAGGGCGGCGTCCCGGCGGCGACGGCGCAGGGTGCGCCCGCCGAGGCCGGCGAGGAGGAGAACCGCGCCGAGGGGCACGAGGCAGGCGAGAACGATGAGGCCGACTCCGGCGGAGACCGCGAGGATGCGACCGGCGTCGTGGAGGGCGTCGCCGGGGGTCCAGCCGCCGTCCTTCGCAGGGGGCGTGGTGGTCGCCCCGCGGTAGGCCGAGAGCTGGAGGGAGACCTTCGAGAAGTCCGTCCGGTTGCGGATGCGGGCGAGGCCGGCCCGCGCCGCGCGGACGCGGTCGTCGGCGAGGCGCAGGCGGCGCTTGAGGGCGTCGATCGCGGTCTGGGTGGTGGCGTTGCCGAGCGCCTTGAGGAGCCCGGAGCGCTCGGCCCGAGCGGCGTCGAGCTCCTCCCGGGCGGTGAGGAAGCCACGGGTCACGTCACGGGAGCTGCTCGTCTGGGAGCGCACGTGGCCGAGACGGGCGAGGCGGGCCACCGCCTGGCTGATCCGGTCGGAGGGGAAGCTCAGCTCGAAGGAGGCGTTGGCGCTGTCGCCCGAGGAGACAGTGGAGGAGAGGACGACGCCGTCGAAGTCGCTCGTGGTGGCGATGACCCGCTGGGCGGTGGCCTGCATCCGCGCGGGGCGGACGCCGAGGAGGAGCTGGGTGGCGCGCTCGACGCGGCGGGGCGTGGCCGTGACGGGCCCGGTAGAGCGACCATCGGTCTGGGCGCCGTCCGCGGCGGCGGGAGGCACCGGCGCGGCGGTGCTCGGCGCGGACCTGGCGGACTCGCTGGAGGCCGCCGCACCGGTGCCGCCATCGGGAGCGGATGAGGTGCTGGGGCTGCCCCCCGAGAGGTTCGTGAGGACGACGACGAGGATCATCACGGCGGCGAGGGGCGCGAGGACCGGGGCGAGGAAGCCGAAGGAGAGACGGGAGCGCGGCGGCCGTCGGCGGGGAAAGCCGGCGGTGACGCGGGCGTCGAGCTCGCGGGTCCACTCAGGGCGCGGCTCGGAGCGCTCGGCGAGCGGGGCGAGCTCCTCGGCGAGGAGGTCGATCCCACGGGCGGTGTCGGGGTCGAGGTGGGTGCGGTCACGCATGGCAGGCCTTCCGGAGCTTCGTGAGGGCGCGGTGCAGGAGGGTTCCGGCGTTGGACTCGCTGATGCCGAGGACGCGGGCGATCTCGGCGTGGCCGAGGTCCGCGAAGAACTTCAGGGCCACGACGTCCCGCTCGCGCGGGGGCAGGGCGGCGAGGGCGGCGCGGACGTCGACCCGGCCGGCCACGAGATCGTCGGCGGGCCCGACCTCGCCCGGTGGCTCCTCGGAGGGCTCGGGCCCGCGCTTCCGGCGCCGGAGCTCGTCGAGCGCGGCGTTGCGCGCGATCCCGAAGATCCACGCGCGGGGCGTCCCGCGGCGCGCGTCCCAGCCCCGCCGGCGGCGGTAGGCCCGCTCGAAGGCCAGCGCGGTGACGTCCTCGGCGGCGATCGGATCGCGGAGCAGCGCCGCGACGTAGGCGAAAACGTCATCGCGGGAACAGCGGTAGAGGTCCTCGAAGGAGTCGGCGATGGCCGGGGTGGTAGCGGCGGCGGAGAGAGCAGCAGTCGGGCTCACACTCGGACTACGCCCGCCGCCCCCGGGCCATCACACGCCGAGCGTCGACTTCCACGGCGTATGGCCGACGAACTCGACACTCGGGGCGGAACGGGGTCAGGCGCCGAACAGACGGGGGTCGTTCGTGATGACCCCGGTCACGCCCATCGCCTCCAACGCCCGGATCCGCACCGGATCGTCGACCGTCCACGCGTAGAGCTCGCCTCCCGCCGCGCGCACCACGCGGGCGAGCCGGGGCGTGATCAGCCGGTACTGGGCCATGAGCGCGTCGCACAGCCCCGACCGCAGCGCCCGCGCCGCGCGACCCGGCAGGGTGGCCCGATACGCCTGTAGTCCGGCGTAGGCGAGGGGCCACGTGAGCGGCGAGCGGAAGGGATCGTTGTCGAGCCGGGGCACGGACCACCCGAGCTTCACCTCGGGCTCCAGGCGCCGGATCACCCGCAGGCTCTCGACGTACTGCGTGGAGATCAGGACGCGACCGAGCAGGTCGCGTGCGCGCAGCGCGGCGAGCACGCGGGCCTCGTAGCCCGGGCCCTTGAGGTCGACGTCGAGCTCGACGCCTGTGAACCCCTCCGCGCACAGGTGCTCGAGCCCCTCCTCCAGGGTGAGGGGCTCCCGCTTGGTGAGCGCCCGGTAGTCGTGCGCGAGGACGAGCGGCGACCCGACGTCCCCCCCGTCGCGCGGCAGCACGTCGAACTCGATCATGTCCACGCCGGCCGCGAGCGCGGCGTCGAAGGAGGCCGGCGTGTTCCCCGGCGCGATGAGATCGGCGCCCTTGTGGCCGACCCGCCGCAGCGCGGTCATCGCTGGCACCCCGGACACCAGAACGTGATGCGGGCCTCGTCGCCCTGCCCGCGCGCGCGGATCGGCGTCCCGCACCGGGGGCACGGCCGGCCGCCCCGGCCGTAGACGCGCGTCGCGCGGTTCTGGTGGCCGGTCAGCGCGGACTCCCGCATGAGCGGACGGACACGGCGGACGACCTCCCGGGCCTCGTCGTCGGACACCGACCGGACCGGCCGCCAGGGATCGATCTCCGCCCGCCAGCACGCCTCCACCTTCCACAGGTTGCCGATTCCCGCGAGGATGCGCTGATCCAGCAGCGCGTCGGCGATGCCGCGCGTCGGGTCGTCGTGGCGCAGTCGCCGCACGAACACATCTTCGTCGAAATCCTCCGCGCAGATGTCCGGCCCGAGCGCGGCGAGCCGCCGGTCGAAGCGCGTCCGCGACTCCGTGAGCAGCTCGAGCACCGGCCCGTCGAACTCCACGACCTCGTGGTCCCGCGCCCGGAAGACGATCCACGCCCGCCGCGGGGAGCGCCGCCACCGCCGTCCCGTGGGGTAGACGCCCCACGAGCCCGTCATGCGCAGGTGCGAGTGCAGAACGAGGTCGTCGGCGAAGCGCAGGAAGAGGTGCTTGCCGTGGGCGTCGACCGACACGACCTCCCGCCCCGCCAGCCGCTCGGGCCAGCGATCGAGGCGGTGGCGCGGGTGCGGGGTGGCGATCTCGTCGGGCTCGTGTCCCAGCAGCACCGGGCGGATGCGATTCGCCGCGTAGTGGATGGTGTCCCCCTCGGGCATGAAGGCCAACGGTACGGGCGCGACCGCCTTGCCCTCAGCGCGCCGGCGCCACGGGTGGGGGCGTCGCGTCCGCCGAGGCGCGGCGGACCCGGCCCTTGAGCGAGAGGGCGGGTCACCAGTCGGTAGGAGAGCTCAGAGACGAGAAATATGACCGGGAGCCCGGCCAGCACATCGAACAGGAGTGCTCGCGATAACCGAGGGGGCCGCCCACCCACGCCGCGAACTGGGCGAAGACGACGAAGTGGTAGAGGTAGATGGAGTACGAGCGGGTGCCGAGCCAGCGCGTGAAGGGGTTGTCGAGCGCGCGCCAGCACCTGCGTCCGGCGGCCTGGAGGAGCAGGGGGACGCCGACGAGCGCCGCCGCCGCCGCCGCCGTGGTGATGACCTCGAAGGAGAAGCGGTGCGGTCCCGGCAGCCGCAGCACGGCGGGGAAGACGAGCACGGTCGCATCGAGAAGGCAGAGTCCGCCGACGACCCAGATCGCCGCGGCGAGGACGCGAGGAAGACGACGCCCGAGCCAGCCCCAGTCCAGGGCTCCCTCCCGAGTCCGCGAAGGGAATCGCCGGCGCTGAAGTAGCGGGCGGGGGAGGACAGCGACACCCGGCGAGAACCCTAGGGACGCGCCGTCATACGCCGGTCGAAGCACGTCCGCGTCTCCGTGGGCAGCTCGAGCACCGGCCCGTCGAACTCCACGACCTCGTGGCCCCGCGCCGGAAGACGATCTACGCCTGCCCTCCGGAGCGTCGCCCTCCTCGCCCCTTACCGGAAGTGGTCCGACAGGAAGTGACTGTCAGGTAACCGAGGACGCGGCGACCCATCGACCATGCCTTCCTTCGCGCACCTCCATTGCCATTCCGAGTACTCGCTTCTCGACTCTCTTTGCCACGTGGACGATCTCGCGGCGCGCGCGGCGGCGTTCGAGCAGCCGGCGATCGGCCTGACCGATCACGGGGTGATGAGCGGAGCGGTGGAGCTCGTCCAAGCGGCGGCCAGGCATGGGGTTCAACCCGTGCTCGGGTGCGAGGTCTATGTCGTGGACGATCATCGCGCCCGGCCGGCGGGGAGTCTGGATCGCAACCATCTGACGCTGCTGGCGTCTTCTGACGAGGGGTATCGCAACCTCGTCAAGCTCTCCTCGGCCGGGTTCCTGCACGGGTGGCATCGCGGCACGCCATCGGTGGACCTGGAGCTGATGGCCGAGCACGCGGCCGGCGTGATCGCGCTGACGGGTTGCCTGGCGTCGCGGTTCTGCCAACGGCTGCTGGATGACCGGCCGGCGGACGCTCGGGCGCACGCGGAGGAGC
>JBBSGJ010000113.1:0-7487 GCA_038254195.1 Solirubrobacterales bacterium
GATCCCGAGCCGCCCACCGAGACCAAGGCTCCGGTCGATCCGGAGGCTCCTCCCGTAGAGCCCTCCGACGCGGAGCGCGCCGGGCAGTACCTCGCGCTCGCCCAGCGCACACAGGCGGACTTCGAGAACTTCCGCAAGCGGGCGGCCCGGGAGGTCCGGGCCGCCGAGGCGCGCGGCGTGTCCAGGGCGGCCCGCGAGCTGCTGCCCGCGCTCGACCATCTCGCGCTCGCCCTCGACAACCTCGACGGTCCCGCGCTCGAGGGCATCTCACTCGTCCAGCGCGAGCTGCTCGGCGTGCTCGGGCGGCTGGGGATCGAGGCCTACTCACCCAAGGGCGAGGCGTTCGACCCGCAGGTCCACGAGGCCGTGTCGCAGGTCGCCGTCGAGGGCGTCGAGCCTGGCACGGTCTTCGAGGTCATGCAGAACGGCTACAAGCACGGCGAGACGGTCCTGCGCCCCGCCCGCGTGGTGGTGGCGGGGTAGTCATGGCCGCGAAGGACCCGTACGCGGCGCTCGGGGTCAACAAGGGCGCGTCGGCCGAGGAGGTCAAGAAGGCCTACCGCAGGCTCGCGCGCCAGTACCACCCCGATCGCAACCAGGGCGACGAGAAGGCGGAGGAGCGCTTCAAGGAGGTCCAGGGCGCCTACGACATTCTCGGCGACCCCGACAAGCGCAAGGCCCACGACCGGGGCGGATTCCGCGCGCCCAACGGCTTCCCGGGCGGCGTGCCCACCGACGCCGGGGGGTTCTCGGACATCCTCTCCGACCTCGCCTCCCAGTTCGGCGGGCGCGTGCGCTCGCGGGGTCGTGGGGACACCGGGATGCCCCAGGCGCACCGCGGCCGCGACCTCGAGACGGAGGTCGCCCTCTCCTTCGCCCAGGCGGTCGACGGCACGGAGATGCAGCTCTCGATCCCCACGTCTTCGCCCTGCCAGACGTGCTCCGGTACCGGCGCGAAGCCCGGTACGTCACCCCGCGTCTGCCCGCGCTGCCATGGGCGAGGCGTCGAGAGCGAGGGCCAGGGGCTCTTCTCGATCACGCAGCCGTGCTCGGAGTGCGGCGGCTCGGGCGCGGTCATCGACGACCCATGCCCGACCTGCCACGGCGCCGGCTCCCTGCGCCAGACCAAGCGCATCCGGGTCCGCGTCCCCGCCGGGGTGCGCGAGGGCTCGCGGATCCGCCTGGCCGGAAAGGGCGAGGCGGGCACGCGGGGAGGGGAGCCCGGGGACCTGTACGTGGTCACCCACGTCGCCGACTCCCCCGTGTTCAGGCGCAAGGGGGAGGACGTCGAGGTGGAGGTGCCGCTCACGATCGTCGAGGCGATCCGCGGGGCGACCGTCGAGGTCCCCACCCTGCACGGGCGCAAGAAGCTCCGCGTCAAGCCGGGGACGCAGCACGGCACGGTCCAGCGCCTGCGCGGTGAGGGCCCGGCGAAGCTGTCGGGCTCGGGCCGCGGCGACATCTTCTACCGGTTCGGGATCGACGTCCCGGCGACCCTCTCCACGGAGGCGAGCCGGAAGGTGGACGAGCTCGCGCAGGCCCTCGACGGCGCCGATCCCCGCGCCGGGCTGTTCGTCTGATGGCCATCTCCCGTCGCGTACGCACGACCCGGATCGAGGTCTCCTCGGACCGCGGCGTGTTCATGATCTCCGTGGCCGCCGAGCTCGCCGACATGCATCCCCAGACCCTGCGGATGTACGAGCAGCGCGGGCTCATCGAGCCCAAGCGCTCGGCCAAGGGCACGCGGCTCTACTCCCACGAGGACGTCGAGCGTCTCCGCCGCATCCAGCAGATGACCGTCGAGCTCGGGATGAACCTCGCCGGGGTCGAGCGGGTCTTCGAGCTCGAGGAGCAGCTCGAGCGGATGCGGCGGCGGCTCGCCGCGCTCGAGCGCCGCGCGGGCGAGCTCGAGGGCGAGGTCGCGCGGCTGGAGGAGCTCCGGGCCGCCCTGCGGGCCGAGATCGTGCCGTACGTGGGCGGCGGTGCGCTGGTGCGCCGTTCCGACGTGGGCTGAGCGCAGTTCCGGCGCCGATTCGGCGCAGATCCTGGCAGTTCGGCTGGGGAAGGGCCGCGAAACTGGCCGGCGTGCCCGACCTGGACGGAGAAGCGCTCGCTCAGCGAGCGGAAGTCCCTCCACGTGCCGGAGAGATCGCCGATTTGGCGGGCCGGCAGCACGGCGTGGTCTCGGCGGTGCAGCTCGGCGGACTCGGGTTGAGCGGAGCGGCGATCCGCCGCTGGACCGTGTCCGGAAGGCTGCACCGTCTCCATCGGGGCGTCTACGCCGTCGGGCACCCTTCCCTGACCGGGCACGGCCGATGGCTCGCCGCCGTGCTGGCCTGCGGCCCGGGCGCACTGCTCAGCCACGCCGCCGCCACGCAACTCTGGGGACTCCGGCGGTCAGCCAAGGCACGCTTCGACGTCACCACGACGAGCGGCCGGCCCAGGTCGGGCATCCAAGTCCACCGCGCCCGCCACCTCGCCCCGCAGGATCACGCCGAGCTCTACGGCATCTCGGTCACGTCCGTCCCCCGCACGCTCCTCGACCTCGCCGCCGTCGCCCCACCGCGGATCGTCACACGAGCCTGGGAGGAGGCCGACCGCCTCCGCCTGCTCGACCTCACGGGGATCCACGAGACCATCACCCGCACCCCGGGCCACCACGGCCTCCCCACCATCCTCTCCCTCATAGCCCGAGCCGAGGAGGCCCCCCGAACCCGCTCCGAGCTCGAGCGAACGTTCCTCGACCTCTGCCGCCACCACAACCTCCCACGCCCCGAGACCAACGTCATCGTCCACGGCTATGAGATCGACGCCTACTTCCGAACCGCCCACCTCGCCGTCGAGCTCGACTCCTTCGCCTTCCACCACACCCGCCGCTCCTTCGAGAGCGACCGAGCGCGGGACATCGCCCTTCACCTCGCCGGCCTCCGCCCCATACGACTGACCCACCGCCGGCTCGTCGACGAGCCGGGCGCGCTCGTCGGAGAGCTGCGGGCGTTGCTGAGCTCCGGGTGCTCGCGGAAGGGCCTTGTAGATCTCAGTGCGAAAGACTAAGATCTACAACAGCCATGAGTCCCGACCGCTTCACCACGAACACCACCGCCGCGCTCCAGTCCGCCCAGGCGCTCGCCGAGGAGCGGCGCAATCCACAGGTCGCTCCCGAGCACCTGCTCGCCGTGCTCCTCGAGCCGGGCACCGCCGGCGAAGCCGGTGGTCGGAGCACGCTCACGAAGGCCGTTCTCGGCAAGCTCGGCATCCCCTTCGGGCCGCTGCGCGCCGACGTCCTCGCGGCCGTCGCCGCTCTCCCCACCGTCTCCGGCCCAATGGGCGCCGACCTGGCGCCGATCGCGCCGTTGATGCGCGCCGCCGAGCGCGAGATGAAGGCCCTCGGCGACGAGTACGTCTCCGTCGAGCACCTGCTCCCCGTCCTGGCCGAGCGCCTCGACGTGCTGCCCCACCACGGGGCGACCGCCAAGGCGCTGCGCGACGCCATCGCGCAGGTCCGCGGAGGCCACAAGGTCACCGACCCCACCCCCGAGGACACCTTCCAGGCCCTGGAGAAGTTCGGGCGCGACCTCACCGCGGCCGCTGAGGAGGGCCTCCTCGACCCGGTCATCGGCCGCGACGACGAGGTCCGCCGCGTCATCCAGGTCCTCTCCCGGCGCACGAAGAACAACCCCGTGCTCATCGGGGAGCCCGGCGTGGGCAAGACCGCGATCGTCGAGGGGCTGGCCCAGCGGATCGTCTCGGGCGACGTGCCCGAGTCCCTGCGCGACCGGCGCCTGGTGTCCCTGGACATCGGCGCGATGGTCGCGGGCGCGAAGTACCGCGGCGAGTTCGAGGAGCGCCTGAAGGCGGTCCTCAAGGAGATCGCCGACGCGCGCGGCGAGGTCGTGGTGTTCATCGACGAGCTCCACACGATCGTCGGCGCCGGCGGAGCCGAGGGCGCGGTGGACGCCGGCAACATGCTCAAGCCGATGCTCGCCCGGGGCGAGCTGCGCAGCATCGGCGCGACGACCCTCGACGAGTACCGCAGGCACATCGAGAAGGACCCGGCGCTCGAGCGCCGCTTCCAGCCCACCTACGTGGGCGAGCCGAGCGTCGAGGACACGATCGCGATCCTTCGCGGGCTCAAGGAGCGCTACGAGACCCACCACAAGGTCCGCATCCAGGATGCCGCGCTCGTGGCCGCCGCCACGCTGTCGCATCGCTACATCGCCGACCGCTTCCTGCCCGACAAGGCCATCGACCTCGTCGACGAATCCGCCTCGCGGATCCGCATGGAGATCGACTCCAAGCCGACGGAGATCGACGAGGTGGACCGGCGGGTGATGCAGCTCGAGATCGAGCTCGCCTCGCTCGGCGAGGAGGCCTCGACGGCCCGCGAGGGCCTCGAGCGCGAGCTCGCGGACCAGAAGGAGCGCTCCGCGGTCATGACCGCGGAGTGGCAGGCCGAGAAGGAGGCGATCCAGGGGACCGCCGAGCTCAAGGAGCAGCTCGAGCGCGCACGCCACGACTTCGAGCGTGCCGAGCGCGAGGCCGACCTCCAGCGCGCCGCCGAGCTGCGCTACGGCGTGATGCCCGAGCTCGAGCAGAAGATCGCTCAAGGTGAGACCGGCGACCAGCACGTCACGCCCGTGTACCTCAAGGAGGAGGTCGATCCGGAGGACATCGCCGAGGTCGTCGGGCGCTGGACGGGCATCCCCGTCTCCCGCCTCATGGAGGGCGAGGTCGAGAAGCTCATCCACCTCGAGGACCGCCTGCACGAGCGCGTGGTCGGCCAGGACGAGGCGGTGGACGCGGTGGCCAACGCGCTGCGACGGTCTCGCGCGGGGTTGCAGGACCCCGATCGCCCCATCGGCACGTTCCTCTTCCTCGGCCCCACGGGCGTGGGCAAGACGGAGCTCGCCCGGGCGCTCGCGGAGTTCATGTTCGACTCCTCCGACGCGATGGTCCGCATCGACATGTCGGAGTACATGGAGAAGCACTCCGTGTCGCGGCTCGTGGGCGCGCCCCCCGGCTACGTCGGCTACGACGAGGGTGGCCAGCTCACGGAGGCCGTGCGCCGGCGCCCGTACTCCGTGGTCCTGCTCGACGAGGTCGAGAAGGCACACCCCGACGTGTTCGGCGTCCTGCTCCAGGTCATGGACGACGGGCGGCTGACCGACGGGCAGGGGCGCACGGTGGACTTCAAGAACGTCGTGCTGATCATGACCTCGAACATCCCGGGAGGCCGCGCGGGCGCGGAGCTGCACTTCAAGCCCGAGTTCATCAACCGGTTGGACGACATCGTGGAGTTCGACGCCCTGACCCGCGAGCAGATCGGCGTGATCGTGGACATCCAGGTCGCGCGGCTCGCACGGCGGGTGGAGGAGCGCGGGATCGCGATCTCACTGAGCCACGACGCGCGGGTGCTGATCGCAAGCCTCGGCTACGACCCGACCTACGGCGCGCGCCCGCTGAAGCGCGTCATCCAGAAGAAGCTCGTGGACCCGCTGGCCATGGCGCTGCTGCGCGGGAAGTTCGCCGAGGGCGACGCGGTGCGGGTGGAGACGGTCGGCGGGGAGCTCGTCTTCTCGCGGGCAGACGCGCTGAAGGCGGTGGCCGCGGCGTAGTAGGGGGCATGCGCCGGTACTGGCCGCGTCGGCCGGGCGCATGGCGCGCCCCTAACGTCCCGGCCCGCCCGTGCTCGTCCTCGCCGCGATCCTCCACGTCCCCGAGAACCTCGGCTACATCGGGCTCGTGGCCCTCATCGCGCTCGAGTCGGGCGGGCTGCCCGTCCCCGGCGAGACCGCCCTCATCGCTGCCGGCGTCCTGGCCAGCCAGGGCAAGCTCTCGATCGAGCTCGTCGTCGTGCTCGCCGCCGCGGCGGCGATCGTCGGCGACAACGCGGGCTACCTGCTCGGCCGCCGCTTCGGCCGCCGCCTCCTCGTACGCCCCGGTGGCCGCTACGCGGCGCGCCGCCGCCGGATCCTCGAGCAGGGCGAGCGCTTCTTCGAGCGCCACGGCCCCAAGGCCGTGTTCTTCGGGCGCTGGATCACCGGCCTGCGGGTCTGGGCCTCGTGGCTGTCGGGGATGACCCGCATGCGCTGGCCCACCTTCCTCGCCTGGAACGCGTTGGGCGGAACGGCCTGGGCGCTGACCGTCGGCCTGGGGGCCTACGCACTCGGCGCGGCGTTCGCGCACGCGCTCGAGACCGCCGGACCGATCCTCGCGGGGCTGATCGTCGCCGCCCTCGCCGCGGGCTGGTTCGTCCTGCACCGCCGCCGCCACGCATAGGATCGACCGCATGCCGACCTTCATCATGCTCTCGACGCTCTCGCCGGAGGGCGTCCAGACCGTCAAGAACAACCCCCAGCGGATCCGCGAGGTCAACTCGGAGCTCGAGCAGCTCGGGGCGACGGTGAAGGCGCAGTGGTCGACTCTCGGCCGCTTCGACTTCATCAACGTCGTCGAGGCCCCCGACGAGAAGACGATGGCCCGGGTCTCGCTCGAGCTCGGATCGCGGGGCACCGCGAAGTACGAGACGCTCACGGCGATCCCCATCGACGAGTTCATCGCGAGCATTTGAGGACGGCCGTCCCGGGCGCGGGGGCGCGCGGATGACCCGCGTCCTCGTGGTCGGCGGGGGCGGGCGCGAGCACGCGCTCGTCCGCGCCCTCGCGCGCTCACCACGGGCCCCGGAGATCCTCTGCGCGCCGGGCAACGCGGGCATCGCCGCCGACGCCCGCATTGTCCAGGCCGACGACGTGCACGCGCTCGCGTCCGCGGCCCGCTATCACGAGGTCGACCTCGTCGTCGTCGGGCCGGAGGCGCCGCTCGTCGAGGGCCTCGTCGACCTCCTCGACGTCCCCGTGTTCGGCCCCACCGCGGCCGCCGCGAAGCTCGAGGCATCGAAGGCCTACGCGAAGGAGGTCATGGCCGCGGCGGGTGTGCCCACGGGGGGCTTCGCCGTCGCCACCGAGGTCGCGGAGGCCATGGCCGCCGTCGCGGGCTACCCCGTGGTGATCAAGGCGGACGGCCTCGCCGCCGGCAAGGGCGTGATCGTCTGCGCCGACGAGACCGAGGCGCAGGCCGCGCTCCATGCCCTGCTCGTCGAGCGCCGCTTCGACACCCGGACCGTCGTCGTCGAGGAGCTCCTCCACGGCCAGGAGCTCTCCCTGCTCGCTCTGTGCGACGGGGAGCGCGCCGTCCCCATGGCGCCCGCGCGCGACTTCAAGCAGATCGGCGATGGGGACACGGGCCCGAACACGGGCGGGATGGGCTCGTTCTCGCCCGTGGCGGAGATCGACTCACACCGGATCTGCGCCGAGATCCACCAGCCCGTCGTCGACGAGCTCGCGCGCCGCGGCACGCCCTTCCACGGCGTCCTCTACGCCGGGCTCATGCTCACTCCAGACGGCCCGCGCGTCCTCGAGTTCAACGTGCGCTTCGGCGATCCCGAGGCCCAGGCCGTCCTGCCGCGCCTGCGGACCGACCTCCTCGAC
>JBBSGJ010000114.1:0-7482 GCA_038254195.1 Solirubrobacterales bacterium
ATTCCTTGGCCACGGCGCGGCAGAGTAGGAGTATGTGTCGAGGAGATGGTCCGCTGGCTCGTGGACGGCAACAACGTGATGGGCTCGCGGCCGGACGGCTGGTGGCGTGACCGCCCGGGAGCGCAGCGGCGGCTGCTCGAGCAGATCGAGCTCTGGGCTGAGGCCGAGGGCGCGGAGGTGGCGGGGGTGTTCGACGGCGCGCCGCAGGAGGTCGAGGATGCCGGCGTGGACGTGGCGTGGGCCGCGCGGCGGGGGCGCGACGCGGCGGACGACGTGATCGCCGCCCGGGCGGCGGCGGACTCCTCTGGTCTCCGCGTGGTGACGTCCGATGCTGGCCTGGCCGCGCGGGTGCGCGCCGTGGGAGCGGAGGTGGAGGGCGCGGGGGCGTTCTTGCGCCGGCTGGCGTGGGTGTAGGTGGCGTGCCCTCGCGCAGTCCTGCCCGACGAGGCGGATCTCATGGCTGGGGAAGGGGAGTAACGCCCACAGCGCCCCGCACTCCCCGGCTCGCCATCGCTGTCCTGACTTGTAGTCGTCATACGACCACAACTCCGGACACCCGCACGCGGTGGCGCCCCAACGCCCCGCTCCTTCCGAAGCGGCTCACCGGGGGCATGAGCGGTGGGTAGCCGTGAAGGGCGCGGACCGACACACGTGCGGGGTACGGTGCTCGGGTGCGGGTCCTGCTCACCAACGACGACGGCATCGGGGCCGAGGGGCTCCAGGCGCTCCGGCGGGCGTTGCTCGAGGTGCCGGACGTCGAGCTCGCGGTCATCGCCCCCGACGGAAACCGCTCGGCGATCGGCCGCGGGATCACCACGCGCCGCCCCCTCTGGGTCGAGGAGGTCGACTTCGGGGACGGCACGAGCGGCTACGCCACCGACGGCACGCCCGTCGACTGCGTGCGCTTCGCGACGCTCGGGCTCATCGAGGGCTTCGCGGCCGAGCTCATCGTCTCGGGGATCAACCACGGGGCGAACCTCGGCGACGACATCACCTACTCGGGGACGGTCGCCGCGGCGCTCGAGGGGATCGTCCTCGGCCTGCCCGCCGTCGCGGTGTCCCAGCAGTCGCGCTCCCGCGAGCTCGACTTCCGGGTCGGCGGGCGCTTCGACTTCGAGCCCGGCGCGCGCTTCGCCGCCCGCGTCGTCGAGGAGCTCGCCCAGATCCCGTTGCCCGCGGGCACGCTGCTCAACGTCAACGTCCCCGGCGGCGAGCCCGACGGCGTCGAGGTGTGCCGGCTGGGCAAGCGGATCTACCGCGACGAGCTCGCGCTCGAGCACGAGGCCGAGGACGGCCGGCGCCAGTACCGGATCTACGGCGACGACCCGGGCTTCGAGGAGGAGGACGGCACGGACCTCGCCGCGGTCGCCGCGGGACGCATCGCGGTCACCCCGATCCACTTCGACCTCACCGACCGCGCCGGGATGGAGGCCCTGGGCGGTTTTGACCTCGCCCGCCTTATAGCGCCTGCCGCGGAGGAGGTCGACTGAGCCCGCCCGCCTCTGCCGAGCGGGCGGCCGAGCTCCGCCGTCAGCTCGGGTACCACGGCCATCGCTACTACGTCCTCGACGACCCCGAGATCGGCGACGACGAGTACGACGTGCTGCTCGACGAGCTCCGGGGCCTCGAGGCCGAGCATCCCGAGCTCGTCACTCCGGACTCCCCGACCCAGCGCGTGGGCGGCGCACCGATCGACTCGCTCACCAAGGTCGAGCACCTCCAGCCGATGCTCTCGCTCGCCAACGCGCGGACGGAGGAGGAGATGCGCGCGTGGGGGCAGCGGATGCGCGCCCATCTGGCGCGGGAGGGGATCGAGGACCCGGACTTCGCCTGGGTGTGCGAGCCCAAGATCGACGGGCTGGCGATCTCGCTGCTCTACCGCGACGGGCAGTTCGTGCGCGGCGCCACCCGCGGCGACGGTCTTGTGGGCGAGGACGTCACCCACAACCTCCGCACGATCCCCTCGATCCCGCTGCGCGTCGACGGCGCCCCCCCGCTGCTCGAGGTCCGCGGAGAGGCCTACATGTCGCTCGCGGACTTCGCCGCGCTCAACGAACGCCGCGCCGCCGCCGGGCAGTCCACCTTCATGAACCCGCGCAACGCCGCGGCGGGGACCATCCGGCAGCTCGACCCGCGCCTGGCCCGCGAGCGCCCCCTGTCGATGTGGTGCTACGGGATCGGCGCGCGGGAGGCGCTCGAGCTCACCTCGCATTCGGAGGCGCTCACCTGGCTGCGCGCGCACGGCTTCCGCGTCAACGCAGACGTCGTGCGCCTGGAGTCCGAGGACGCGGTCGTCGCCCAGTGCCTCGCCTGGCAGGAGCGCCGCGGCGCGCTGGACTTCGAGATCGACGGCGTCGTGGTCAAGGTGGACGACGCCGAGCTCCAGCGCCGGCTTGGGGTCGTGGGCCGCGACCCGCGCTGGGCGATCGCCTGGAAGTTCCCGCCGACGACAAAGGTCACCCGGCTGCTGCGCGTCGAGTGGAACGTCGGGAAGTTCGGGGATCTCCATCCCTTCGCGGTGCTCGAGCCCGTGGGGGTCGGGGGGGTGACCGTGAAGCTCGCCACGCTGCACAACGAGGAGGACCTCGCGCGCAAGGACGTTCGCCCGGGCGACGAGGTGATCGTCCTGCGCGCCGGGGACGTGATCCCCCAGGTGCTCTCCCCCGCCCCTCACGCGGCCGAGCGCGACGATCGCGAGCCGCCGCCGCGCCCCCCGGAGCGCTGCCCGAAGTGCGACACGCCGACGGTCAAGCCCGAGGACTCCGTGTTCACGAAGTGCCCGAACCGCACGGGCTGCCCCGACCAGCAGTGGCAGCGCCTCAAGCACTACGCCTCCCGGGGGGCGATGGACATCGATGGGCTCGGAGAGGAGCGCGTGGCCCAGCTCATGGCCCACGACCTCGTGCGGGTGCCACCGGACCTCTACCGCCTCGAGCTCGAGCAGCTCACGGCGATCGAGCGCTTCGGCGAGGTCAGCGCCCGCGGGTTGCTCGACGCGATCGCCGCCTCCCGCGAGCGCGGATTCGGGCGGGTGCTGTTCGGGATCGCGCTCGAGGGGGTGGGCGCGGTGACCGGCGCCGCCCTGGCCCGGCGCTTCCGGACGGTGGATTCCCTCCTCGACGCCACTCCGGAGGTGATCGCCGAGACGCCGGGGATCGGGCCCAAGCTCGGCGAGCTCATCGCCGGCCAGCTCGCCGACCCGGCCATGCGCGCTCTCATCGCCGATCTGCGCGACCAGGGCGTGGTCATGGAGGAGGAGGGGCCCCCGCCCGCCGACGGTCCGCTGAGTCAGAAGACCCTCGTCCTCACGGGGACGCTCCCGTCGCTGACCCGCGAGGAGGCCACCGCGCTCGTCCTCTCCGCCGGGGGCAAGGTGACCACGTCGGTGTCGAAGAAGACGGACTACCTGGTGGCCGGCGAGTCGCCCGGGTCGAAGCTGGAGAAGGCGGAGCGCCTGGGGGTCGCCGTGGTCGACGAGGCGGGCCTGCACGCGCTGCTCGGCGGAGGCGTTTTGTGAGGACCCTGTGTCCGTGGCCCCTCGTGCTCGTCCTGTGCGGCGGGGTCACCCTCGCCGTGCTCGCGCTCGGCTTCTGGGCGATGACGCAGAAGTAGGCGCCGCCCCGGAGCCTCCTACGACGACGACTGGGCGCTCTGGCGCAGCAGGGTCGACGTCGTCTGCTCGAGGATCTTCCGCCAGGCGCGCGTGCGCTCGCGCTCGGCGGCGAAGTGCTTGACGACCTTGCGCACCCGGGTCGCGGAGATCTCGATGCCGTGGCGGGCGCAGATCTCCTTGAAGTGCTCGTAGTCCTCGGCGAGGTGCAGGGTGACCGACTCGAACCCGTGGCGGGCGATGTCCACCCGGGAGGCGAAGTTCATCACCGAGGTCTTGAACATGAGCTCGTCCTTCGGACCGGGCTCGATGAGGATGATGTCCACGCCGGGATAGCGCTCCTCCCACTGACGGGCCATCTCGTGGAGGCGCTGATAGGCCAGGAGCTTGAAGGTCTGGTAGCCGATCTGCGGGAAGCCCATGTCCGAGACGCGGCGCTGGTCGGTGACGTCGTTGACGTAGGGGACGAGCGGGTTGACGACCACGATGAGCTTCGCGCCCGCCTGCACGGCGATGTCGAGGTTGGTGGTGGAGACGATCCCGCCGTCCACGAGCTCGCGGTCGCGGATCCGGACGGGCTTGTAGACCATGGGCAGCGCGGTGGAGGCGCGCACCGCGCTCGAGATCGGGACGTCCTCCCAGCCCTCGGCGCCGAAGACGATCCGCTCGCAGGTGTCGAGGTCGGTCGCCGCGAGGTAGAGCTCCGGCCCGACCAGCCGGAAGTCGTCGGTGCGCGCGGGGTCGGAGAGCACCTGGTGGACGTAGGACTCGATGCCCGAGCCCGAGTAGAGGCCGGAGGGCAGCGCCTCGGCGAGGCCGAGGACGAGGTCCATCGCCGTGATCTGGTGGAGCTGGCCGAGCTGCCCGGCGAGGGTGCGCGCCACGCGCAGGAGGTGGAGGGGGAGCGTGGCGACCTTCTGCGCGGCCTCGCCGAGGTTGGGGCGCAGCAGCGTGCCGACCTTGACGTCTGAGAACGGGGTGGGGACCTGCCCGGAGACGACCCGCATCATCTCCTCGGGGGTGATGCCGTTGGCGGTCAGCGCGGCGACGAGGGAGCCGGCGCTCGTGCCGACGTAGATATCGAAGTCGTTGACGGTGCGGTTGACCGAGAGGAGGTCGATCGCACGCAGCGCGCCGATCGCGTAGACGCCTCCGGTGAATCCGCCCCCGCCGAGGACGAGCGCCGTCTTGGAGCGCCGCCGGCGGCGCCGGCGCGGCGCGCCCTCCGCCGTGAGGTCGACGACGTTGCCCACTGCGCGGAGGATTCTAGGGTAGGGGGTCGATGACCCGCTCACAGACCACCCGCCTCCTCCGGGCGGTGCCCTGCGCCGCTGTGCTCGCTCTGCTGCTCGCCCTCGTGCCCGTCGCCCCCGCGGCGGCGGGTCCGCTGTCGCGTTCGCTCGACGCCGCCCTGCGACGGGGCGGGCCAGCCTCCGGCGCGCTCGTGGTCGACGCCGACACGGGGCGGACGCTCTACTCGCGCCGCGCGACGACGGGACGCATCCCCGCCTCGGTGGAGAAGCTGTGGACGACGACGGCCGCGCTGCGCGAGCTCGGACCGCGCGCCCGACTCGTCACCGACGTCGTGGCCACGGGGCGGCTGGACGGCCGCGGCGTGCTCCACGGCGGCCTGTGGCTGCGCGGGGGCGGAGACCCGACGCTGCGCGCCGACGACATCGACCTGCTGGCGCGCCGGCTGGCGGGCGCCGGGGTCAGGCAGGTGACCGGCCGGGTGCTCGGCGACGAGTCGCGCTTCGACTTCCGGCGCGGGGTGCCGTCCTCGGGCTACGCGGCGAGCCTCTACGTCGAGCCGCTCTCGGGGCTCGCCTACCAGCGCGACCTGCTGCGCGGGCGCTACGTGCTCCAGCCCGCCGCCTACGCGGCCTCCGCGCTCGTGGACGCGCTGGCCCGCCGGAGGGTGCGGGTGGGCGGCTACGGCGCGGGGAGGGCCCCCGCCCGCACGCGGGTGCTCGCCTCGGCGTCCTCGCCCCCGCTCGCCGCCATCATCGCGGCGACGAACGCTCCGTCGGACAACTTCTACGCGGAGATGCTCCTGAAGAACCTCGGCGCGGAGCTCGGCGGGACGGGCAGCACCGCCGCGGGGGCGCGGGTGGTGCGCGCGAGCGCGGCGTCGATCGGCCTGCACCCGCGGCTCTACGACGGCTCGGGGCTCTCTCGCGCCGACCGCTCCTCCCCGGCCCAGATCGTCGCGCTCCTGCGCGCCGAGCGCGCCCACCCGTCCTTCACGTCGTCCCTGGCCGTCCTCGGACGCTCGGGCACCCTCGTGCATCGCCTGCGCGGCACCGTGGCCGCCGGCCGCTGCCGGGGCAAGACGGGCACGCTGACCGACGTCTCCGCCCTCGTCGGCTACTGCACGGCCCGCTCGGGGCGGCGGCTCGCCTTCGCGATCCTCATGAACCGGACCGTGGTCTACTACGCGCACCTCGGGCAGGATGCCTTCGTGCGCGCGCTGTTCGCCTACGTGCGGTAGCGCTCCGCTAGGCGGGGGCCGGCTGGGGGGTCGCCGCGGCGGGCGCGGTCTCGAGGGAGGAGAGGAAGAGGGTCTTGTCGATGCGCCCCTCGAAGATCGGCACACCGAGCTCCACGCACTTCTCGATCACGTCGCGGCGGTCGAGTCCGGTCTCGCGGGCGAGCTCGGTGGGCGTCAGGTGAATAGGCATCGGCAGAGACGTCCCTTCTTCGTTTGATCCTGGGGGGTTTATATCGGAGCGGGAAGACGGGCTCAACGCCGCCCGACGGGATTGGGGATGTCGATCCACTCATCGCCCGGGCAGGGGCCTCAAGGCACGCGTCGGGGAGGCCGATAGCCCGGAGTGGCGGCGGCCATGAGGATCCGCCGACGCTACCGGCGCGCTTGCTCCGTCTCGCGCGCGTGGGTATGTTTGATCCGCCCTGGGGAGGAGCCCGAACGTGTCAGCGGTGGAGGCCGCGAGAGCCGAAAATCCAGATGATCTCACCCTCGTCGCCGCCGTGCGCGCGGGGGACGAGCGTGCGTTCGAGGTCCTCTACGGCCGCTACCGCTCCCGGATCAACGGCTACGTCCAGGGGATGGTCGGCGACTGGGCCCGCGCCGAGGATGTCACCCAGGAGGTCTTCATCTCCGCGCTGCGTCGCATGCGCGAGACCGATCGGCCGATCGCCTTCCGCCCCTGGATCTTCGAGATCGCGACGAACGCGTGCATCGACCAGTTCCGCCGCTCCAAGCGCACCGAGGAGGTGCCGTGGGAGACCGATGACGGCGAGGGCGTCCAGGCTCTCAACGGCGGTGAGACCGGTGCGACGCCCCGGACCCCGGAGAGCGCGGCCGAGTCCTCCGAGCAGCTCGAGCACCTGCGCGGCGCGTTCGGTGCGCTGTCGCAGTCCCATCACGAGATCCTCGTCCTGCGCGAGCTCGATGGGCTGTCCTACCGGGAGATCGGCGACCGCATGGGGCTCTCGCGCCCGGGGGTGGAGTCCACGCTCTTCCGCGCGCGGCGTCGGCTGACCGAGGAGTACGGCGATCTGTCGACGGGGCGCTCCTGCGCGCGGATGGAGACCGTGCTGGTCGCCGCGGAGCAGGGCGCGCTCGGCATCCGCGAGCACCGGCGGCTGGCCCGGCACGTGGCGTGGTGCCGTCCCTGTCGCCGCCAGGCCCGGATGGCGGGCGTCGAGGGCCTCGTGCCCGCCGGCGCCGTCGCGAAGATCGCCGCCTTCCTGCCGCTGCCGGTGGTCGACCTGGTGCGGCGGGTGCTTGGTGGTGATGGCGGTGGTGGCGTCGGCGCCGCAGCGGCGCAGAGCATGGATGCGATGAGCGCGGGCTGGTCGAAGGCGGCGGTGGTGGTCGCCGCGCTGGCCACCGCGGGCGCGGGAGC
>JBBSGJ010000115.1:0-7469 GCA_038254195.1 Solirubrobacterales bacterium
GACTCCCTGGGCTCGAAGTTCGACGACGTCGTGATCATCGCGGTGGGCGGCGCGATCCTGCTCACGGGCTCGCTGATGTTCGTCAAGACGCTGCTCACGGGCACGCCGGAGGAGGGGCGGCAGAACGTCGAGCCCACCCGGCGCAACAAGGTGGGCGCGGCCGTCTTTGGCGCGGGGGTCGGGTTCATCCTCGGCGTCACCTCCGCGGGCTCCGGGTCGCTCATCGCCGTGGGGCTCATCCTCATCTTCAAGCTCGCCCCGCACCGCGTGGTGGGAACGGACGTCTTCCACGCGGCGATCCTCCTGTGGGCCGCGGCCATCGCGCACATCGTGGCCGGGAACGTCGACTTCGCGCTCGCCGGGACGATCCTGCTCGGCTCGGTGCCCGGCGTGGTGTTCGGCTCCTGGCTCTCGGTCCGCACGCCGGTCGAGGTCTTGCGCACGGTGCTCGGGGTCGTGCTCATCGGTGGCGGGCTCGGGCTGCTCTCCAAGGCGGGCGCCGGGATCCCGCCGGTCGCGATCGCCGCGTGCCCGATCATCGCCGCGCTCTTCGTGTGGCGCGGGATCGTGCTGCGCAACCGTCGCACGCGCGCCGGGGCGGCCCCGCCCGCGGTCCTAGCCGAGCGCTGAGGCGACGGCCTCGGGCGCGACGTGCAGGGGTGGCAGGCTGAGCTTGAGCTCGCCTTCGCGCTCGATGAGCCCCTGCGCATTCACGAAGGTGATGCCGACGAGATCACCCTCGGCGTTGAACCGCAGGTGATGCCCCTCAGGACTCTCGTCGAAGTCCACGGCCTGAGAAGCATCGCCCCGGCGCACGTAGAGAACGTCAGCCTCCCGGTCGTACGACACGTGGTCGAAGCGAAGGGGTCCGATGCTGAGGGTCATGGGGGTCTCTTCACGCGGAAGGCGGTCGTCACGAAGGCCCGATTGGGAGTGTATGCAACGCAGACCTTGAGCCGCCATCCGCCAGGAAGCGCCGTGAAGTACCAGCGCTCATCCGTAAAGGCCCCGCCACCTTCGCGGGCGGGATCACCGATCGCCTTGATGAGCAGCGACTTTCGCGTCGTCCGATCCTGGCGGAAAGATGCCCGGTATGGACGCTGCGCCCACTCTCGCCCCCTCGCCCACTTCCCCCATGCGTGAGACCACCCCCGACGTCTTCCTGATCGCCCGACCGTCCGTCAACCTCGAGGGGATGCGCAGATACCTCGAGGCCGTCGGGGGAGCGTCGTGGCTCGAGCGCCGGGAGGCCGACGCGGAGGTCAACGACGCCGAGCTGCTCGTGGAGTTCGGCGGGCGCATGTGCTACCGCTCGTGGGAGCCGGGCCTGAACGCCAACGTCACCCGGATCCGCACCGACCCGGACGCGTACTTCGGGAACCTCCTGCGCTCGGGGCACGGGAGCGTGCTCGAGCACGCGAGCTTCTCGTTCGCGTTCCGGAACGCGTCGAGAGTTTTCACGCATGAGCTTGTCCGGCATCGCGCGGGGTCCGCGTTCTCCCAGGAGAGCCTGCGCTACGTCCGGCTCACGGACATCGGCTTCCGCGTACCGCCGGCGCTCGAGCCCATCCGCGACCAGGTGGTCGAGCTCGTGGAGCGCCTGGAGGAGTTCCAGGTCGACGCCGCGGAGAAGCTCGACCTCGACGCCGAAGGCCTGCCGTTCTCGGTGAAGAAGGAGATCACCTCGGCCCTGCGTCGGCTGGCGCCGATCGGCCTGAGCACGGACATCCTGTGGACCGCGAACGTCCGCACCCTGCGCCACGTCATCGCCATGCGAACCGAGCCGGGCGCCGAGGAGGAGCTGCGCCTCGTCTTCGACCGCGTGGCGGAGATCGCCAAGCGCGAGGCCCCGAACCTCTTCCAGGACTTCGAGCGCTCCGAGGACGGCACCTGGGCGCCTGAGCACCACAAGGTGTAGTCGCGCTCGACGTCACGTGCGGGTCGACGGGAGCGAGGAGCTCCTCGTCAAACAAGCCCAAGGACAAGTTCGAGTGCGTCGTTGACCTCCTCGAGCTCTTCCGACCACGCGATGGACGTCACCGCGGGTCAAGGAGGAGGCAGCGGAGGAGCGAGCTCTTCCATATCGGCGGCGATCTGGCGCATCTCCTCTCGATCCCGGGGATCGGACGCGATCCTCCTCACCTCCTGGCGCACGGCAGCGTCGCGACGCTGACGAGCGGCCGCGACGAGAGCCGCGCGCACCGCTTCAGCCTCGTCGCCGCCGTCGGCGAGCAGCGCCTCCAGAGCCTTCTCGGAGGGGGCATCAAGCTCGGCGTGGACGACGCGAGAGGCCACTGCCCTCATTGTGGCACTGCAGATGGATCCGGCGCCTACCCCGCCGCGTCGGGGTTCCCCGTCGACTGCGTGCCCTCGCCCGAGGCGCCCCCCGGGGAGTCGCCCGAGTCCTGGCGCGGGTTGCCCGAGCGGTCGAGCGGGTCGCCGGGCCTGTCGTCGTCCACGCCGCCGCCGGGCTGCTCCTCCGGGTAGCCGCCCTCGGAGGCCTCGCCCTGCACCTCGTCGTTGTCGAACTGCCCCTGGGTCGCGTCGTCGCGCTCTGAGTCCATGCGGGCAGCCTGCCCGAAAGCGCCCTAGGACGACCCGAAGATTGCGGCGCCCGCCTTCCCGACCAGCTGGAACAACGGGCCGGGGACGATCCCCAGGACCAGCGTCGCCGCACCGAAGACCACGGCGAGGACGTGCACCTCGAGGTGCGGGCGCTCCCCGGCGGCCTCCGCCCCGGCGATCGCCGGTTGCGCCCCCGCACGGAGGGCGACCGGCTCCGCCGCGACCCGGTCGGGCGCCGGCCGCATCCACATCGCGGCGATCACCCGCAGGTAGTAGGCCAGGGAGATCATGGAGCCGATCACGAGCACGACGGCCAGCCAGGTGTAGTTGCGCGCCACGAGGGCGTCGATGAGATAGATCTTTCCCACGAAGCCCGCCGTGGCCGGAATCCCGGCGAGGCCGAGCATCGCCAGCGTCATCGGCCACGCGAGCCAGGGGCGCGAGCCCCCGATGCCCTGGACGGCGCGGAGGTCGTCACCGTAGATCGTCTCGCGCTCGCGGGCGACGATGACCGCGAACGCGGCGAGGTTCATCACGAGGTACACCGCGAGGTAGAACAGGGTCGCGTTCACGCCGAGCTCCGAGGCCACGAGGACGCCGCAGAGCATGTAGCCCGCCTGGGCGACGGAGGAGTACGCGAGCATCCGTTTCAGCGAGCTCTGTCCGAGCGCGCCGACGTTGCCCACGATGATCGTCGTCGCCGCGAGGACCGAGAGCCACGGCCCCCAGTCGGCGGCGGCCCAGGAGAGGGCGTCGTCGAAGAGCCGCAGGAAGACGCCGAACGCCGCCGCCTTCGTGGCCACGGCCATGAACGCGGTGATCGGGGTGGGGGCCCCCTCGTAGACGTCGGGGGTCCACTGGTGGAAGGGGGCGACGGAGGCCTTGAAGGCCAGGCCGGCCACCGAGAGGGCGATGCCCGTGAGCAGGAGGACGTCGAAGGAGGAGCCGGTCTGGCGCCCCAGCGCGGCGTGGATGTGAGCGAAATCGGTCGACCCCGTCGCGCCGTAGATGAACGCCAGCCCGTAGAGCAGCGTCGCCGATCCCACCGAGCCGACGATGAGGTACTTCAGGCCGGACTCGAGCGAGGAGGCGCGGCGCATCTCGGTGGCGCAGAGCACGTAGAGCGGGATGGACAGCAGCTCGAAGCCGAGGAAGAGCGTGACGAGGTTCTGGGCGGCGACGAGCACCGCCATCCCCATGATCGTGAACAGCAGCAGCGCGTAGAGCTCGCCGTGCCCGGCCTCGACCGCGGCGCGTCCGCGCCAGGCCAGGCCCACCGTCGTCGCGCCCGCCACGGCGAAGAGCAGGTTGAGCATGAGCGACAGGCGGTCGACCCGCAGCGCGCCGGAGATGATCGAGGCGTCCGTGTCCCACTGCCAGATCGAGAGCCCGGCGATGGCCGCGAGGACGCCGAGGGTGATCAGCGGCACCGCGCCCTCGCGCGCCCACCGGGGCCGGGCGAGGCCGAGCAGCAGCACGAAGCAGCCCCCCACGCCGGCGGCGACGATCGGCGAGAACGCCGCCCAGTCGATGTGCGGGCCGGTCACTTGTTCACCGCGATCTCGGGGTGGGTCAGGTCGACGACCTCGCCCTGTGGGCTCACCAGCCGGTTCACCGTCGACTGCGAGCGGCGCAGCGCGATCTGGGGATACACCGCGAGCGCGATGATCGCCAGCACGAGCGGCACGAGCACGAGCGCGTCGGCCGGGCGCACGTCGCGGGAGCGCACCCGCTCCCCCGTCCGGTTGTGCACGGATCCGATGAACGCCCGCAGCATGTAGACCGAGGCGAGGACCACCCCGGTGAAGGCGACCACGGCGAACACCGCCTTGGCCTGGAACACCCCGAGCAGGATGTAGAACTCCCCGACGAAGTTCGCCGAGCCGGGCATCGCCAGCGTGGCGAGCGCCACCACGAGGAACAGCCCGGCCAGCACCGGCGCCCGGAAGGCGATGCCGCCCATGTCGCGCAGGTCCTCCGAGCCGCCCGCCCGCGCCGCGAGCAGGGCGATGATGAAGAACAGCGGCGCGGTGACGAGCCCGTGGTTCACGGCCTGGAGGATCGCCCCCTGCTCCCCCGCGCGGTCCAGCGAGAAGACCCCGAGCGTGATGAAGCCGAGCTGGGCCACAGAGGAGTAGCCGACGATGAGCCGCGTCCGCGTTGTGGTGAAGGCCATGGCCGAGCCGTAGAGGATCGAGGCCAGGGCGATGAGCAGCAGGAGGGTCTGGTAGCGCTGGACGGCCTCGGGGAACAGCGGCAGGCACACCCGCAGGAAGCCGTAGATCGCGACCTTCGACAGGACCCCCGAGAAGGCGGCGAGCGCCGGGATGGGCATGTTCCCGTAGGCCTCGGGCATCCAGCCGTGGACGGGGAACAGCGGCATCTTGACGACGAACGCCGCGGCGAAGAACAGGAAGATCCACTCCTGCGAGCCCGCGGCGAGGGGGCGCTGCGCGAGGTCCGAGAACGCGTAGGAGAGCTCCGCGCCGCCCTGCGCCGCGATGACCCCGGTGGCGATCGCCGCCGCGAGCATGAGCAGCGAGCCGACCAGGGTGTAGATGACGAGCTTGAGCGTCGCACGCACCCGGTCGGGCCCCCCCCACCCTCCGAGCAGGAAGTAGAAGGGGAAGAGCATGAGGTCGAAGAAGGCGACGAAGAGAATGAGGTCCTGGGCGCAGAACGCGCCGAGCACCGCGGATTCGGCGCCGGCGAGCCAGAAGAAGAACGTCCGCGGGCGCTCGTAGCCGCCGGTCACGGCGGCCCAGGCGATGGCGGCGAGGAAGACCACCGCGGCGAGTAGGACGAGGAAGACGTTCAGCCCGTCGAGGCCGAGCTTGTAGTGGATGCCCAGGGCGGAGATCCACGAGCGGTCGGTGACGAACTGCAGGCCGCCCGAGCTCTCCTCGAAGCGGGCGAGGAAGGAGATCGCGATCCCCAGGGTCACCGCCGAGGCGAGCGTCGTCACGAGTCCGCAGAACCGCCGCGGCACGGCCGCCGCCACGAGCGCGCCCACCACGGGCAGCCAGATGAGGATCGAGAGGGTCACGACTGGAGCAGGAAGTAGAGCCCGGTGGCGGTGACGCCCACGAACAGCAGCGCCGCGTAGTAGCGCACGAACCCGGCCTGCAGCGCGCGCACGGCGGCCGAGCCGGCCCGGACGACCCCGGTGGGGCCGCCCACGAGCGTGTCCTGGACGACGTAGCGCTCGAAGCCCTGCTGGGCCCAGCGCCCGAACCACGCGGCGGGGCGGATCACGAGCAGGTCGATGAGCTCGTCGAAGTACCAGCGGGCCGAGAGGAAGCGGTGCAGGCCCTCCAGTCGCTCCTGGAGTCGCGCCGCGGTGCCCGGGCGGCGCACCCAGATCAGGAAGGCGACGGCGACCCCCGCGAGGCCGAGCACGCCGCCGGCCACGAGGCCGCCGAGCTGCACGGCCGCCGAGGGCTCGACGTTCGCGAGCTTCGAGTGCGCGAACGTGGGCTCGAGGAAGTCCGAGAGGTAGTTGTCCACGCGCGGGATCTGGATGAGCCCCGCGACGAGCGCCAGCAGCGCCAGCGATCCCATCGCCGCCTTCATCGGCCACGAACGCTCCGCGATGTGGTGCTCGGGCCCCGGGAAGCCGACGTCCGAGTCCTCCTCCTCGCCGGTGACCGGGTTGCGCGGCACGTCGGCGTGGTGCAGGTGCCCGTGGGCGAGCTCCTCGGCCTCGGGGACCCGCTCGCCCCCGAACGCCCGGAAGATCATCCGGAACGTGTAGACGCCGGTGAGGAACGCGCCGAGGTAGCCGAGGACGCCGAGGACGACGTGCCAGTCGCCGCGGGCGAGCTCGTAGGCGAGGATCTCGTCCTTGGAGAACCACCCGGAGAACGGCGGGACCCCGGAGAGCGCGAGCCCGCCGATGATGAAGCAGGCGAACGTGAAGGGCATGACCTTCCGGAAGCCGCCCATCCGGTCCAGGGACTGGTTGCCGGCCATGGCGCCGATGATCGAGCCGGCGGCCATGAACAGCAGCGCCTTGAAGAAGGCGTGGGTCATGAGGTGGAACAGCCCGGCCGCGTAGGCCCCGGAGGAGACGCCCATGATCATGTAGCCGATCTGGGACATCGTCGAGTAGGCGATGACGCGCTTGAGGTCGGTGACGACGATGGCGATCGACGCGGCGACGAGCAGCGTCACGCAGCCGACGATCGCGCCGACGTCCGCGGCGGCGGGAGCGGCCTCGAACAGCGGGTGCATGCGGGCGATGAGGTAGACGCCGGCCGTGACCATGGTCGCCGCGTGGATGAGCGCGGAGACCGGGGTCGGGCCCTCCATGGCGTCGGGCAGCCAGGTGTGCAGCGGGACCTGGGCCGATTTGGCGAAGGCGCCGACGAGCAGGAGGATGAGCCCCGCCGTCAGCGCGCCGCCGTGCTGGGCGCCGAGCTGGTCGGCCTTGGCGAATGTCCCCAGGAAGTCGAGCGTCCCCGAGTGGCGCAGGATGAAGAACGTGCCGAGGACGAGCCCGACGTCGCCCACCACGTTGATGACGAACGCCTTGATCCCCGCGCGCGTGGCCGTGGTGCGCCTGAACCAGAAGGAGATGAGCAGGTAGGAGGCGGCGCCGACGAACGCCCAGCCCACGATCAGCAGCAGGAAGTTCCCCGCCAGCACGAGCAGGAGCATCGAGAAGACGAAGAAGTTCAGGTAGGTGAAGAAGCGCGAATAGCCCCGGTCCCCGCTCATGTACGAGACGGCGTAGAGGTGGATGAGCGTCGAGACCCCGGAGACCACGAGGGCCATGAACAGCGAGAGCGGGTCGACGAGGATCCCGAGCTTCCCGTCGACCCCGGCGGAGACCGCGTAGTCCCACAGCGAGCCGGTGAGCTGGCGGTGCGCGGCGGGGAGGCCCAGGAGCTCGGCGGTGGCGA
>JBBSGJ010000116.1:0-7425 GCA_038254195.1 Solirubrobacterales bacterium
CGCGGCCGCTGCGGTCTTCGAGGACGCGCTGGCCGGCGTCGAGGCGGGACGGGCGGGCGACTTCGGTTGGGTGGTCGGGGTCGACCGCACGGGCCACGGGGCGGAGCTCTCCGAGCACGGCGCCGACGTCGTCGTCGAGGATCTCTCCGAGCTCATGCAGGGGGACGCGTGATCGGGGAGGAGATCTACGAGGTCGAGCCCTGGGCGATCCGTGAGCGCGCGCTCAACCTCGGCCTCCTGGCCCAGAGCGAGTCCGTCTTCGCCCTGTCCAACGGGCACATCGGCCTGCGCGGCAACCTCGACGAGGGCGAGCCCTATGGCGCTCCTGGCACCTACCTCAACGGGTTCTACGAGGTGAGCCCGCTGCCGTACGCGGAGACGGCCTACGGCTTCCCCGAGAACGGTCAGACCGTCCTCAACGTCACCAACGGGAAGATCATCCGCCTGCTCGTCGACGACGAGCCGTTCGACATCCGCTACGGCGACGTGCTGCGCCACGAGCGCGCCCTGCTCCTCCGCGAGGGCCTCCTCGTACGCGAGGTCGACTGGCGCTCCCCGACCGGCTGCGCGATCCGCGTGCGCTCCACCCGGCTCGTCTCCCTCGGCCAGCGCTCGGTGGCCGCGATCCGCTACGAGGTCGAGGCGCACGACGATCGGACGCGGATCGTCGTGCAGTCCGAGCTCGTGGCCAACGAGCCCGTCCCCGCCCGGACGAAGGACCCGCGCGCCGCCGAGGTCTTCGAGGATCCGCTCGTGGCGGAGCATCACGGGCATCGCGAGCTGCGCGCCACGCTCGTCCACGCCACGAAGGCGAGCGGCCTGCGGCTGGCGGCGGCGATGGACCATGTCGTCTACGTGACCGAGGGGACGGGCACCGCCACGGAGTCCGATCCGGATCTCGCGCGGGTGACCATCGCCACGGAGCTCGGCGCGGGGGAGACCCTCCGGGTCGTGAAGTTCCTTGCCTACGGCTGGTCCTCCCGCCGTTCCCGGGCCTCGCTCCGCGATCAGGCGGAGGCCGCGCTCGCCTCGGCGAAGCGCACCGGCTGGGACGGCCTCGTCCGCTCCCAGAGGGAGTATCTCGACGAGTTCTGGGGGCGGGCCGACGTCGAGATCGACGGCGACGCCGCGCTCCAGCAGGCGGTGCGCTTCGGGCTCTTCCACACCCTCCAGGCGGGCGCCCGGGCCGAGCGCCGGGCCATCCCGGCCAAGGGCCTGACGGGGACGGGCTACGCCGGCCATACGTTCTGGGACACCGAGTCCTTCATCCTCCCCGTCCTCACCTACACGGCACCCGACGCCGCCGGTGACGCCCTGCGCTGGCGTCACTCCGTGATCGGTCTCGCCCGGGACCGCGCACGCGAGCTCGGCCGCGCCGGGGCCGCCTTCCCGTGGCGGACCATCCGCGGCCAGGAGACCTCCGGCTACTGGCCCGCGGGCACGGCCGGCTTCCACATCAACGCCGATATCGCCGACGCGGTGCGCCGCTACTACGCGGCCACGCTCGACGAGACCTTCGAGCGCGAGGCGGGCGTCGAGCTCCTCGTGGAGACCGCGCGGCTGTGGCGCTCGCTGGGCCACCACGACGCGCACGGAACGTTCCGGATCGACGGGGTGACCGGGCCCGACGAGTACACCGCGATCGTCGACGACAACATCTACACGAACCTCATGGCCGCGAAGAACCTCGTGGCCGCCGCGGACGCCGCGGGGCGCCATCCCGACGTCGCCGCCGACCTCGAGGTGGACGAGGAGGAGATGGCGAGCTGGCGCGAGGCCGCGCGCTCCATGGCCTTCCCCTACGACGAGGAGATGAAGGTCCACCCGCAGTCCGAGAGCTTCACCCAGCACCGCAAGTGGGACTTCGCCCACACGGGCGAGGACCAGTACCCGCTGCTGCTGCACTTCCCCTACTACGAGCTCTACCGCTCCCAGGTGCTCAAGCAGGCCGACCTCGTCCACGCCCTCTACGTCTGCGGGGACCGCTTCACCCTCGACGAGAAGACGCGCGACTTCGCCTACTACGAGCCGATCACCGTGCGCGACTCGTCGCTGTCGGCGGCGACCCAGGCGGTGGTGGCGGCGGAGGTCGGGCACCTCGAGCTCGCCTACGACTACCTCGGGGAGACGGCCTTCGTCGACCTGCGCGACCTCAAGCACAACACGAACGACGGGCTGCACATCGCGTCCCTGGCGGGAGCCTGGATCGCCGCGGTGGCCGGCTTCGGCGGGCTGCGCGACCACGGCGCCGTCCTCTCCTTCGCCCCCCGGCTGCCCTCGCGCCTGACCCGGATGGCCTTCGGGATCGTCTACCGCGGGCGGCGGCTGCGGGTGGAGGTCGGCGACGGCACGGCGCGCTACGAGCTCATGGAGGGCGAGCCGCTCGAGCTCCTCCACCACGGCAAGCCGCTGACGGTCAGGGCGGGCAAGCCCGAGGAGCGCAGGGTGCCCAAGGCCCGCTCCCCGAAGCCCGTGCACCAGCCCCCCGGCCGCGAGCCCCGGCGCCGCCACATTCGGGACTGAGCAGGGTGCGGCTCGACCAGATCTCAGACCAGTGGTGGAAGGACGCGATCGTCTACTGCCTGGACGCCGAGACGTTTCTCGACACCGACGGCGACGGGGTCGGGAACCTCGACGGGATCTCCCGTCAGATCGACTACCTCGCCGGCCTGGGCGTGACGTGCCTGTGGCTCATGCCCTTCCAGCCCACCCCGGGCCGCGACGACGGCTACGACATCGCCGACTACTACGGGGTCGACCCGCGGCTGGGGACCCACGGAGACTTCGTCGAGCTCGTGCGCACCGCGAGCAACCGCGGCCTGCGCGTGCTCCTGGACCTCGTGGTCAACCACACCTCCGACGCGCATCCCTGGTTCCAGGAGGCCCGGAGCGACCCGGAGTCCCCCAAGCGGGGCTGGTACGTGTGGCGCGACGAGCCCTCCGACGAGCCGAAGGGCCTCGCGTTCCCCGGGACGGAGAGCTCCAACTGGGAGTACGACGAGGAGGCGGGCCAGTACTACCTGCACCGCTTCTACCACTTCCAGCCCGACCTGGACACGGCCAACCCGGAGGTCCGGGAGGAGATCGCGCGGATCGTGGGCTTCTGGCTCGCCCTGGGCGTCTCGGGCTTCCGCATGGACGCCGTTCCGGCGATGCTGGAGACCGCGGGGCTGCCCGAGCGGGTGGCATCGGATCCCAAGCAGTGGCTGCGCGACCTGCGCGGTTTCGTCAACCGCCGCCGGGGGGACGCGGCGCTGCTCGGGGAGGTCAACGTCGATCCCCAGCAGCTCAGCGAGTACTTCGGCGACCACGGCGACCTCCTGCACATGGAGCTCGCGTTCCTGCTCAACCAGAGCCTGTGGCTGGCGCTGGCGCGCGGCGAGGCCGAGCCGCTGGAGACGATCATCCGCACGCTGCCGTCCGTCCCGCCCGATTCGGGCTGGGCGACCTTCCTGCGCAACCACGACGAGCTGAGCCTCGACAAGCTGACCCTCCCCCAGCGCCAGGAGGTGTTCGCCGCCTTCGGCCCCGAGGAGGGCATGCAGCTCTACGGCCATGGGCTGCGCCGGCGCGCGGCATCGATGCTCGGCGGCGACCCCGATCGCCTGCGCCTGGCGTGGAGCCTGATGTTCTCGCTGCCGGGCACGCCCGTGCTCCTCTACGGCGACGAGATCGGGATGGGCGAGAACCTCGACATCCCCGACCGCTACGCGGTGCGGGTGCCCATGCAGTGGTCGCCCGAGCGCCACGGCGGGTTCACCACCGCGCAGGAGCCCGTGCGTCCGCTCACCGACGGCGCGTTCGGCCCCGAGCGGGTGAACGTCGCCGACCAGCGGCGCGATCCCGACTCCCTGCTGGCGTGGATGCAGCGGCTCATCCTCGCCCGCCGGGCGCGCCCCGAGTTCGGCTGGGGGAGCGTCACGCTGCTCGAGACCGAGGCGTCCTCGCTGCTGGCGCACCGCCTCGACTGGGACGGCGGGACGGTCGTCGCCGTGCACAACCTCGGCGAGGCGCGGGTGTCCGCAACGCTCAACCTGGGTGACGAGGTCACCGGCGCCGACGACGCGATCGCCTCCCGGGCCCCCGAGGTGTGCCCGGGCGGCACGCTCGAGATCGACCTCGGCCGCTACGGGCAGCGCTGGCTGCACCTGCTGCGTGAGGGCGAGCGCGTGCTCAGCTGAGCTCGGCGATCACGCCCTCGCCGCCGCGCAGCTCGCCGGGCGCCGGCGTCCCGGCCTCGCGGTCGAGATGCGTCGAGAGGCGCGTCCATGCCCCGGCAGGCCACGTGACCGGGCGCGGTCCGGCGGAGAAGTTCAGGGCGACGGCGAACCGCCGTCCGCGACGGTAGGCCAGGACGTCGGGGTGGCCCCCGTCGCCGAACGTCATCGCGCCGCGCTGGAGCTCCTCGCGCTCCGCGCGCAGCGCGAGCAGCCGGCGGTAGAGGGTCAGGACCGAGCCCGGGTCGTCGCCCTGCACGGCGGCGTTGACGTCCTCGGCGTCGCGGGTGATCGGCAGCCAGGGCGCGCCGGTGGTGAAGCCCGCGCCGGGGCCGGCCGCCGAGGGCGGCGCCCACGGCATCGGCGCGCGCTGCGGGTCGCGCCCGTCGACGTCGACGATCCGCTCGCGGGAGACCGGGACGTCGCGCAGCCCGAGCTCCTCACCCTGGAAGAGGAAGGGGGTGCCGCGCAGGGTGACGAGGAGCATCGCGGCGACCCGCACCGCGTGGGCGCCGTGGCGGGTGGCCAGCCGGGAATAGTCGTGGTTGTTCAGACACCACGCCGGCCAGGCGTCCGGAGCGAGCTCGGCGCAGAACTCCGTGATCGAGGCATGGAACGCCGCCGCCGACCACGGGAGCTCGAGGAACCGGAAGTTGTGGGCCAGGTGCAGTCCCTCGGGCCAGTTGACGTAGCGGGCGACATCTCCTTGAGTGGGCAGGTGCAGCTCGCCCACGCACATCCGGTCGGGGCCGAACTCCTCGAGCACGCGGCGGATCCCCGCCAGCCGCGCCTGCATCGTGGTCCAGTCCTGGTCGTGGCGCCGGGTGGGCTCGTTCTCGCCGAGGGCCGGGTCCTTGGCGATCCGGTAGATCACGTCCATCCGGAAGCCGTCCACGCCGCGGCGCAGCCAGAAGCGCAGGGTGTCGTGCATGGCCGCCTCGACCGCGGGCTCGTCCCAGTCCAGGTCGGGCTGGGCGGGGAGGAACGAGTGCAGGTAGACCTCCCCGCTCGCCTCCTCGCGCGTCCACGCCGGCCCGCCGCGCCGGAACTGGGCGGTCCACCCGTTGGGCTCGTCGCGCCACACGTAGAAGTGGCGGCGGGCCGGGTCCGTGAACCACGGGTGGCGGTCGGACGTGTGGTTGGGGACCCAGTCCACGAGCACCCGCAGGCCGCGCACGTGGGCCGCCGCGAGCAGCGCGTCGAAGTCCGCGAGCGTCCCGAACACGGGGTCGACGTCCTCGTAGTCGGAGACGTCGTAGCCGAAGTCGGCCATGGGCGAGCGGTAGAACGGCGACAGCCACAGCGCCCCGACCCCGAGGGCGACGAGGTGGTCGAGCCGCGCGAGCACGCCGGGCAGGTCGCCGACGCCGTCCCCGTCGGAGTCCGCGAACGAGCGCGGATAGATCTGGTAGATGGCGCCGCGCTGCCACCACGGGAGCGCGGCCGGGGCGGGAGGCGCGATCAGACCCGGAGGACGAGCTTGCCGGTGTTCTCGCCGGCGAAGAGCTTGAGCAGGGTCGCGGGAAAGGCGGCGATCCCGCCCTCGACGACGTCCTCGCGCGAGTGCAGCTTCCCGGCGGCCATCCACTCACCGAGCTGGTGCGCCGCCTCGGAGTAGCGCGGCGCGAAGTCGAAGACGACGAAGCCCTCCATCCGCGCGCGGTTGACGAGCAGCGACAGGTAGTTCGCCGGGCCGCGCGGGGCCTCGGTGGCGTTGTACTGCGAGATCGCGCCGCAGATCACCACGCGGGCGCCGCGGGCGAGCCGGCCCAGCGCGGCGTCGAGGATGTCGCCGCCCACGTTGTCGAAGTAGACGTCGATGCCGTCCGGGGCGTGCTCGCGCAGGGCCCGGCCGACGTCCTCGCCCTTGTAGTCGATCGCCGCGTCGAAGCCGAGCTCCTCGGTCACCCAGGCGCACTTCTCCGAGCCGCCGGCGATCCCGACCACGCGCCCGGCGCCCTTGAGCCGCGCGACCTGGCCGACCGTCGAGCCCACCGCGCCGGCGGCGCCCGAGACCACCAACGTGTCGCCCTCGGCCAGCGCGCCGACGTCGAGCAGGCCGAAGTAGGCGGTCATGCCCGTCATGCCGAGGGTCCCCAGCCACGTCGGCGCGGGGGCGACGTCGAGGTCGACCCTGTGGGTCCCGCGACCGTCGGAGATCGCGTACTCCTGGGCGCCGAAGATCCCGTGGACGTGGTCGCCCTCCGCGAAGTCGGGATGGCGGGAGGCGACGACCTCGCCGATCCCGCCCGCACGCATCACCTCGCCGATCTGCACCGGGGCGATGTAGGACCGCGCATCGTTCATCCAGCCGCGCATCGCGGGGTCGAGCGAGAGGAGCTCGATCCGGACGAGGAACGAGCCCTCGGGCGGCTCGGACGGCACCTCCTCCTCGGTCAGCTCCCATACGGAGTCGTCGGGGAGCCCGCGGGGACGGGCGGAGAGGCGGCACTGGTGGTTGCGCTCGGGCATGACCTACCAGTTGACCATGGACGCGGTGATGATGTCGCCCAGGTCGCGCTCGGAGGGCTGACGGGGGGCGACGACGAGCAGCCGCTGCTGCTTGAGCGCCCCCTCCACGAGAGCGGGGACGTCGTCCTCGGTGTAGCCGAGCTCGGCCACGCCCCGCGGGGCGCCCACGTCGCGCATCAGCTCGCGCAGGACGTCGGGGAGGGTGTCGTGCCCGGGCTGCTCGATCGCCTCGCCGAGGAGCAGCTCGGCCACGTGGCGATGGCGCTCGGGCATCGCGGCGTAGGTGAAGCGGAAGGCGGCCGGCGCGGTGACGATGACCGAGTGCCCGTGGGGGACGAGGGGGTGGTCGTCCGGGTAGCCCTCCGGGTGGAACTCGTGCTTGAGGCCGGCGATGGGATAGGCGCAAGAGTGGGGGGTGTGCACGCCCGCGGAGCCGAAGCCGACCCCGGCCATCGCCGCGGCGAGCATCATCGAGCCGCGGGCCTCGACGTCGTCGGGGTCCTCCACCGCCCGGCGCAGGAAGCGCCCGCCGTACTCGAGCGCCGTGGTCGACCAGATGTCGGCGACCGGGTTCGAGCCCTGGTAGGTGGGGGCGCAGGTAGCTGTGCGAGATACCCGACTTCACCTTGAGCTCCGGGGGGTCGAGGATCGCCACGGTCGTCGCCTCGGAGCCCGTACCCGAGGTCGTGGGGATCGCGAGGTGGGGCAGCAACGGCGACGGCGGCCTCCGTCCCTC
>JBBSGJ010000117.1:0-7242 GCA_038254195.1 Solirubrobacterales bacterium
CTCCTCGACGTCACGCGGCAGGGCGACCAGGGGGCGCTCGTGACCGCGGTGATCCGCGTCGACGGCGTCGATTCAGAGGGCCTCGAGCCGGTGCTGTTCCTTGGTTCCAGCGGCCACGGCGTCGTGTGCGCCGAGCGCGCCGACGTCGCCGCCGGCCACGGTCCCGAGAGCTGGCGGCTGCGGTTGGTGCGCCTCGCGAGGCCGGCGGCGCCCCGGTTGCGGCAGATGGTCCTCGACGGCGAGCGCCTGGAGATTCCGGCGAGCGAGCTCCAGCGGTTCGCCGACGAGCTCTGCCCCGCGCTGCGCAACGCGGCCACGGTCGTGTCGTCGGACGGATCGTTCACCCCGCCGGAGATCTCCGCGCCGGCGCTCGTGCTGCGCGCGAGCTACGGGGCGGAGCATGACGTCGAGCTGGGATGGGAGTGGGCCTATCAGGTCGGCGAAACCACGCAGCGCACGCGACTTGCGACCGACGGGGACGGCCCCGGCCTTCGCGATCTCGCCGCTGAGCGCGCGCTCCTCGCCGACACCATCCTCACCGGGACGGGCCTGGAACGCTACGGCCTGATCGACGGCGCTGGACGGCCCGCTGACGCGCCGGCGGTCACGCTGACCGGACTCGACAGCATGCGGCTGACGACCGAGGAGCTGCCGCAGCTGGCGCAGCACGCCGGCGTCGCCGTCGAGGTCGCCGGGCAGCCGCCGGATTACCGCGACGTCGGCGAGTCGCTGACGATCGGCGTGTCCACCGCGGCGGTCGCCGATGAGCGCGACTGGTTCGACCTCGGCGTGACGCTCACCCTCGACGGTCGCGAGCTGGCGTTCGCGGAGGTGTTCGTGGCCCTCGCGAGCGGGGAATCGCACATGCTGCTCGAAGACGGCGCGCACTTCTCGCTGCTCGCACCGCGCCTGCAGGCGCTGCGGCAGCTGATCGAGGAGGCCAGGGCGCTGGGGGAGTCAACGGCGGCGCCGCTGCGGATCAGCCGCTATCAGTCCGGGCTCTGGGCCGAGCTCGCGGCGCTCGGCGTCGTGACCGAGCAGGCGCAGGCGTGGCAGCGTCAGGTCGGCGCGCTGCTCGAGCTCGAGACCGTCGCCGAGCACGACCCGCCACCGGCCCTGGCGGCGGAGCTGCGCCCGTACCAGCGTGACGGGTTCGGCTGGCTGGCGTCGCTGTGGCAGCTCGAGCTCGGCGGGATCCTCGCCGACGACATGGGGCTCGGCAAGACGCTGCAGACGCTCGCGCTGATCTGCCACGCCCGCGACCGCGACCCGAGCGTCGGCCCGTTCCTGGTGGTCGCCCCGACCAGCGTCGTGTCCAACTGGGTGGCGGAGGCGGCGCGGTTCGCCCCCGGGCTCAGGGTCGGCGCGGTGACCGACACGCTGGGGCGGTCCGGCCGCAGGATCGACGAGGTCGCCGCGGCCGACGTCGTGGTCACGACGTACGCGCTGTTCCGGCTCGAAGCCGACGCCTACCGCACGGTGGACTGGGCCGGCCTGATCCTCGACGAAGCGCAGTACGTCAAGAACCACCAGGCCAAGACGTACCGCTGCGTGCGTGAGCTCGCGGCGCCGTTCAAGCTGGCGATCACCGGCACCCCGATGGAGAACAACCTGATGGAGCTGTGGTCGCTGCTGTCGATCACCGCGCCCGGGCTGTTCCCTGATCCGAAGCGGTTCGCCGAGCAGTACGCGCGCCCGATCGAGCGCGGCGACGATGCCGAGTGCCTCGCGCGGCTGCGGCGCAGGATCAAGCCGCTCGTCAAGCGCCGCACCAAGGAGCTCGTGGCCCCTGACCTCCCGGCAAAGCAGGAGCAGATCCTCGACGTGGACCTGCATCCGCGCCACCGCAAGCTCTACGACACGCACCTGCAGCGCGAGCGGCAGAAGATCCTCGGCCTGATCGACGACTTCAACCGCAACCGCTTCACGATCCTGCGCTCGATCACGCTGCTGCGCCAGCTCAGCCTGCATCCGGGCCTCGTCGAGGACGGCCACGACGCCGTGCCGTGCGCCAAGCTGGGCGCGCTCGTCGAGCAGTTGGGCGACGTCGTCGGCGGCGGCCACCGGGCGCTCGTGTTCAGCCAGTTCACGGGGTTCCTGACCAAGGTCCGCGAACGCCTGGACCACGAGGGCATCGGCTACTGCTACCTCGATGGCCGCACACGCCGGCGCGATCGCGTGCTCGCTCGCTTCAAGAACGGCGCCGATCCGGTGTTCCTGATCAGCCTCAAGGCCGGGGGGTTCGGCCTGAACCTCGCCGAAGCCGACTACTGCTTCCTGCTTGACCCGTGGTGGAACCCCGCCACCGAGGCCCAAGCGGTCGACCGCACCCACCGTATCGGCCAGACCCGCCCGGTGATGGTCTACCGGGTGATCGCGCGCGACACGATCGAGGAGAAGGTCGTCGCTCTCGCCCGCCGCAAGGCCGCGCTGTTCAGCGGCGTCATGGACGAGGGCGACCTGTTCGCAAGCAGCCTCACCGCCGACGACATTCGCGGCCTGCTCGGGTGAGCGATCGGCCCGAAGGAAACCCCCCGCCCCGCCCTCCACGCCGCAGGGTTGGCCGATACGTTCTGATGCCGTGACCACGCGCGAGAAGCTGCATCGGCTGGTGGACGATCTCAGCGAGCCCGAGGTCAAGCTGCGCTCGCGCGCCTCGTGCGAGAGCGCGCGGCGGTCGAGCAGTGGGCCGAGGCGGATGACGCGGCGGCGGTAGAGGACGCTTGGGCTCTCGCCAACGCACGCGAGGCGATCCGCGGAAGAGCCTTGGTAGCCCGCGGGGAGGTTCGCACGAAGCTCGACTCGGCGAAGATGGACGCCATCTGCCGGGCGCTCCGTCGCTCGGCAGGATGTTGAGAGCTGCCCGGAAGGGTGACCTCGAGCGTTGCGACGGGCCGTGACTGCCGAGGCAAAGCAGCCTCGTCGCCCTAGACCGACGAGGCGGCTCCAGCGAGCGCCCCCGCTTCCGACGCCCCGATCACCGGCGATGCCCGCGGGTGCAGCACGAAGGAAGCCCGCACATGTACGACTTCTTCGAGAGTGGAGCTAGGGGGACTCGAACCCCCGACCTCCTGGGTGCGATCCAGGCGCTCTCCCAACTGAGCTATAGCCCCGAGGACCGCCCACTGTATCCCGCTTCCGCGCCGGGGAAGCGGGGACCCGCTCGGCGTCACCGTCTCGAGGAGGGGTCGCGGCAGGCCGGGGGCGTGTCGCGGGGTGAGCTCGGGGGCCACGCCGACCGGGGCGCTCCACCCGGCCGCGCGGAGCGGCAGGAAACGGGTCCTCAGAGGCGGGGCGCGCCCGGCTGGCCGCGTTTCCGCTGGGTAACCTCCTGGCAGATCATGGGTCTCCTCGAAGACGCGATCCGCGAGCATCTCGAGCTCAAGCTCCGCCGGGGGGCGGACGCCGGGGAGGTGTCCCGCGAGGAGCATGAGGCGCTTAGCCCCGTGCGCCGCGAGCCCACCTCGTCGGACGCTGAGCCTCTCGCGCTCGGGCCGGAGGACGACTTCGAGCCCGCCACGGAGCTCTCGCCGCTGCCCGCCGGCGCGCCCGACGACGACTACGGGTACGACGACGAGGACTACGAGGACGACGACGAGGTCGAGCCCGTCGGCCCCGCCCACGGGCCCGGTGGCTCGGTGCCCGCCGCGACCGTCGACGTGGGCGAGACCGAGGAGTGGGGGTTCGAGGACGCCGAGGAGGACGGCGACGAGCCCGCCGAGGGCGAGGACGTCCTCGAGCAGACGCCGGAGTTCCTCTCCGAGACGCCGGAGCACGACCGGCTCTGGTTCGAGCAGAAGCCGCCGCGCGACTTCGACTTCGACGGATAGCCGCACACCACCTCCCCTGGCTCGACGTCTTCACGGACCGCTGGCCGGCAACGGCCTCGCGGTCGTCCACGACGCCGACGCCCTCTCCCTCTCCCCCGGGACGATGCTCGCCTCCGCGCGTGAGACCCGGCAGGTCGTCGTGCTCGCCACCGGCGAGGCCCACCTCCACTGAAGGACGGTCGGGTTCGCCGCCCGGCGTGGGGCGCCCTCCCCGCGCCATCGCTTGGATCCGACCCCGTGGCGCGTCAGGCTGTGGGCGTGCCGGTTGACGCCGATCGCGACCGCGAAGCCCGCCGGCGCGAGCGGGAAGCGCGCCGGAGCGGCGGGAAACGCGCGGCGTCGCCACCGGTGAGCCCGCGGCGGCGATGGCCCGCGCTCGCGGGGCTCGGCGCCCTGGTCGCGGTGGTCGGCGCGGTCGTCGCCCTGATCGCGCACGCGGTGGGCCCAGACCACCCAGCGGGCGACCGGCGCGTCTCACGACCGGCGCACCCCGTCGTGGCGCGCGCCGCCCGGACGCCCCGCCTGCCCGCGGCCGAGGCGCGGCGCGCGGCGGTGCCGATCCTCATGTACCACGTGGTCTCCGCTCCCCCGCCCGGCACGCCGCTTCCCGGGCTCTGGGTGGCCCGCGGGAGGTTTGCGGCCGAGGTCCGGGCACTCGGGCACGCCGGGTTCCACGCCGTGACCCTGCGCGAGGTCTTCGCGGCGTGGCATGGGCGGGGCTCGCTGCCCCCGAAGCCGCTCGTGCTCTCCTTCGACGACGGCTACCTCTCCGACGCGACCCACGCGGCGCCCGTCCTCGCCGCCCGGCACTGGCCCGGCGTGCTCAACGTCGTCCTGCACAACCTCGGCCCGCGTAACCTGCCCACGGCCCTGGTCACCCGCCTGTCCCGCCGGGGGTGGGAGATCGACTCGCACACGGTGAACCACCTCGACCTCACCACGCTCGCCCCCGCCGCGCTGCGCCACGAGCTCGTCGCCTCGCGCGCGTTCCTGCGGCGCACGTTCGGCCAGGGCGTGAACTTCTTCTGCTATCCGTCGGGGCGCTACGACCCCGCGGCCGAACGTGCGGTGCGCACCGCGGGCTACGCGGGCGCCACGACGGAGGTCCCGGGTTGGGCGACCCCACGCAGCGACCCCGACGCGCTCCCGCGCATCCGGGTGAACGGGTCCGACGGACCGGGCTCCCTGCTCGCCCGGATCCGCGCGCTGCGGCCCCACGCCTAGACGTAGCCCCGCGTCTGCGCCGCCTCGACCACGCGCTCGATCCCGAGCTCGTAGCCGGCGATCCGCGGCGTCACCCCGTCGCGCTCGGCACGGGCGGAGACCTCGCCGCGGGCCCGGCGCATGATCACCCCGAGCTTGTCGTTGACCTCCCGCTCGTCCCAGCGGCAGTGCTGGAGGTTCTGCATTCACTCGAAGTACGAGACGACGACCCCGCCGGCGTTGGCCATCACGTCAGGCACGACGGCGATCCCCTTGTCGGTGAGGATTCCGCCGGCCTGCGGCGTCGTCGGGGAGCTCGCGCCCTCGAGGACGATCCGGCACCCGAGGAGGTCGGCGTGGATCATCCCGCCCAGCGCCGCGGGAATGAAGGCGTCGCACGGTGTCGCGAGGAGCTCCGCGGTGCTCACCGCCCCGACCCCCTGCTGGACGTAGTCGCCGAGATCGCCGCCGTCGTCGAGGTGGCGGCGCAGGGCGTGCGCGTCGATCCCCCGCTCGCCACGCAGGGAGCCCGAGGCGTCCGCCACGCCGACCATCCGCGCCCCGAGGTCCTGGAGGATCCGCGCCGCCCACGAGCCGACGTTCCCGAAGCCCTGTACGGCGAAGCTCGCCTCGGCGACCCGGATTCCCAACGCGGGCGCGGCCTCTCCGAGCAGGAACACGAGCCCGCGTCCCGTGGCCGCCTCGCGCCCGCGGGAGCCCTCGAGCGCGATCGGCTTGCCCGTCACGATCGCCGGGGTGTGGCCGTGGGGCGTACTCGTCCATCATCCACGCCATGACCTGGGCGTTCGTCCCCACGTCGGGCGCGGGGATGTCGCGGGTGGGGCCGAGCACCTTGTCGATCTTCGATATGAACGAGCGCGTGATCCGCTGGAGCTCGTCGCGCTCGAGGTCCCCGCTCGGGCAGTTGATCCCGCCCTTCGCGCCCCCGAACGGCGGGTGACCTCCTCGGCGTTGGTCACGCGCGGGGAGTTGTCGGGCGCCGCGCGGGTGCCGGTCATCTCTTGGTGTCCGCGCCCGGATGCGCCTGGAGCACGTGCTCGCCGGCCTCCCCGGTGCGGACGCGGTAGGCCTCCTCGACGGGCAGGACGAACACCTTCCCGTCGCCGACGTTCCCTGTGCGGGCGTGGCGCAGGATCGTGTCGACGATGACGTCGGAGTCCTCATCGGCGACGACGCACTCGATCTTCACCTTCGGGCGCAGGAAGTTCGTGAGCGTCGCGCCGCGGTACTGCTCGGTGATCCCCTTCTGGCGCCCCGAGCCCTTCACCTCGGCGACGCTCAGCGACGGGAAGCCGCGCGCGAGCAGCTCGGCGCGGATCGGCTCGAAGGCCTCGTGGCGGACGTAGGCGAGGACGAGCTTCATGTGCGGGCGCGACCCTACCTGCCGCGAGGGTTACCGTGGTCCCATGTGCCGCAACATCCGCACCCTCCACAACTTCGAGCCGCCCGCTGCCGACGACGAGGTCCGCGCCGCCGCGCTCCAGTACGTCCGCAAGGTCAGCGGCTCGACCCGCCCGTCGCAGGCCAACGCGGCCGCGTTCGACCGCGCCGTCGAGCAGATCACCCGCGTGACGACCGACCTGCTCGCTGACCTCGTCTCCCCCGCGCCACCCAAGGACCGCGAGGTCGAGCGAGCCAAGGCCCAGGAGCGGGCGGCGAAGCGCTACGCGGCCTGAGGGGCGCTGATGGAGGCGGGGGGAATCGAACCCCCAACTTCGCCGTGCAAGGACGATGTGTTCCCGTTAGCACCACGCCCCCGAGGGATCAGATCGAAAGGTAGTCGACGGCGTTGCGGATCCCCTTACGACGACCGCTGAGGGCCGGGGTGAGGCGCAGGCGCAGGGTCGAACGTCCGGCCCCGAGCTCGCTCGCGGGCAGGTAGTAGCAGCAGTCGGTGGTCACGTCGTAGACCGCATCCAGTCGATGGTCTCGCTCGTGTAGTGCTTGAGCGTCTGGGTCGACGTGCTCAACGACGCTCCCGCGCCGGCGGCGCTGCGCTGCGCTGCGTGGAGTTGATCGAGGCGGGCGAGCCCGTCGCGCTCACCGACGTGATCCTGACCGAGATCCTGCAGGGACTGCGGTCAGAGCGGGAAGCGCGGCTGGTCGAGCGCCATCTCCGTGCGTTTCCGATCCTGCGGCTCGGAGACCTCGAGGACTTCGTGCTCGCCGCCTCGCTGTACCGCGCGGC
>JBBSGJ010000118.1:0-7218 GCA_038254195.1 Solirubrobacterales bacterium
CCCCCCGGCGGCGCGCGAGGTCGTCCCGCGCCGCGCCCCGGGCGGTGGTGGGGGGGGGGGGGGGCCCGGACCCCCCCCCCCCCGCGCCCACGGCCGCGTCGAGCGCCGCGGACACCTCGGGCACAACGTGGAGGCGCCCGGGGGGGATCCCCGCGTACTTCAGCCGCAGGGCGAGCTCGCCGGCGCGGGTCCCCGCGCACGTCACGCGCGCGATGCGGCCGGCGAGCACCTCCCAGTCGGCGTCCCACACCCAGGAGACGTCGCGACCGTCGGCGATCCCGTCGTTCAGGATCCCGAGGAGCTCGAGCTCCTCGCCCTCGAGCGCGAGGGTCCGCAGCACCTCGTTGGCCCCCGCGGGGTTCTTGACGAGGAGGATCTGGAGCGGACGCCCGGCGACGGCCACGGTCTCCGCGCGCCCGAAGGCCGCCGAGACGCCCTCGAGGCCGGCCCGGACCTGCTCGAGCGTCGCCCCGAGCGACAGGGCGAGGGCCGCGGCCGCGAGCGCGTTGTAGACGTTGTAGAGACCGGGAAGGGGGAGGGCGACGTCGACCCGTTGCCCGGACGCGCGGAGGGTGAGCTCGGCCGACCGCGTACCGTGGAGCACGACGCGCTCGGCGGCGACGGTCGGCGCCGGGCGGGTCCGCCCGCAGCTCGGGCAGTGGTAGTGCCCGAGATGGGCGAGGAAGACCACGGCGTAGACGTAGGCGTGGCCGCAGTTACGGCAGTGCTTGGCGTCGGCGGCGTGCTGCATGCCGGGCAGGGCGACGCCCGGATCCTCCACCCCGAAGTACGTCACGTCCTCCTGGCCACGACCGAGGTCGGCCACGGCGGGATCGTCGGCGTTGAGCAGGAGGGCGGAGCCGGACGGGCGGGTGCTCGCCACGCGCCTCCACCGCTCCGCGATCGAGTCGAGCTCCCCGTAGCGGTCGAGCTGGTCGCGGAAGAGGTTGCCGAGCAGCAGCGCCCGGGGCCGCAGCGCGGTCGCCACCTCCTCGAGCCAGAACTCGTCGACCTCGAAGAGCCCGAGGTCGCCCGCCGTCCGGATCCCGCCTCCGCCCACCTGGGCGGCGTCGAGCAGGGCGGAGGCCACCCCGCCGGCCATGTTCGCCCCCGCGCGGTTGTGGACGAGAACGTGCCCCGCCCGCCCGAGGATCTCCGCGGCCATCCCGGCCGTCGTCGTCTTGCCGTTCGTGGCCGAGATCACCGCGGCGCCGTTCTCCAGGCGCCCGGCCAGGGCACCGAGCGCGCCCGGCTCCATCCGCAGCAGGACCTGGCCGGGCAGGCTCGTCCCGCCGCGGCCCGCCCGGCGCGCGAGCACCCCGACGGCCCGCGCGAGGGCGAGCTTCGCGCCCAGCAGCCTCACGGGGCGATCACGCGGACGGCTGCGGGCAGCGCGCGGACGGTGACCGGCAGATCGCCGATCGGGTCGCCGTCGGCGTAGACGGTGAAGGGGCGATCCGCGGCGATGCGGAGCTCCCCTGCGCGGGCGACGACCACCTCGGGGTTGTTCACGTGCGTACCGCGGAAGACCTTCGGGAGCTGGGCCAGGAAACGGTGCTTGGAGACGTCGCCGGTGGTCACCACGTCGAGCAGGCCGTCGTCGAGCCGGGCGTCCGGGGCGAGGCGCATCCCCCCGCCGTACGTGCCCGAGTTCGCCGCCGCGACCGCGTAGCCGGTGAGCTCGCCCGCCCTCCCGTCGAGCTCGAGGGAGAAGTGCGCCGGGGTCCACGCCGCCAGCGCACGGAGCGTGCCGTAGAGGTAGACGAGGTTGCCCAGGCGCGCCGGGGCGGCGTTCGCGATGCGATTCACGTGGGAGTCAAAGCCGCAGGAGGCGATTCCGCAGTAGGGCGCGCCGTCGACCTCGGCGAGGTCGAGGGGGCGCTCGGCCCCCCGGGCGAGCACGTCGGCGGCCTTTCGCGGCCGGCGCGGGATCCCGAGGACGCGGGCGAGGTCGTTACCGCGACCGCCGGGCAGGACCCCGAGCACGCCGTCCGTCCCGATGAGGGCTCCCGCGACCGCGCCCGCCAGCCCGTCCCCGCCGAGCGCGGCGGCCACCTCGCCCTCGGCGGCCGCCTCACGCGCGAGCTCCCGGGCGTGCTCGAGGCTTCGGGTTGGCGAGGTGACGACGGGCAGGCCGTGCGCGCGCAGTGCGTCCTGGACCTCGGGCAGGACCCGCGCCGCCCGCCCGCCGCCGGCGGAGGGGTTGACGATGAGGCGGACGCGGCGCGAAGCCATCGGGGCCGGGAGGCTAGGGAGGAGCACGGCGTATCGTGACCCGCCGTGCGACGCCTCCTCGCGGTTCTCGGCGTGCTCACCGTGGTGCTCGCGGCCTGCGGCTCGGCGACGGAGAAGAAGCAGGCCTCCGCGCCGCCCAAGGCGAGGACGCAGGCCGCCAAGGCGCCGGCGCGGACCGCCTCGGGCTGTCGCGTGGTCGCCAGGCCCGGGGCCAAGCGCGTCAAGGCCCTCCGGCCGCCCCGCGCCCGTCTGGATCCCGGGAAGACCTGGACCGCGACGTTGAAGACGAGCTGCGGCACGATCGTCATCCGCCTCGACGTCAAGGGCTCCCCGAAGACCAGTGCCTCTTTCGCCTCCCTGGCCCGCAAGGGCTTCTACGACGGCCTCTCCTTCCAGCGCGTCGTGCAGGGCTTCGTGGTCCAGGGCGGCGATCCGCGCGGCGACGGCACCGGCGGTCCGGGCTACCAGACGGTCGAGCCGCCCCCGCGCTCGGTCCACTACACGCGCGGGACGGTGGCGATGGCGAAGGCGGGGCCCGAGGCGCGCGGGACCGCGGGCTCGCAGTTCTTCATCGTCACGGCGAAGGACGCGACGGTCTCGGCCGGCCTGACCCCGGACTACGCCGTGCTGGGCAGGGTCGTGAAGGGGATCGGCGTCGCCACGAGGATCGGCTCCATTCCCACGAACCCCGCGGGCGACGGCGTCCCTGAGGACCCCGTCGTCATCGACTCTGCACGCATCAGCAGCCGTTAGCGGGCACCGGCCGCCCGCTCGGCGGTGGCCTCGGCCCGCTCCCGGGTCAGCCGGCGCTGCTTGCGCCGTCCGAGGAGGACGAGCACCCCGAGGGCGATGAGCACGACGAGGATCCCCAGGAAGATCCCGCCGCCGAGCGAGACGCCGCCGAAGGGCAGGGAGACGAGCTCGACGATCCCCAGCCCGAGGGCGAGGAGGACGACGACCGCCCCGAGGAGGGCGAGGACCCCGCGGGCGCGCGCGAGGCGCCCGGCCGACGGCGGCGGGGCGACGAGGCCCATGAGCCGCAGACCCAGGAGCTGGCGCGAGGAGGGCGGCTCCTGCCCCAGGCGCTCCACGGCCTGCTTGAGGTCCCCGGCGCGACGCTCGGCGAGGGCGAGCGAGGCGTCGGCCATGCGCCGGAGCTGCATGCGCTCCTGCGGACGGGCGGCGGCGATGGACTTCTGGAAGTGCGCCCGGGCCGCCTTCGCGTCGTAGCGCTCGGCGGCGCGGGCGCCGAGGATCGCCTGGGCGGCCGCCTTGAAGCGGGTCTCGGCCTCGAGCTGCTCACTCGAGCGGGTTTCGAGCTTCTGCATCGCGGCGAACGCGCCGCGCTGCTCGATGCGGACGGGCCGGGGCTTCGCCTTCGCCATGACGAGGCGGGAGTCTAGGCAGCCCGCGGGGCGAAGACGGGGCCGCGCTACGGCGTCGCGTCGAGGTTGGCCGGGCGGCCGGTGTCCTCGCGCAGGGCCGAGTCGTGCAGCCCGTAGTGGGCGTAGAGGGCCTGCTCCTCCTCGGGGGCGAGCACGCCACCCTCGCCGGCGGCCGCGGGTGCGTCGAGCACGAGGTCGGCGGGGTGGTCGACTACGAGCGTCTCGTCCTCGTACCGGGCACCGTCGAGGGGAGCGAGCACGCGGGTGTCCTCGTCCTCCACGGCAACCCACGCCGGCCGGTCGTCGGAGGAGTTCAGGTAGACGTCGGCCACCGTGCCGATGTCGGTGCCGTCGGAGTCGACGACAGGCTTGCCTTCGATCTCGGCGACGCGTTCGGGGTCGAGCATGACGACCTGCGTGTACCAGGCCCGCAGCCGCGGGAAACGGCTTCCGTAGGCCGGCGTCGTCCCCGTCCCGGGCAAGGTGGACCTGGATACGGTGGGATGCATGAAGGTCCTGCAAGAGATCGATGCGCGGCTCGAGGCCTGGATCGGCCGCCAGGCCATGTTCTTCGTGGCCACCGCCCCGCGCGGCGACGACGGCCACGTGAACGTCTCGCCCAAGGGGCCGATCGACACGCTGCGGGTGCTCGGGCCCCACGCGGTGGCCTACGTGGAACTTCGGCGGGTCGGGGGCGGAGACCGTGTCCCACCTGCGCGAGAACGGCCGGATCGTCGTGATGCTGTGCGCCTTCTCGGGGCCGCCGGAGGCGGTGCGCTCGGTCGTGCGGATCGAGCTGGAGCGGATCGCGGAGTCCTGCGGGTACGGCGTGCCCCTCATGGAGCATGTCGGCGAGCGCGAGCACTACCGGCTGTCGGCGGAGAAGCGGCTGCGGGTCGGCGGGCCCGGCGCGCTGGCCCGGCGCCGGGCGGAGAGCAACGCCCGCTCGATCGACGGTCTGCCGGCGCTCGACCGGCAGTAGGGTCGCGTCATGCGCTTCCTCGTCACCCTGCTCTGTGCCCTTGCTCTCGGTGGCGGCACCACAGCCGCTCTGGCGGGCTGCGGCAACTCCACGAAGGTCGTCACCGAGAACGGGAAGACCCGCACGGTTCCCGACATCCACTTCGCCAAGACGAAGTTCCTGCTCCATGCCGGGCTCGCGTTCGGGGCCTTCCACCGCTACATCCTCAAGCCCTACAAGGCGGGGACCTTCAAGAAGGGCGCGCCCGGACGCAAGACGGCGTTCGTCAAGGCCGGCGCGGCCGGCCTGTTCGCCTACCACGAGCTCAAGGTGGCTCGCAAGGACGCGCTGGCGTCCGACACGCTGAGACCGCTCGTCGACAAGCTCGACTCCGCCGGGGCGAAGCTCAAGGATCTGGCCTCGAGGCTCAAGGGCGGCGCGCTGAACCCCGCGTCGCTGCTCGGCGCCGGGGAAGGGCTCACCGGGATCGCCGGCGCCGCGAAGGGGCTCGGCGTGAACATCAAGGACCGCAACCCGCCGGGCTTCTAGGTTCTCGAAACCTCGGGCTCCGCGCGGCATACTTCCACCATGTCCTCGTTTCGCAGTCAATCCGTCGGTGGCGACCTCGCCGGGGGGCGCGCCCTCACCCGTGACGACACCCGGGCCGTGTTCGGTCAGACCATGGGCCTCGTCGCCGTCACCGTCGCCTTCGCGGCGGGCGGCGCGTACCTGGGTCGCAACCTGTCCGGCGGCACCGGGCTCGTGCTGTTCCTCGTGGCCTTCGGGGCGCTGTTCGGCCTGCAGTTCGCCGCTGCGCGCGGGCACGAGCAGCTCGCCATCGCGCTGCTGTTCGGAGTCGGGCTCGCCCTCGGAGTGGCCGTCGGCCCGGTGCTCAACTCCTACGCCCAGGCCGACCCGTCCGCGCTCTGGCAGTCGGCGGGCGCGACCGGGCTCTTCGTGGGCGCGCTGGGAACGGCGGGCTACGCCACGCGGCGCGACCTCTCCGCCTACTACCGCTACTTCTTCTTCGCGCTGCTCGGGCTCATCCTGTTCGGGATCGTGATGCTGTTCGTGGCGATCCCGGGCGGCAACATCATTTACGCCGTGCTCGGGCTGCTGATCTTCGGCGGCTACACGGTGCTCGACTTCAACCGGCTGCGCCGCTCGGGGATGGAGTCGTCCGTGCCGATCGCGGCGGGGATCTTCCTCGACGTGTTCAACATCTTCCTGTTCTTCCTGTCGCTGTTCGGCGGTGGGCGCCGCTGAAGCAGGACTTCCGGTCGTGCCGGTGCAGAGGCAAGCGCCCTACATCGGAAGGGGTGCCGGCCCGCCACGCGGGTCCGGACGGGGAGGTCGACAGTAGATATCGGCCCCGCCCTGCTCGTGAGCCGGGCGGGGACCGATTCCCCGGATCAGCGATCGCCACTTACTTCCTACGTCCCAGGACTCGTGTGTCTGCCTGGGCGGCTTGACACTCCCGGCCACCGGACCCGAGGGCCCGGCTACGTCGCGCGATGCGCCGTCGGCCGAGTGGGCGATCCGCCGGACCCCGAAGGGTAGATCATCGCCGGCCAGCGCCCGGCTGACGCTCGGCGGGCGGTGGGAATCCGCGTCCGCCGGACGGGCGCCTACTCTCGCGCCACGCCGTCCGACGTCAGCGAAGCCCAGGACAAGATCCTGCACGAGCACATCGTTCCGGCGTTCGTCGCCATGCTCGACGACGCGGCGCCTCTCGACGATCCGGCCGATCTGGAGCACCTCGCCGCCACCCTTGTGCTCGCCCTGGAGCAGCCCGAGATCCCGGAGGAGGTTGCGTCCGTCGGTCCTCGCGGCGGTGGAGGCGCGCCGCGACGCCGACGCGGCGGGACTGCTCTCGGCGCTCAGCGTGGTCGCCGCCGAGCCGCTCGCCGCGCGGGCGCAGGCGGGCGCCTCGCCGGCAAGGGGATCGTCTCGCCCGGCGCGATCGGAGTCGGGACACTCGCCGTCGACGAGGTCGTGCGGATCGAGGGGCTAGGCGCCGAGGTGCTGGTCGCGCTGCTGCGGCGGCCCGGCGCGCCAGACGCCCAGGCGGCGATACTCGCAGTCGAGTACGAGGACACCGGCGGCGCGCTCGTCGAGTGCGCGCTCATGCCCCCGGCGCCGGTTGCCGCGGCGCGCGACCCGATGCGCGGCGTCGACGGGCGGAGCTCCGCCCGAGCCGATCGCGCCCGACGAGCTGGCCGCGCTCGTCGTCGCCGCTGCGCAGCGCGCGGTCGACGCGGAGATCGCGCTCGGGCCCGACGCCGGGCCGGCGTTGCCGATCGTGTCGCGTGCCCTGACCGGCGATCCCAGCGGTCTGCCACGGCCGGCGGTGCTGGCGCCGTGGGAGGAGGACGACGAGGAGTTGATCGGCGACGCGGCGGAGGACGAGGAGGGCTTTCAGCGGGTGATGGACACGCTGCTCGAGGAGCTCGAGCAGCACGCCAGGGCAGCGTTCCCGCCGGCCGGGGTGGTCTGGCGGCATGGCGATTTCGTCGCGTCGTCGATGCTCGAGTGGAAGGGCGGCTACGACGACGGCCGCCTCGGCCGCTGGACGCAGGAGGATCTGCGCGAGTACCTGCTCGACTACTTCCCGCGCAAGGTCTCGGTCGACGAGGA
>JBBSGJ010000119.1:0-7182 GCA_038254195.1 Solirubrobacterales bacterium
ACGGTCTTTGCGAGGTTGCGCGGCTTGTCGACGTCCAGTCCGCGCGCGCGGGCGATGTGGTAGGCCAGGAGCTGCAACGGGACCACCGCGAGCAGCGGCTCGAGCAGCGGGTCGGTATCCGGCACGCCGACGACCTCCTCGGCGAGGGCGGCCATCCGCTCCTCATGGCCTGCCGAGGTGATGGCGACCACGTGCGCGCCGCGCGCCCGGACCTCCTGCATATTGGAGATCACCTTGTCGAGCACGGGCGACTCCGGGGCCACCACGACCACCGGCGTCGCCTCGTCGAGCAGCGCGATGGGACCGTGCTTCATCTCCCCCGCCGCGTAGGCGTCCGTGGCGATGTAGGAGATCTCCTTGAGCTTGAGCGCGCCCTCCAGCGCGATCGGCAGCCCGGCGTGGCGGCCCAGGTAGAGGAAGAAGTCCTGGTGGGCGAGCGTGCCGGCGATCTGCTGCATCCGCGCCCCGTGGCGCTCGAGGATCTCCTCGATCCCGTGGGGTAGGCGCTTCAGGGCGGTGACGAGCCGCGTGCGCTCCTCGGCCCCGAGCTCTCCGCGCAGCTCCGCGATCCTGAGCGCGAGCAGGTACATCGCCGCGACCTGGGCGACGAACGTCTTCGTCGCCGCCACGCCGACCTCGAGCCCGGCCCGGGTGAGCAGCACGCCGTCGGCGTCCCGCGTGGCCTGGGAGCCCCGGATGTTCGTCACCGCGAGCACGTGGGCGCCGCGCTCGGAGGCCATGCGCATGGCCGCGAGCGTGTCGGCGGTCTCCCCCGACTGCGACATCCCGATGACGAGGTCGCCCGGGCCCACCACGGGGTTGCGGTAGCGGTACTCCGAGGCGATGTCCATCTCCACTCCGACCCGCGCCCACTCCTCGAGCGCGTAGCGACCCACGAGCCCGGCGTGGTAGGCGGTCCCGCAGCCCACGATCACGATCCGCCGGCAGGTGGCGAGCACCTCGTCGGTGATCGCCCCGAGCTCCCCGGAGAAGTCCACGCCGTCGGCCCGGACCGTGCGGTCGGCGATCGTCTCGGCCACCGCGTCGGCCTGCTCGTGGATCTCCTTGAGCATGAAGGTCTCGAAGCCACCCTTCTCGGCGGTCTCCGCGTCCCAGTCGATCCGCGTGACCTCGCGCTGGAGCGGCGTCCCGTCGGCCGCGAGGAAGGCGACGCCCTCCCGGCGCAGGACCACGAGCTCGCCGTTCTCGACGTACTGCACCTCGCGGGTGTGGGCGAGGAACGCGGGGACCGCGGAGGCGATGAACTGCTCGCCGTCCCCGCGGCCCACGACCAGCGGGCACTCCTGGCGGGCGCCCACGAGGGTCTCCGGGTCCTCGGCGGACATCGCCACGAACGCGTAGTGGCCCTCGAGCTCTGAGAACGCGGCGCGCACCGCCCCGACAAAATCGGGCTCGCAATCGAGGTGATGGGCGATGAGGTGCGCGACGACCTCGGCGTCGGTCTCCGAGGTGAAGTGCGCCTCCTCGCCGAGGAGGCGATCCTTCAGCGCGACGAAGTTCTCGACGATCCCGTTGAGGACGATGTGGACCCGTCCGCGGCTGTCGTCGTGGGGATGGGCGTTGGCCTCGGTGACGCGGCCGTGGGTCGCCCAGCGGGTGTGGCCGATGCCGACGGTCGCCGGCCGCTCGGCCAGGGCGACCCCGCCGTTCCCGTCGGTCTCGACCCGCCGGCGGAGGTTGACGAGGTGCCCGACCGCGCGGACCGACTCCACGCCCGTCCCCTGCAGCACCGAGATCCCCGCCGAGTCGTAGCCGCGGTACTCGAGGTGGGCCAGGCCGTCGAGGAGCACCGTCCGGACCGCCCGGTCCCCCACGTAGCCCACGATCCCGCACATGAGGCGCGAACGGTACCGGTCAGCGCGCGGCGCGCACCGCGGCGACGAGCCGGCCGCACACGGCCTCGGCCTCCTCGCCGGTGGGGGCCTCGACCATGACGCGGACGAGCGGCTCGGTGCCACTCGGGCGCACGAGCACCCGGCCGCGGCCGACGAGGGCGTCACCCTCGTGGGCGATCGCCTGCGTCACCGCGGGCGCCTCGGCCGCCGCGCGCTCGGCCCGGACGTTGACGAGCATCTGCGGGAGCTTCTCCATCGCGTCGCGGTCGGCGAGGTCCCGGCCGCCGAGCGCCTCGAGGGTCAGCAGCGCAGAGGCGATCCCGTCGCCCGAGGGCGCGAAGCGCAGGTCGATGATGTGCCCGGACTGCTCGCCGCCCAGGGTCCAGCCCCGGCGCGCGAGCTCCTCGAGGACGTAGCGATCCCCGACGCGGGTCGTGGCCACCTCGACACCCGCCTCCTCCATCGCGGTGTGGAAGCCGAAGTTCGTCATCACGGTGACCGCCACCCCCGGCACGCCGAGGTGCAGTGCGGCGAGGGCGATGAGCTCGTCCCCGTCGACGAGCGCCCCGGTGCGGTCCAGCGCGAGGACGCGGTCGCCGTCCCCGTCGAAGGCGAAGGTCGCCTCCACCTCCCGGGCGGACTGAGCCAGGCGCTCGGCGTGGGTGGATCCGCACTCCTGGTTGATGTTGCGCCCGTCGGGTGCGTCGGCCACGACCGTGACCACGGCGCCGAGGCGCCGGAAGATCTCGGGCGCGGCGCGGGACGTCGCGCCGTGGGCGCAGTCGAGCAGTACGCGCCTCCCGGCGAGATCGAGGCCGGCGAAGCGCTCGTGCAGGGCGCGGAGGTAGTCCTCCAGGGCGCCGTGGAGGGCGCGGACAGAGCCCGGATGCCTGGGCGCCGGTCCCGGCCACTCGAGCCGGGCCTCGATGTCGTCCTCGACGGCGTCGGCGAGCTTGAAGCCGTCGGCGCCGAAGAACTTGATGCCGTTGTCGGAGTAGGGGTTGTGCGAGGCGGAGATGACCGCGGCGAGGTCGAGACCGTGGCGGCGCAGCAGGATCGGGGCGGCCGGCGTGGGCAGGACGCCGCCGAGGAGTGCCTCACCGCCCGCGGCGGTGACCCCCGCGGCCAGCGCGGCCTCGAGCATGGGCCCCGATTCCCGCGTGTCGCGGATGATCAGCACCCGCGGGGCGGCCGCGGACCCCTCCCGCCGGCGCTCGACGACCGCGCGGCCGAGCGCGAGCGCGAGCTCGGCGGTGAGCTTCTCGCCCGCGACGCCCCGGACGCCGTCGGTCCCGAACAGGCGGCGACCGTGAGCGGCCGCCTCCGTGGCGCCCACTACCGCTTCGAGAACTGCGGCTTCTTGCGCGCCTTTTTCAGCCCGGCCTTCTTGCGCTCCTTGACCCGGGAGTCGCGGGTCAGGAAGCCTCGGCGCTTGAGCTCGCCGCGCAGGTTGGGGTCGGCGTCGAGCAGTGCGCGCGCGACGCCGTGGCGCAGCGCGTCGGCCTGGGCCGAGACACCGCCGCCGTGGATCTTCGCCACGACGTCCATCCGGCTCTCGTACCCGACGCTCTCGAGCGGCTGGCGGATGGTGCGCTGGAGGGTCTGGCGCGGGAAGTACGCGTCCAGCGTGCGGCCGTTGACCGCGTAGGCGCCCTCGCCCGGCCGGAGGTAGACCCGGGCGACCGCGCTCTTGCGCTTGCCCGCGATGTAGCCCTTCGAGGGGTAGCGGGCCCCGGCGGCGAGGTCGATCTGCGTGGCGATCGGGCCGGCGTCCTCCTCGGCCTCCTCCCCGGGCTCGGAGCGCTCCGCCGGAGTCTGGTCGGCATCCTCGTCCTCGGAGTACGCCCCCTCCTCGCCCGCGAGGACGATGTCGGGGATGAGGTCGGCGCCGGGGATCTCCGGGCGGACACGCGGGGTGTCCTCCATGATCTCCTCCATCGGCGTCTCGGGCTCGCCGCGACCGATGGGCGTGGTGCCCGGGACGCCCTCGCCGACCGGCTCGGGGTCGTGCGCGCGCGCGGGCGGCGCGGGGCGCTCGTCCTCCGCCACATCGATCCGACCACCGTCCTGCGGACGGCGGTGCCCGGAGGCTTCGCCGGCGTCGCCCGCGACACCGGCCTCGACGGGCTCCTCCGGGATCGCCGGGGTCGTCTCGTCGACAGCCGCCGCGACGGGCTCCTCCGGAGTGGCCTCCTCGACGTCCGCCGCGACGGGCTCCTCCGGCGTCGTCTCGTCGGGCGTCTCAGGGGTCTCGGTCACGAGGGGATCTCCATGGGCTGGGGCTTCTGCGCCTGGTGCGGGTGCTCGGCCCCGGCGTAGACCTTGAGCTTGGTGAGCTGCTTGCGGCCGAGGCGCGTGCGGGGCACCATCCCCTTCACGGCGAGGCGGATGATCTCTTCGGGACGCCGCGCAAGCATCTCTTCGAATGTCCGTGTCTTCAGCCCTCCGGGATAGCCGGAGTGGCGGTGGTAGAGCTTCGAGGAGCGCTTGGAGCCGGTCACCGAGATCTTCTCGGCGTTGACGACGATCACGAAGTCGCCCGTGTCCACGTGGGGCGTGTAGGCGGGCTTGCGCTTGCCGCGCAGGGCGTCGGCGATGCGCGTGGCGAGGCGGCCGAGCGTCTGGCCGGTGGCGTCGACGACGAGCCATTCGCGCTCGCGGTCCGACGGGGTGGCGACGTAGGTCTTCATTGGGCAGGCAGGCGGCCGCGCACGGCGTGCACGACGCCGCCCACTATAGGAAAGGCCCCGGGCCCGCGAACGGACGGACACCGCTGTTACGGTGACGACTCATCAGCGGGCCGAGTCGCGTTCTCGCCGCCCACCGCGCGCTGCCACCGCGGGTCGCCGGGGGGACGGGCTGGACCACAGCCGCCCTCGCCCTCGGTCTGCCCGGAGCGCACGTGACCTCCTACGACCCCGCGGAGCGGCCCGGGCGCGCGGGCTACCTCGCGCTGCTGCCGGCGGGCGCGCGGGCACAGATCACCTGCCTCCGGGCGGGCGGCGAGGCCGGCCCCCTCGCCGGCGAGCGCGGGGTCGACCTCCTCTTCGTCGACGGCGGCCACGAGCGCGAGGAGACCCTGGCCACCGTCCGCGCGTGGTCATACGCCCTGCGCCCGGGCGCGGCGGTCGCCTTCCACGACTACGGCCCGGGACCGGACGGTGCGCCGCCCCGCTACCCCGGGGTCGCCGAGGCGGCGCCGAGCTCGGTCTGGAGGGGGAGCTCCGGGGCGACCTGTTCGTCTGGAGGGCGCCGGGGTCGTTCTAGCGTGGAGCGCATGCGTGCCGCGATCATCGGCGCCGGGCCTGCCGGCTTCTACACCGCCGACGCGCTCCTCGCCAGGGGCTGGGAGGTCGACCTGCTCGATCGGCTCCCGACCCCCTTCGGGCTCGTCCGCTCCGGGGTGGCGCCCGACCACCCCAACATCAAGGCGGTGACCCGGGTCTTCGAGAAGACCGCGGCCAAGCCCGGCTTTCGCTTCTTCGGCGGGGTGAAGCTCGGCGAGCACGTGGGGCGCGAGGAGCTACTCGAGCGTTACCAAGCGGTGGTCTACGCCTTCGGGACCGCCGACGACAACCGCCTCGGGATCCCCGGTGAGGACCGGCCGGGGTCCCACCCCGCCACGCGGTTCGTCGCCTGGTACAACGGCCAGCCCGACGCCGTGGACGAGATCTTCGACCTCTCGGGCGAGCGCGCGGTGGTCATCGGCAACGGCAACGTGGCGATCGACGTCGCGCGGATGCTCCTGCTCGACCCCGACGAGATCGCCCCGACCGACACGGCCGACCATGCGATCGCGGCCTTCGCCGGTTCGCGGATCGAGGAGGTCGTGCTCCTGGGCCGCCGCGGCCCCGCCCAGGCTTCGTTCACGAACCCCGAACTGCGCGAGCTCGGCGAGCTGCGCCGGGCCGACGTCCATGTCCCTCCCGGCGACATGGAGCTCGACGAGCACTCCGCGCGCTGGCTCGAGGAGGAGGGCACGGCCACCCAGCGGCGCAACGTCGAGCACCTGCGCGACTACGCCGGCCGGGCGCCGCGCGGCGCGACGCACCGGATCGTCCTGCGCTTCCTGCGCTCACCGCTGGAGATCCTCGGCGAGGGCGAGGACGGCCCGGTGACGGGCGTGCGGGTCGCGGTCAACGGGATCGAGGCGGGGCCCGACGGCGCGATGCGCGCCGTGCCCACCGGCGAGGAGGAGGTCATCAGCTGCGGGCTCGTACTGCGCTCGATCGGATACCGCGGGCGGCCGGTGGCCGGGCTGCCGTGGGACGAGAAGCGCGGCCTCGTGCGCAACACGGGCGGACGCGTGTGCGACGACGACAACCGTCCGTGTCGCGGCGAGTATGCGGTGGGCTGGATCAAGCGCGGCCCGAGCGGGGTGATCGGCACGAACAAGAAGGACGCGGCCGACACGGTGGCGCGGATCCTCGAGGACGCCGAGGTGGGCGCGCTGACCGAGCCGGCAGTGCCCGGCGCGGAGGAGGCCGCGGCGTGGCTCGCCGAGCGGGCGCCGGACGCAGTCACCTGGGAGGGCTGGCAGGCAGTCGACGCCGCGGAGCGCGCGGCGGGCGAGCCCCACGGGCGCCCGCGCGTGAAGCTCGTCCGGCTCGAGGACCTCCTCGCCGCCGGCCGCGCCACGCCCGCGCCGCGCTGAGCCCGGCGGGCGCAGGTCACGGGGCGCGCGGCTCCCGCAGACTTCCCCGACCACTCTCGATACGACCCTGCCGGGCACAGAGCTCCCAGTAGGTGCGCCCCCCGCGCTGGCGGTAGTAGAGGCACCGCTCGCTGCCCTTGCGCTTCTCCCCCACCGGCGGGCCGTAGCAGGCGACGAAGCTCCGCACCGGCGTGTTGAGACCGACGACGTCCTCGCCGATGTCGCCCACGGTGCCGGGGCGCCGGCGCGCGTCGCACTGCGGATCGCCGGGCGTGTAGCGGGCGGGGGACGGCGAGCCCGTCTTCGGTGGGTTCTTCTCCGCGGAGGAGGTCGTCCGCCCACCCTCGCCACCGCCGCACCCGGCGAGGACGAGAAGCGACGCGAGGACGAGACCGGCGCGGACCACGCCGAGGACGGTAACCCACGAAATCAGGCTGCGCGTTCTGTGCGGCAGCGGGCGCCGTGACCTCGCGCCCCGAGATGCCAGGGGTCATTCATCGAGAGCCAGGGCGACCTTGAGGGCGGCGTCGATCCGCCGCAGCGACTCCGCGTCGAGAGCTCCTCGCCGCCGCCCGAGCAAGGCCTTCGGGACGTTCACGACAACGTCGCAGTTCGCGACGCATACGTGGTCGAGCCCGTGGCGCTCGTCGAGCTCGACCTCGGCGAGGTGCC
>JBBSGJ010000120.1:0-7114 GCA_038254195.1 Solirubrobacterales bacterium
CCTTCCCCAGACTCGTCTTCCCGCCCCGATCAGGCCAAGGCGCGCCGGAAGAACGCCACGTCGTGCCAGGCCTCGAACTTGCGGCCCACCTCGGCGAACGTACCGGCGCGGGTGAAGCCGAGGCGCTCGTGGAGGGCGACCGAGCGGTCGTTGGGGACCGTGACCCCGGCGATGGCGACGTGGAACCCGCGCTCGATGGCCTCGGCGAGCAGCGCGCCGTAGAGCGGGCGACCGAGGCCGCGGCCCCAATGGGTGGGATCGAGGTAGATCGAGGTCTCGAGGGTGTGCTCGTAGGCGGCCTTGGGGCGGAAGGGGCCGCCGCTCGCCCAGCCGGCGACCTCGCCGTCCGCCTCGATCACGAACCAGGGATACCGCGAGGCGATCCGCTCCCGCCAGACGGCCTCGGCGGGCGGCTCGAGGTCGAACGTGATCGGCGTCTCGCGCACGTAATGCGCGTAGATCCGCGCGATCGCGTGAACGTCCCGCTCCGTCGCTGCGCGGATCACCCTCGACGACGCTACCGCTCACTAGCCTGCGCTCCTCAGATGGGAAAGATCCTCGTCATCGCCGAGAAGCCGTCCGTGGGGCGGGACCTCGCCCGTGTCCTCCCGGGCGCGTTCACCAAGCACGAGGGCTGGCTCGAGGCGGAGTCGCACGTGATCACGTGGGCGGTCGGCCACCTCGTCCAGCTTGCCGAGCCCGAGGAGTACGACGAGCGCTTCAAGAAGTGGCGGATGGCCGACCTGCCCATCGTCCCCGACGACTTCCGGCTCGTGGTCCGCGACGAGCGCTCCCAGAAGCAGATGACCGTCGTCAAGCGCCAACTCGGGCGCGAGGACGTCGACGAGGTCGTCAACGCCTGCGACGCCGGGCGCGAGGGCGAGCTCATCTTCGCCTGGCTCTACCAGAAGGCGGGGGCGAAGAAGCCGGTCCGCCGGCTCTGGCTGCAGTCCATGACCACCGACGCCATCCGCGACGCCTTTCAGAGGCTCCGGCCCGGGGCGGACATGCACCTCCTCGAGGAGGCCGCGCGCTCGCGGTCGGAGGCCGACTGGATCGTGGGCATGAACGCCACCCGGGCGGCGACGATCCGCCTGCGCTCGTCGTTCGACGGCGCCGTGTCCCTCGGGCGCGTGCAGACCCCGACACTGGCCATCCTCGCCCGGCGCGAGGAGGAGATCCGCGCCTTCCGGCCGGAGCCCTACTGGCTCGTCGACGCGACGTTCGCCGCCGATGGCGCCCGGGTCTACGAGGGCCGCTACCACGAGAAGTCCCAGCCCCGGCTCGCCAGCGCCGAAGTGGCCGCGGAGATCGTCGCCGCCGTCCGCGGTCAGCGCGGGGAGATCACCAAGCTCGAGAAGACCCAGCGCTCCGAGCGCGTACCGCTCCTCTACGACCTCACCTCGCTCCAGCGTGAGGCGAACTCCCGCTTCGGCTTCTCGGCCCGCCGCACCCTCTCGGCCGCCCAGCGCCTCTACGAGGAGCACAAGGCGCTCACCTACCCGCGCACGAGCTCGCGCTTCCTGACCGGGGACATGATCGGAGAGCTCAAGCCCATCGCCAAGCTGGTGGGCGGGCAGCGCGAGTACGCGAAGGCTGCGGAGTACGTGCTCGGGCTCGACCTCCTGCCCCTGGGGCGCGTGATCGACGACGCGAAGGTCACCGACCACCACGCGATCATCCCCACGCGCTCCGAGCACCGCCCCGAGAAGTTCTCCGAGGACGACCGGAAGGTGTATGACCTCGTCGTCCGCCGCTTCCTGGCGGTCTTCCACCCCGACGCGGTGTTCGAGAACACCCGGGTGGAGACCACCGTCGCGTCGCACGTCTTCCGGACGCGCGGACGGGTCATGCTCGTCCCCGGCTGGCGTGGTGTCTACGGGGAAGAGGCCCAGCGCGAAGGTGCGTCCGACGACGACGAGGGCCGAGACCAGCAGCTTCCGAGCCTGGAGAGCGGCGAGACCGTGGACACGCGGGAGGTGCACTCGGAGGAGAAGGAGACCCAGCCGCCGCGGCGCTACTCCGAGGGCTCGCTGCTGGCCGCGATGGAGGCGGCGGGCAAGCTCGTGGACGAGGAGGAGCTGCGCGAGGCCCTCAAGGAGTCCGGCATCGGGACCCCGGCCACCCGGGCGGCGATCATCGAGCGGATCATCCAGGTCGGCTACGTGGAGCGCGACGGGCGCTCGCTCGTGGTCACCGAGAAGGGCCTGAACGTCGTGCGGCTGCTCGGCGAGCACCCGCTGACCTCGCCCTCGCTCACCGGCGACTGGGAGCACCGGCTCGCGCGTATCGAGGCCGGCGAGGAGTCGCGCGGGCGCTTCATGGGCGACATCGTGAAGTTCGCGGAGTCCACCGTGGGCGAGCTCGACGCGAAGCTCAAGGAGGTCCGCATCCCGCGCGCGGAGCTCGGGCCGTGCCCCGTGTGCGGCAACACGATCCGCGAGAACCGTAAGGGCTACTCCTGCTGGTCGAAGGACGACCCGGGCTGCGGGTTCGTCATCTGGAAGTCCAAGGCGGGCAAGCAGCTCCCCATCGCGGTGGCCAAGGAGCTGATGCAGACGGGGCGGACCCAGAAGCCCGTGACCGGCTTCAAGGGCCGCTCGGGCCGGTCCTTCCGGGCCAAGCTCGCGCTCGAGCAGATGCCCGAGGGCAAGTGGCGCGTGGAGTTCGACGAGCCCTGGGCCCGCGAGGGCGCGAAGCCGCCCGAGGCCGAGGCCGGCGGCGACGCCGCTGCGCCCACCGAGACCGCGGCCGCCTAGCGATTGGAAATCAGCTGCGCTGGACGCGCAGCGCCGGCGCGAGCTCGGCGAGGACTTCGAAGTCGTCGTCCTGGGTCCAGACGACCAGCCCGTGGACCAGGGCGGTGGCGGCGATGATCGCGTCCATCGCCCCCGCGCGACGGCCCCGGTCGCGCGCTGCGCTCAGTATCTCGGCCAGCCGGTCGGCCACCGCCTCGTCGTAAAGGAGGGGGATGAACCGGCGGGCACGGACGAGCGTGGCCTCCCGGAACTTCCGCGCCGGCTCGGTCGTCGCTCGGCGCACACCGACGCCGAGCTCGGTCAGGGTCGCTACCGACACCCGGCCATCGCCGGCAGGCGGAACGCCGAGTGGGCGCTGCTGCTCGGTGGCGATGAAGACGCTCGTGTCGGCGAGGAAGCCGGGCACTCAGAGCATGTCATCGGTGGTCAGGCCGGTGTCGTAGTCCTCGACGCGGGACTCGACGCCCAGCTCACGGGCGAGCAGGGAGAGCTCCTCGAGCTCCGCGAGGAGCTGCTCGCTCGACCGCCGCTCACTGCGCTCGCGCCGGGGGACGATGTCGGCGACGGGCCGGCCGTGCACGGTCAGGACCACCGCCTGGCCGCTCTCGAGCGCGGCCACCACCCGACCGGTGTGGTTGCGTAGCTCGCGGACCGAGACGTCCATGCGTGGCACAGCGTAGCATTTTCGGTTCGCGTCAGGCCATCCGCCGCCGGCGCGACCCTGGAGGTCGTGTCGCTCACGCTCGTCACCGGTCCCGCGAACTCCGCCAAGGCGGGGGAGCTCTTCGGCGCCTTCCGGGCGCGCGCGGCGCGCGGGGCCCTGCTCGTGGTGCCCACCCGGGTCGACGTCGCGGCCTACGAGCGCGAGCTGGCGGGGGACACCGCGCTGGTCGGCGGGCGGGTGACCTCGTTCGGCGGGCTCGTGCGGGAGATCGCCCACCGGGCGGGGTTCACGGCGGACGTGCTCGGGCCGTTCGCGCGCGAGCGCATCGTGCTCGGCGTGATCGGAGAGCTGCGCCTGGAGGTCCTGGCCCCGTCGGCGGCCTCGGGAGGGTTCGCCCGGGCCGCGGCGGACCTGCTCGCCGAGCTCGGCGCCGAGCGCGTCGATCCCGCCCGTCTGCGGGTCGCGCTGCGCGCCTGGGCGGGCGCGGACCCCGGCCGCCGTGCCTACGCCGAGGAGGTCGGCGCCCTGCACTCGGGCTACGCGGCCGCCCTGGCGCGCGCCGGCCGCACGGACGACGCCGGATTCGCCTGGGGCGCGCTGGACGCGCTGCGCCACGAACCGGGCGCGTGGGGCGGGACGCCCGTCCTGCTCTACGGCTTCGACGACCTCACCCTGCCCCAGCTCGACGCCGTCAGCGCCCTCGCCGGCCCCGCCGGAGCGGACGTGTGGGTGTCGCTCCCGTGGGAGCCCCGGGCGGCGTTCGCCGGGCGGGCCCGGACGGTGCAGGAGCTGCTCGCGCTCGGGCCCCGGGTGCTCGAGCTCCCGGCCAGCGACGCGCACTACGCGCCGGCCTCCCGCGCCGCCCTGCACCACCTCGAGCGCGGGCTCTTCGAGGAGCCCGAGCCCACCCTCTGGCGCGCAGACCCGGGCGACGCGGTCGCGGTGCTCGACGCGGGCGGGGAGCGCGCCGAGGCCGAGCTCGTGGCCGCCGAGGTCGCCGGCCTGCTCGCGCGCGGAGCGATCCCGGAGGACGTCGCCGTGGTCCACCGCGCCCCGGGCGCGGTGGCCGAGGGCCTCATCGCCGCCCTCGCCGCCCACGACATCGCAACGGCCTGGACGGGCACCGTGCCCGCCGGACACACCACGCTCGGTCGCGCGCTGCGCGGCCTCCTCGAGGCGGCGCTCGATCCCGGCGCCGGGGCCGGCGCCCTGCTCGACTGGCTGCGCGCCCCCGGCTTCCTCGCCGTCCCCGAGCTCGCCGATGCGCTCGAGCTCGCCTGCCGCCAGGAGCGGATCGCCACGGCGCGGGACGCCCGCGCCCGCTGGGAGCAGGACCACCCCGCCTTCCCCCTCGATGCGCTCGACGTCCTCGCCACCGCGGCCGACCGCGGCTCCGGGCCCCTGCTCCGCGCCGCCCGCGGACAGCTCGAGCGCCTGTGGGGCGCGCCCCGCCGCGGCGCCGCGCCCCTCCTCTGCGGCGCGCTCGCCGACGACGCGCGGACGTACGCCGCGCTCGCGGGGGTGCTGGACGAGCTCGCCGCGCTCGCCGACGCCGGCCTCGGCGCCCCACTCACACCCCGCGAGCTGCCCGCCGTGCTCGCGGCGGTGCCCGTCGCCCTCGGCGAGAGCGCCCGGCCCGGCGCCGTGCTGCTCTGCGACCCGCTCGGCATCCGGGCGCGGCGCTTCCGCGCGGTGATCGTCTGCGGCCTGCAGGAGGGCGTCTTCCCCCGGCCGCCGCGGCCCGAGCCCTTCCTCTCCGAGGAGGAGCGCGAGGCGCTCGCCCAGGCCTCCGGCCTGCGGCTCGGCGCGGGCCTCGATCCGCTCGCCGAGGAGCGCTACCTCTTCTACGCCTGCGTCTCGCGGGCCACGGAGCGCGTGGTGCTCTCCTACCGCTCCTCCGACGAGGAGGGCCGGGCCGAGTCGGCCTCGCCCTTCCTCGCCGACGTCCGCGCGCTGTTCGCGCCGCTCCCGACGCGCACGCGCCGCCTCGCCGACGTCACCTGGCCACTCGCCGAGGCTCCGACGCGGCGCGAGTGCGCGCGGGCCGAGGCCGCCGCCGCCCCCCGTGAGGCGCCGCCCGTGCTCGGCGACCTCGAGCTGCCCGCCGTCCGCGCGCTCGCCCGCCACGGCGAGATCCTCTCGGCCGGCGCGGTGGAGGCCTACGCCTCCTGCCCGGTGCGCTGGCTCGTGGAGAAGCAGCTCGAGCCCGCCGAGCTCGCCCCCGAGGCCGAGGCGCTCAGGCGCGGCGCGTTCATCCACACCGTGCTCGAGCGCACCCTCCAGGGCCTCCGCGCGGCCACGGGCACCGCCCGGGTCCACCCCGGCAACCGCGCCCGGGCGGAGGCCGAGCTGCACCGCGCGGTAGAGGCCGAGCGCGCCGGCCTCGAGGCCGAGCTGCCCCGGGCGGTGGCGCGCTCGACCGTCCGCGCCGCCGAGGCCGACCTGCGCCGCTACCTGCGCCTCGCGCTCGCCGAGGGCGAGCTGCCCTTCGAGCCCGCGGAGTTCGAGCTGCGCTTCGGCTTCGGAGACGAGGAGAGCCGCCCCGCCCTCGCGCTCGGCACGGGCGCGGACACCGTGCGGGTGCGCGGCGCCATCGACCGCCTCGATCTCGGCCCGGACCGGACCGCGGTCGTCCGCGACTACAAGAGCGGCCGCGCCGACCCCGCCTACGCGGGTGGCCGCTGGCTCGAGTCCGGCCGGCTACAGGTCGCCCTCTACATGCTCGCGGTCCGCGACCTGCTCGACCTCATGCCGGCCGGCGGCCTCTACCAGCCGCTGCGGGGGGGAGAGGATGCCGACCTGCGCCCGCGCGGCCTCGTCCGCGACGAGGGCGACCTCAAGGCGAGCGGCGCCTTCGTCAACGGCGACGTCTGCGCCTCGGAGCGTGTCGACGAGCTACTCGCCCAGGCCGAGGAGGAGGTCGTCCGCCTGGCGGGGGAGCTGCGGACGGGAAAGCTCACGCCGCGCCCCGACGCGTGCGGCGGCTACGGCTGCCGCTACCCCGGGATCTGCCGGAGCGCGGCGGCGTGACCGCGCTCACACCCGAGCAGCGGGCCGCCGTCGCCCGTCGGGAGGGCGACCTCCACCTGACGGCCGCGGCGGGCTCGGGCAAGACGCGCGTGCTCACCGAGCGCTTCGTCGCCGCTGTCACGGAGGACGGCGTCGACCCCCGGCGCATCCTCGCCATCACGTTCACCGAGAAGGCGGCGGGGGAGCTCGCCGAGCGCATCCGCGACCGCCTGCGCGACGCCGGGCGCGAGGAGGACGCGCGCGCGGCCGAGAGCGGCTGGATCGGGACGATCCACGGCTGGGCCGCCCGGCTCCTGCGCACCCACCCCCTCCAGGCCGGATTGGACCCGCGCTTCACCGTCTCCGACGAGGTCGCCGCCGAGCGCACCGAGCGCGCGGCGTGGGACACCGCCCTCGCGGCCTGGGTCTGCGACGGCGGCGAGCCCTCGGAGGAGCTCCTGGCCGCCTACGGCGCCCCGCGCCTGCGCGACGCGGTCCGCGGCGCGCACGCCGAGCTGCGCGCGCGCGGCCGGCCCGTCGCGCTGCCCGCGCCCCCGGCGACCGCGGGCGCCCCCGCCGTCCGCGCCGCGGCCGACGCCCTGCGCGCTGCCCTCGGAGCGGTCCACGCCGAGGTCCCGGCGCCGCCGGAGCGCGCCGCCCTCGCCCTCGAGGGCTGCGGCGC
>JBBSGJ010000121.1:0-7098 GCA_038254195.1 Solirubrobacterales bacterium
GGGCGGGGGCGAACCCCGCCGGCGTCCTGGCGGGCGTGCGCAGCCAGCCCGGCGTGACCACGTCCCTGCCCGTCTCCTTCGCGCCGAGTACCGGCCTGCGCGCAACGGCGGGCGGCTCGACGCAGACCACCGGCCCGGGACGGGTGCTCGGCCTCCCGGACGGCTACGGCCGGGCGTTCCCCGGCCAGATCCGCACGCTGTCGGGGGCCGCGACCGGTGTCCTGCTCGCCCAGCAGACGGCCGCCAACCTCCACGCCCGGCCCGGCGACACCGTCTCCATCGGCCGCGCGGGGCGGGCTCCCGCCCGGGTGCGGATCGACGGGGTCGTCGATCTCCCGACCGCCGACTCGCTCTTCCAGCAGGTCGGTGCGCCTCCGGGCGCCCAGCCCCAGGCCCCGCCCGACAACGTCATCCTCCTGCCCCGGGCGCTCTTCTCCCGGATCGAGACCGGTCAGACGGTCACCACCCAGGTCCACGCGCTGCTCTCCCACCGCCTTCCGGCGAGTCCGAGCGCGGCCTTCACCCAGGTGAGCGGCGCGGCCCGCAACCTCGAGACCCGTCTCGCGGGAGCCGGGCTCGTCGGCGACAATCTGGGCGCCACGCTCGACAAGGCCCGCGGGGACGCCCTCTACGCCGAGCTGCTCTTCCTCTTCCTCGGTGTGCCCGGAGCGATCCTCGCCGGCCTCGTGACCGCCTCCATCGCCTCGGCGGGCGCCGACCGCCGGCGCCGGGACGCCGCGCTGCTGCGCACGCGCGGGGCTTCCACGCGCCAGCTCCTGCGGGTCGCCCTCGCCGAGACGACTCTGGCCGGGGGTGTCGGCATCGTCCTCGGCCTCGGCGCCGCGCTGGCGATCGGCGCCGTCGCCTTCCAGACCGCGAGCTTCGGCGCGAGCACCCTCGCCGCCGTGCTGTGGGCGGTCGGCTCGGCCCTGGCCGGCCTGGTCATCGCGGCGGGCTCGATCGCCCTGCCCGCCTGGCGCGACGCGCGCGGGCTCACCGTCGCGGGACAGCGCCGCCAGGTGGGCCGCCGCGACCGCGCCCCGTGGTGGGCGCGCTACGGACTCGACGTCGCGGCGCTCGCGATCGCCGCGCTCGTGTACTGGCAGGCCTCGAAGAACGGCTACCAGCTCGTCCTCGCCCCCGAGGGGGTCCCGCAGGTCTCGGTGAACTGGTACGCGCTGCTGGCTCCGGTGCTCGGCTGGATCGGCGCCGGATTGCTCACCTACCGCCTCGCCGACCTCGTGCTCGTCCGCGGGCGCACGCCGCTGGCCCGGATCCTGCGCCCCCTCGCCGGAGAGCTCTCGCCGACCGTGGCGGCGACGATGGGCCGCCAGCGCCGGCTGCTCGCCCGCTCGGTGACGCTCGTCGCCCTCACCGCCGCGTTCGCCGGCTCGACCGCGGTGTTCAACTCGACCTACTCACAGCAGGCCGAGGCCGACGCCCGGCTCTCCAACGGGGCCGACGTCACCGTCACCGAATCGCCGGGCACGCGCGTGGGCCCCGCGGGGGCGGCGCGCCTGGCCTCCGTCCCGGGAGTCAGGAGCGTCGAGCCGCTCCAGCACCGCTTCGCCTACGTCGGCGCCGATCTCCAGGACCTCTACGGCGTGCGCCCGCAGAGCATCTCCGCCGCGGGCAAGCTCCAGGACGGCTGGTTCGCCGGCGGCAGCGCGCGGCAGCTCATGGCCACCCTCGCCGCGCGGCCCAGCTCGGTGCTCGTCGCGGCCGAGACCGTCAAGGACTTCCAGCTCCGTCCCGGGGACCTCGTGCGCCTGCGCCTCCAGGACGGGGTGACCAAGAAGTTCACGACGGTCCCGTTCCACTTCGCCGGCGTGGCCAAGGAGTTCCCCACCGCGCCGAAGGACTCGTTCCTGGTGGCCAACGCGAGCTACGTGGCCCGCATGACCCACACGGACGCGGTCGGCGCCTTCCTCGTCCAGACCGACGGCACGAGCCCGGCCACCGTGGCCGCGCGCGTCCACCGGCAGGTGGGGACCTCGGCCCAGGTGACCGACATCGTCGACCAGCGCAAGGTGGTGGGCTCGAACCTCACCGCGGTCGAGCTCTCCGGGCTCACGCGGGTCGAGCTCGCCTTCGCGCTCGTCCTCGCGGCCGCCGCGTCGGGCCTCGCCCTCGGGCTGGGCTTCGCCGAGCGCCGGCGGACCTTCGCCATCGCCCGCGCGCTGGGCGCCCGCGGCCGGCAGCTCGGCGGGTTCGTGTGGAGCGAGTCGGCGTTCGTCACGGTGGGCGGGCTGTTCTCCGGCGCCCTGATCGCCGTCGCGATCTCCGAGATGCTCGTCCAGGTGCTCACGGGCGTCTTCGACCCACCGCCTGACTTCCTGTCGGTGCCCTGGGGCTACCTCGCCGGAGTGGTGGCGCTGACGCTCCTCGCGGTCGTCGCCGCGGGGGTCACGACGCTGCGCGCCCTGCGCCGGGGGGATCCCGAGCAGCTGCGCGAGCTCTGATCGGCGAGGGGCTTGGGAGCAGCGGCCCGCGCTTGCCGGCTCCACACAATCTCAACGTCGGGGCTGCGGGGGCCAACGGAAAAGGGGACACGATCGGCTCGATGATGGTCGCCCCCCGCCTCACGTCGTTCATCAGGCAACCGGGGCGGGAAGGATCACGGGTCGTCCTGCTCGCGTCCGCGGCGCTGGGCGCTGGGGTCCTGTCGCTCCTGTGGTCGTCGATCCCGCAGTTCGACCCGTCGGGGTGGCTGCTGTGGAGTCGCGCGCTCATCGGCTCTTCCGGGGAGTTCACGACACTCGCCTATCCCTCGTGGAAGCCTCTGCCCGCGCTCGTGGGCGTTCCCCTGGTCCTCTCGGGATCGCTCGCCCCCGCGCTCTGGCTCGTGATCGTCCGCGCGGCCACGGTGGCGCTGGGAGTCACGGTCTTCCGGCTGGGGCGGCGGTGGGGCGGCGTCGCGGCCGGCGTGTTCGGCGTCGGCGGCCTCGTGTTCGTCCCGGATCTCCTCCACACCGCCGGCTCGGGGCTCATCGAGCCGGTCGTGGCCGCGCTCGTCATCGGCGCGGTGGAGCGCCACATCGTGGGGCGCCCTCCGCACGCCCTCGCGCTGCTCGTGCTGGCCGCCCTTGCCCGCCCCGAGGCCTGGGCGCTCCTCGCCATCTACGCCCTCTGGCTCGCCCGGAGCGAGTCTCGGCTCCGGCTCCGGGTCGCCCTCGCCTGCGCGGCCGTGCCCGTCCTCTGGTTCGGAGGCGATCTCATCGGGTCTGGGGATGCCCTCCACGGGTCGGCGCTCGCGCGGATGGCGGGGATCGCGGCTCGCGCACACGATCCCGCGCGCGAGGTCCCGGCGACCCTCGGCTTCGCGCTGCAATCCGTTCCCTGGCCATGGCTGGTCGCGGCGACCCTCGCCGCCGTCCTGCGCTGGCGAGCGAACCGGCGCGTGGCGGCGGCGCTCGCGGGCGTGACGCTGGCGTGGGTCGCGGTCACTGTCTTCGAGGCCACCCAGGGCTACGGAGCGGAGGCCCGGTTCTTGATCCCTGCTGGGGCGCTGCTGTCCGTGCTCGCGGCGGTCGGGCTCGGATCGGTCACGGCAAGGATGAGGGGCTCCTGGCGTCGCGTCGCGACGGGAGGTGCGCTCGCCGTCGCCCTCGCCGCCGGCGTCCTCTCGCACGGCGCCGGAGTGGTGCGGCAGGTCACTCGCGTCGACGCCTACGGGTCGGCGGCCGGCCAGCTCGATCGCGCGGTGGCGGCGGTCGGGGGGCCACGGGCGCTGCGCGGGTGCCCCGTGACGACCCAGCACCCCTATCAGGCGCGGCTGGCGTGGGACCTCGGGCGCACCACCGAGGCGGCGTCGTCGCCGACCCCGGGCGGGCTCGCCTTCGAGCGTGTGCGCGCGCGAGACCCGCGCCTGCGCCGCTTTCTGCTCAGCCATGCGGGCCTGGTCAGCCTGACCGCGGTCCCCCTGCGTCATGGGCGCCCCTGGAGGCTCCTGCGGCTGTCCGTCCCCGCGCTGGGCGGGGGACGCCCCGAGTCGCGGTGCGGCATCCGAGCGCTCAGCGCGGGAGAGGGCACGCCGCGCCGTGGGGCGTGAGCAGGGCGCGGACCTCGATCCTCCCCGGCCGGAGCGCGCGCACCACCGTCCAGCCCGAGCGCGACTTGGCCACGCACGCCGACCCGGAGGTGACGCTCCACCAGGGAGAGGAGTGAACCCGGACCAGCAGCCGTCCGGGCCGGCGGGCGACGAGCGTGAAGCCGTCGGAGAAGACACGTCCGATCTCTCCGGGACCTTCGACGAAGGGTTGCGTGCCACGAACCGCGTACAGCCGCCAGTGGCGCCCGTGCCAGACGGGGCGCAGGAAGGGCTGGGGACGGGCGACGACGCTCGCCTCCGTGAGACCGAAGCGCTCCGGGGTGACGTCGGGGAGTGCGACGTAGTGGACGGCGTTGCGCCGGAGCCACCGGGAGTAGCGCTCGGGGGAGAGCCGCGCGGTGGAGAAGAGCGGGTTGTACCGGCGGTCGAGCTGCGTCTCCCAACCGCGGGCGAGCGCGAAGCGCCGCGCGACGAACACGGCCTCCCACCGCGTGGCGGTGGGGACGACCTCCACCCGCCCACGCCGGGCGCCGTGAAGGTCGAGCTCGTGCAACAGGGGCGCGAAGTACGACGCCCTGGTCGCGGGGTTGTCCGAGGTCTTGAGGATCTCGACGACCGGGCCCGACCATTGCCAGACGGCCAGCGCGAGGAGGACGGCGATGCCGCTTCGCCCGAGCCCCCGGCCCTCCCGCGAGCAGAGGAGCAGCGCGCCGGCGAACCCCGCGCCGAGACGCACGGCGTTCCCTCCCATGGGACTGGGGACGAGCCAGGCCGCGAAGATCGCCGCCCCGTAGAGGGTGGCCCCGAGGCGGAGCTCGACCTGGGTACGCGGCAGCGCGCGGAAGAGGAGGACGACGAGCGCGACTCCCACGAGGGCCGACCCCAGGAAGAACGGCTGCTGGCCGCCCTCGGGGAAGAGGGCGGTGAGGCCGAGCCCGGGCAGCAGGGCGCACGCGAAGAGCGCCACCGCCCGGCGCGAGCGACGGGAGAGCATGGGCACGAACGCGACGAGGGCCAGGAACGCGCCCGCGATCGGGCTGGTCACGGCGCAGAGCACGGCGGCGAGGCCGGCGAGCACCGGGCGCCGCCGTTGGACGGCGAGCAGCGCCGCCAACCCGAAGGCCACCCCCGTGAGGTAGGTCAGGCGCCCGATGGCGAGATCGGCCGCCGTCCCGGCGGCGAACCACAGGGCCCCCGCGCGGGCGCGGGGACCGAACTGCCGCCGCGCGAGCTCGGCGAAGAGTCCCGTGGCGGCGACCGCGGCGAGCAGCCCGACGAGGCGGGTGCCCAGGAGTGCCCCCAGGGGTGGGAAGACGAGGCTGTAGCCCGGGAGGTGGTGCCCGCCGTACCAGGAGTTGTCCCAGAGCAGCGGACCGTCCTGGGCGAAGAGCCACACCCGGTAGGTCTGGGCGGCGAGGTCGGCCGTCCTCGGGCCGATCAGCATCCAGGCCAGGGCGAGTCCGAAGGAGAGCACGCCCGTCTGGACGAGGAGTGGCGCGGCGCGCAGCCGGTCGGCTACGCGGGTCCTGCCTCCATGCCCGCCCGGTGCGGCGGGCAGCGGGAATCCCCCCGGGGACCGTGCCGGCAGGGACAGGGCACGGCGCCCGGTGAGGATCGAGGCGTCGTCGCGGATGCACGGAGTGTGCCGAGAACGGTTCCGGAGTACCGGTGGCGCGGGCGGGCGCGGGTGTAGAACGACGGTCGAACGCCGCCTGCTCGGGCCGCGAGGTGTGATGTCCGTGGTAGTGCCTTAGCATCTTCGTAGTGCCAGTCAAGCGGCGGCTATCCGCATCGGTCGATCCCGAGCTCGTGGCCGCGGGTCACGCGGCCGTGGCCGCCGGTACCGCGGGCAATCTCAGCGCGTGGGTGAACGAAGCCCTGCGCAGACAGTCAGAGCACGACTCGCGGATGACCGCGCTCGGCGACTTCCTCGCCGAGTACGAAGCGGAGCACGGCCGGATAACCGATTCCGAGATCGTCGAGGCGACGAGGTGGGCGAGGGAGCGCGCCGTCGTCGTACGTGGCAAGCCGACCGCTGGGCGGTTCGCCGGATGACGCTGCTGCTCGATGCCGGCGCGTTCATCGCCGTGGAGCGCGCCGATCGCAGGGTCATGGCTTTGCTCGCTCGTGAGCACCGCGCGGACCGACTGCCGCTCACCCACGGCGGTGTGGTCGGGCAGGTGTGGCGCGGTGACGCACGTCAAGCCCGTGTGGCCCGTCTGTTATCCGCCACCGCGATCATCTCGCTCGACGAAGCCCTTGGCCGAGCAGCAGGAGCTCTGCTGGCCAGAAGCGGAGGGCACGACGTCATCGACGCGGCGATCGTCGCGCTCGCAAGAGACGGCGATGAGATCCTGACGTCGGACGCAGGCGATCTCGCGGCACTCGCCGTCGCAAGCGCCACCCACGCCGAGCTCGTCGAGGTGTGATCGCGAGAGCGCTGCCGCGTTCGACCTACCGCGCCCGACAGCGCGATCAGCGAGATCAACCGCGGTGAGCTGGACTGGGCCGACGCCGCCCCGGCGATGGACCTCTACCCCGCCGGACGCATTCCCGCTCGGAATCTTTGCCCCCTCTTTGCCACCGCTCCCCCCGCCGCGGACCCGTCTCTCCCCACACTGGCCCATGACCATTCGCACCGACCCCAAGCCGTGTGGGCGGCCGCGCCGGACGGGCACCTGCTCACCCCGCTTGGCCCGGAGGTCGGACGAAGAGCGAGCGCAACGCGCGAGCGTCGGCGCGCCTCGCCCCGGCCAGCGACGGCAGCGCGAAGGCCCGCTCGATGAACCTCAGGACGCCGTAGTGATCGACCGGACGCGAGCTCCGTGCCCCGCGCCGGACATCGGGCCCGATGACGACCGTTCCGATGTGACCGCCGCGCGCCACGCCGCAGCATCCCGCGTCGGTGGAACCCTCGTCCCACGTCAGCACCAAGAAGCCATGCGGCCCGAGCTCGGCCCGCACGGCCGGCACGAGGCCCGCGAGGAAGCGGTCACCTACGCCGACGCCGCAGTCGTGGGTGTCGTGGCACAGGTCCGGGGAGATGA
>JBBSGJ010000122.1:0-7091 GCA_038254195.1 Solirubrobacterales bacterium
CGCCAGGTGAACGTCCCGTCGGCCGCCGTGCGCACCCGCGCGACCGTGCGCCACGGGCGCCCAGCCTGCAGGCGGACCGTCACCGGACGGCGCGCCGGTCGGACCCGGCCCCACACCGCGCCGGGGGTCACGTCGAGCGACAGGCGGAAGGAGGGGAGCGCGGGCTTCGGGATCCAGTTCCCGTAGAAGAGCCCGGTCTGCCACGAGCCCGTGGGGCGGATGGTCGACCCCATCAGGGCGGCGACGAACGCCGGGGCGGTGGCGTCATCGCGCAGGAGGAACTGCCCCCAGGAGCGCACGTGGGGATCGCGTAGCGCCCGGCGCTCACCGGCGGCCATCTGCCGTGCCTGGCCGAGCGGGCTCCAGGGGCGGATGGGGACGGGGACGTCTGACTCCCAGCCGGACTCCGTGAGCCAGAGGTCGCGCATCCTCGGAGCGATGCGGCCGCGCCGGACGAGGGCGTCGAGGGTGCGGCTGAGGCGCGGGAGCTCGGCGATGTGGACGTCATCGGGGGAGGGCGGGCGGGAGGGATTCCCGGGCTCCCGGGGATACGGGTGATGGCTCCACCCGTCCCCGGGCACGCGGCGGAAGTGCTCGCAGCCCGAGCGGTGCAGCGGGCGCAGACGAGCGTCCACGCACGCGAGCTCGCGCAGGAAGCGCAGCGGAGGAACCGGCCGCGCGCCAGCGCCCATATCGTCGCCGGTCGCCGCCGTGGCGCCCACGAGCACAGTCGTCCGCGGGCTCGCGCGCTTCACCGCGGGGTAGGCGCGCTCCACCATGCGCCGGTAGAGATGCGGGGAGACCGGCACGCCGTCGCGCCACTGGGGCTGGAGCCAGTAGGGATGGTTCGGCTCGTTCCAGAGGGTGAGCAGGCCGACGCGGGGCAGTGGCGGCCCCGGAGCACCCGGAGGCCGGTAGCGCCCCGAGTAGCGGCGCGCCACCCGCGCCGCGAACGCGGCGAACTCCCGCGGGTCCGGCGTGCGGATGCCACCCGCCCAGTCCGGCGCGGCGTAGCCGAGGTCGAGCATGGGCTGCATGCCGTGGGCGCGGGTGAGGCGGACCGCGTCGTCCAGCACCGTCCAGCGGGCCGGGTCCCCGTGTCCCCGGGTGGGCTCGAGCTCGCGCCACTGCGCGGTCATCCGCACGACGTCGACCCCGGTCCAGCGCAGCAGCGCGAGCACGCGCTCCTGCTGCACCGGCGTCGTGTAGAGGAGCAGCGCGTCGTCCTGGAGCACGGTGTGGACGGGCGGCCGCGCCCGCACCGGCGAAGCCGCCACGAGCAGGCCCAGGAGGGACACGACGATGAGGCGGCGCGGTCCTACGATCCCCACAGCATGCCCGAACTACCCGAGGTCGAGCGCGCCAGAGCCCTCATCGCCGATTTGGCGCTCGGTCGCCGGATCGCCGACGTGGACGATTCCGACGCCTACGTGTGCCGCCCGCACGGCCCCGGCGAGATCCGCTCGGCGCTCGTGGGCCGGTCGCTCGTCACCGCCAACCGGATCGGCAAGACCATGTGGTGCGAGACCGACGAGGAGGGGCCCGACCTCGGTCTGCACCTCGGCATGGCGGGGCGGATCGAGGTCGACGAGCACGGCGCGGGCGATCCCCACGTGGGCAACGGCCGCCACAACCCGGTGTGGGACCGCTTCACGCTGTTCTTCGAGGACGGCGGCGTGCTCATCCTGCGCGACAAGCGCCGGCTCGGCCGCGCCGTGCTCGAGCCCGACCTCTCGGGGCTCGGGCCGGACGCCGGGGAGATCACCCGAGCGGAGCTCCGCTCCCGGGTCGGCCGCGGGGAGGCGCCGCTCAAGGCGCGGATCATGGACCAGGCCGTGATCGCCGGCGTCGGGAACCTCCTCGCCGACGAGGCCCTCTGGCGCGCGCGGCTCTCACCGCTCCGGTCGGCCGGGGGGCTCAGCGAGGAGGAGCTCGACCGCCTGCGCCGCGTCCTGCGCGGGGCGATCCGCGACGCGGTGCGCCTGGGCGGGGTGCACACGGGCAGGCTCATGGCCGAGCGCACGGCGCGCGGAAGTTGCCCGCGCTGCGGTACCCAGCTCTCCGTGGCCACGGTGGGCGGGCGCACGACGGTCTGGTGCCCTGAGGAGCAGCGGTGATCATCGCCGTGCTCGCCGCCCTGGCCACCGCCTGGGTGGCTCCCCCGCCCGTCCAGCGCGACCTCATCCCCTTCGGCGCCCGGCGCAAGCGTGAGACCGCCGCCTACAACGCCCGCCACTACGGCCGGCGGCGCTGGCGGCTGCGCAACCCGCACGTGATCGTCGAGCACATCGCGGTGGCCGGCAGCGCGGCCGCGGTGCGCAACACGTTCGCGCCCGACGTCGCCGATCCCGAGCTCCACGAGCTGCCCGGGGTGTGCTCCCACTACGTGATCGGGCCCCGCGGGGACGTCCATCTCCTCGTCTCGACCTCCATCCGCTGCCGCCATACGGTGGGGCTGAACTGGACCGCGATCGGGATCGAGCATGTCGGCTACCGCGACGGGGACCTCATGGGCAACCGGCGCGAGCTCCGCGCCTCCCTCCGCCTCACCCGTTACCTGCGCTGCCGCTTCCACATCCGCCTGCGGGACGTCATCGGCCACAACGAGAGCCTCTCCTCGCCCTACCACCGCGAGCGCGTGGGGCGCCTGCGTACGCAGACCCACGGCGACATGGCCCACGCGACGATGGTGCGTTACCGGCGGATGCTCAAGGCCTGCCCGTGATCGGCGCCGACCGAGGACCTCGTCTCCGACCGCCCCCCGACCGCGCTCGTCGCCGAGCGGCTCGTGCGCGAGGTGCTCACGGGCATCGCGCTGCGGCGGGCGGGTCGGAGACCAGCGCCCGGAAGGCGGTGCGGCTCGGCCCCTCCCCTCCCCCGGGCGGGACGATGCCGAACCAGTCGCCCACGTCCCCAGGGCGGCGCTCGGGAGTCGTGTAGGAGGACAGGAAGGCGGACTCGACGCACGCGGTGCGCGCCAGGGCGGGGAACGTGGTGGCGAGAAGGCGCCCGCGGTCCTCCTCGGAGGCGAAGTAGTCGTTGCCGGGGGGCCGGGTCGCCCAGCCCACCTCGGTCACCGCGAGGGGGACGTGGTCCAGGCCGGCGCGCTCCGCCGCCGTCCGGAAGCCGCCGAGCCGGGCGAGGACCGCCGGGGAGGACAGCCCGTAGGGATGGACGGCGACCGCGGCGATCCGCCCGGCGATGACCGGCTCGGCGGCGAGGACCGCGGGCAGGAACGTCCCGGTCCCCGTCAGGCCGCCCACCACGAGTCGCACGTCGGACGGCACGGCCCGGACCGCGGCGGCGAAGGTCCGCGCGTAGGCCACGGGATCGGGCCCGGGGACCCAGAAGATCCGGGAGTCCGGCTCGTTCCATACCTCGATCGTGCGGACCGGTAGGTCGGGGAGCTCGGGATGCTCGCGCCAGAACGCGCCGCCGGGCCCATAGCGGCGGGCGAACGCGCCGGCGAAGACGCCGAAGTCGGCCGGGTCGCGCGGAGCGGAGTGCAACGACGCCGGTGCCGCCGCCGCCCAGGCGGGGGCGTAGTCGAGCACCGCCCACCAGCGGATCCCGTGCCCGGCCAGCGCGCCTGCCACCCGGTCGGAGAACGTCCAGTCCAAGCGGCCGGGGGCGGGCTGCGACGCGGCCCACAGGGCGTCGGCGCGCGCCTCGCGGATCCCGTCGTGCCCGGCGCGGGCGAGCGCGGGCTCGACCAGGGCCGCGTTCGCGGGGTCGTCGAAGAGCTGGGCGAGGTTCACGCCCAGCGCCAGCGGCTCCTTCTCCTCCCCTCCCCCGCACCCGCCGACCGCGAGCGCGACCAGGAGCGCTAGTGCCGCGCGCGACGGGTGCGCGCCCGCTCCTCCTGGCGCTCGACGACGTTCTGGATGAGCCTGAGGATCTCCGTCGGCCCGGTCGCCCGCGCCTGCCCGGTCTCGAACGCCTCACGCCAGTCGCGCACCCGCCCCTTCTCGGCGAGCACGTTGAAATGCGAGCGCGAGACCGAGACCGAGACCGACGCGTCGGAGGGAACGACCTTGGTCACCTTGGGTCCCGGCATCTCGACGCGATAGAGCTGGACATCTCCGCGCCCCCGGAGCTCGAGCCCGACGACGAGCTTGAGCGGCTCGAGCGCCGGGACCTCCGAGAGCACGCGCCGCACGGCCTGCTCACTGAGGGTCTTCGCGTCGGCCACGCCGGTCAGCCTAGATCTTGTGCCGCTCGAGGAGCTTCTTGCCGATGACCATCTTCTGGATCTCGCTCGTCCCCTCGCCGATCAGCAGCAGCGGGGCGTCGCGGTAGAGGCGCTCGATCTCGTACTCCTTCGAGTAGCCGTAGCCGCCGTGGATCCGGAAGGACTCCTCGACGCAGAAGCGACCGGCCTCGGAGGCGAAGAGCTTCGCCATGCCGGCCTCGAGGTCCGAGCGCTCGCCGGCGTCCTTGAGGCGGGCGGCGCGGATGGTCAGCAGCCGCGCCGCCTCGACCTGCGTGGCCATGTCGGCGAGCTTGAACTGGATGGCCTGGTGCTGGGCGATCGGCTTGCCGAACGCCTTGCGCTCCTGGGAGTAGCGCAGGGCGAGCTCCAGCGCGCGCTGGGCGATCCCGACGCCGCGGGCGGCGACGTTCACCCGGCCGACCTCGAGCGCGTCCATCATCTGCACGAAGCCCTTGCCGAGCCCCGCCTCCTCGCCGCCGAGCACGTTCTCGGCTCCGACGCGGTAGCCGTCGAAGACGAGCTCGGTGGACTCCACGCCCTTGTAGCCGAGCTTCTTGATCTTCGGGGGCACGGTGAGCCCGTCGTTCTCCGGCGACCCCGGCTCCTTCTCGCAGATGAAGCACGTCATGCCCTTGTAGGGCGGCGAGGCGTCGGGATCGGTCTTCACGAGCGTGAAGACGAGGCCCGACGTGAGCCCGTTCGTGACCCACATCTTCTGGCCGTTGATCTCGTAGGCGCCGTCGTCGCGCTTCTGAGCGCTCGTCTTGATGGCCTGCACGTCGGACCCGAGCTCGGGCTCCGAGAGCGAGAACGCCGCGCGGATCTCCCCGGTGGCCATGCGCGGCAGGTACTTCTCCTTCTGCTCGTCGGTGCCGAACTTCATGAGCAGGTAGGAGCCGATGAAGTGGGTGTTGATGACCCCGGAGATCGAGATCCAGCCCCGCGAGAGCTCCTCGACGATCATGCTGTAGGTCGTCAGGTCGAGCCCCAGCCCGCCGTACTCCTCTCCGATCGTCACCCCGAAGAGCCCGAGCTCCTTCATCTGCTCCACGATGGGCCCGGGGTACTCGTCGGCGGCGTCGTAGTGCTCGGCGTTGGGGAGGATCTGCTCGTCCGCGAACTGGCGGACCATCTCGGTCATCGCCCTCTGCTCGTCGGTCTTGTCCGCGTAGGGGCTCGTTGCGATCGCCATGACGCTCACAAAGGTACCCCGGGGGACCGGGGGGCCGTCTGCGGCTAGCTACTTGCCCCGGATAAATGGGGGCTGCGAGGCGGGTGATTGGGGTTGAGAATGCGAACGGCCGCGCGGTGGGGCGCGGCCGTTCGGTGGGCGGGGCGGGCCCGGGTGGTGGCCCGCTGTCCTGGTTGTGATGGTGTCAGCGGGCGCGGACGGCGAGGGTGTCGAGGTCGTAGGCGAGGATCGCCCAGGCGGTCCAGGTCTGCTGGCCGGCGTGGCCCTTGAGGCGGCTGCGGTCCAGGCCGTAGTTGCGCTTGAGGTGGCTGATGCGTCCTTCGGCGCCGACGCGGAACTTCGCCAGGCGCCGGTTGGTGCGCTTGGTGCCGGCGGACTGGCGGCCGGCGATGAACGCCCGGTCAGGTCCGGGCAGGTGCTCGGCGACGGGGCCGGGCGCGAACCCACCGTCGAGCGCGAGGTCACGCGGGCGCAGGCCGAGCGCGTCGAGCTGCCGGGCGGTCTGAGGGAGCAGGTCGGACTCGTTGGGAGAGCCGATCTGGGAGGGGGCGGGCAGGATCAGGCCGCGGGCGCCGCGGCGGGTGTTCTCGCACAGCTCGGCGATCTGCGCGACGTAGCCGAACTCGGTCGGAGTGCGCAGCTTGCCCTTGCGGATCGGGCGGGCGTCGGGGTCGGCGAACGAGACCAGCCGGTCGGTGATCTTCTCGCCGGCCACGCGCTGGCCGATCTGGCGGCGCACCTTCTCGGCCCGCTCGGCGAGCTCGTCCAGGCGCCGCGCCGCCTTGAGCTTGGCCTGCGCGCCCCGACCGCGGGCCCGCTCCCGCAACCGCTCGGCGAGGCGGCGGGTCTCGCGGATCGTCTGCGTGACCTGCTCACCGGCCTCGCCGGTCAGCTTGAGCGCGGTCGTCTTGCCCTGGCCGGTGCGGGCGGCCAGCGTCCGGTTGAGCTTGCGCATCCGCGCCCGGATTCCGCGCGAGCGGTTGCGCACCCGCGGTGCCTTCGCACCGGCCAGCGCCCGCGCCTTCTTGGCCTCGCGGGCGAGGGTGCGGGCGGCGTCGTCAGCCAGGCCGATATCGGTCGGGTAACGCACGTCGGCCTCCACCACGGTCGAGTCGATCCTGACCGCCCGCACTGTGAAGCGCTGCTCGCGCGGCGCGCCCGCCGCGATGCTGATGACGTGCCGGCAGATCTCCTCGACAACCTCGGCGCCCAGACGCCGAGCGAGCTTGCGGATCGTCGACTCGTCCGGCACTCGATCGCTCAGCGCCAGCAGGCAGAAGCGGCGCAGATGCAGCGAGTCTGAGACCTCGCGGACCAACGTCTCATAGCCCCAGCCGCAGCGGTGCTTGACGACCATCAACCTGACGAACCGGTCGATCGGCACCGACGGACGCCCCCAGCGCCGCGCCCCCTCCTCCCACGCCCGCTCGACCGGCGCCAACAGCGCTGGATCGGCCAGCAGCCGATCCAGCGCCTCCAGATCCATGGGCAGCTCCCGAACCCCGACCGGCAGCACCTCGTCGAACAACGACTCCACCTGCCCACCCGACAGACGCAACATGACAGCCTCCATGATCCACCCGATTTGCAGGCAAATCATCCCGACCGGACCGGACAGACCCGCGTCAATCAGCCGGACTTTGTCCGGGGCAAGTAGTTAGCCTAGGTGGCGGCGGTCCTTGCGCG
>JBBSGJ010000123.1:0-7009 GCA_038254195.1 Solirubrobacterales bacterium
CGCGGCGTGCGCGGGGCCCCGCGCGCCCGCCGCGCCGTCGAGCAGGAGCCCCACGCGGTGACCGCGCAGGACCCCCACCGCGCCGCCCTCGTGGTCGGCCTGCGCGTGGGTCACGACGAGGACGTCGAGCGGGCCGGCCCTCGCCTCCGCGAGCCGTCGGACGATCGGCCCGCCGGGCGGCCCGGCGTCGACCAGCACAGCATGCCCGCCGTCCTGCAGGAGCGTCGCGTCGCCCTGGCCGACGTCGAGGAAGGAGGCGACGGGGCCCGGCGGAGGCGGACGCGGAGCCGCCGCACCGGCTCCCGCGGCCGCGACGCCACCGCCCGCCACCGCGGCCACGAGGACCACCCGGCGGACGCGTCGGACGACGACGAACGCCACGACGACCGCGTACAGGCCGGCGAGCGCGGCGACCGAGCCGATCCTCAGCCCGACGCTCGCGTGCGGCACGCGCGCGGCGACGTGCGCGACCCAGAGCAGAAAGGCGAGCGGGTAGCCGGCCAGGCCGGTCAGGAGGGCGGCCGGCGCCGTGGCCAGCTGGCCGACCGCCGCCGCGAGCATGCCCAGCCACATGATCGGGCCGACCGCCGGCGCGGCGAGCAGGTTGGCCGGCAGCGAGACGAGCGAGGCGCGCCCGAAGTGGAAGGCGAGAAGCGGCGCGGTCCCGAGCGTCGCCGCGACGGCGATCCCGATCCCCTCGGCGAGCAGGGCCGGGCAGCGGCGCGCCTCGAGCCGCGCCCGGACGCGCGGGGCGAGCACCAGGATGGCGACCACGGCGGCGAACGAGAGCTGCCAGCCGACGTCGCCCGCGGCGCGCGGGTTGAGGGCGAGGGTCGCCACCGCCGCCAGCCCGAGCGCGTAGACGCGCGAGGCCGGCCGCCCGGCCAGCGCGGCGACGACGCCCGCCGCGCCCATGATCCCCGCGCGCTGGATCGGCGGGCCGGCACCGGCGAGGGGGACGTAGAGCGCGATGAGCCCGAGGAGGACGACGAGCCGAGCGCGGAGCCCGAGCCCGAGCAGACCCAGGAGCGGCACGGCCAGCGCGGCGAGGAGCACGACATTCTGACCGCTGGCGGCGAGCAGGTGCGCTAACCCGGAGGTGCGGAAGTCCTGCCGCACGCCGGGGTCGAGGCGCTCGTCCTGCCCGAGGACCATGCCGCGCAGCAGCGCGGCCTCGGGCGGCGGCAGCCCGGTCTCGAGCGCGTGCTCGGCGCGGGCGCGGACGGCGTCGACCGCGCCCCACGCCCCACCGCGCGCGGCGCCGGTCGGCGACAGGGTGCGGACCTGGAGGACCGCGTGGGCTCCACGCCGGCGCTGGTAGGCGTCGAAGGGCCCGAGCGCGCGCAGCCGGCCCCGGGCGATCACGATCGCCCCCGTGGAGGCGGGCCGGGCATGACCCCACCGCCCGATCCGCACGACGACGCGCTCGCCGCTCCCGGGCCCGGCGACGATGCGGGCCTGGGCCGAGCGGGCGAGCTTCCCCGGGCGGGGCTGCTCGAGCAGCTCGGCGCGCAGCGCGACCTCCTCACCGAGCAGCGGGCGCAGCGCCGTCTTGTCGAGGGCCGCGAGCCTCGCGCCGGCGCCGTAGGCTCCGGCGAGGACCGCTCCGGCCACGAGCAGCGCGACGGGCGGGCGGCCCGCGAGCGCCGCCAGGGCCGCCGCCACGCCCAGGGCGAGCGCCGGGGCAACCGGGCCGCAGAGCAGGCCGGCGAGCAGCCCCGCGAGCACCAGATGCCGCGGATGGGCCCGGAGCACCGCGAGCGCGTGCCGGCACCACGCGCTCACACGATGAGCTTCCCGCGCAGCGCCGCGAGCCGCTTGGGCCCGATGCCCGGGATCCGGTCGAGCTCGCCCAACGACCCGAACCCGCCGTGCTGCGACCGGTACTCGACGATCTTCCGCGCCGTCGTCGGGCCCACCCCGTCGAGCGCGTCGAGCTGCTCCACCGTCGCGGTGTTGAGGTTCACCGGCCCGGCCGGCGCGCCTCCCGGTCCCGAGGCCCCTCCCGCGGCGCCGGCTGAGGCCGCCGCGGCGCCGCCCGCACCGCGCACCGGAACGACGACCTGCGCCCCGTCGGCCACCTTCGCGGCCAGGTTGAGCGCCGAGAGGTCCGCGCCCGCCCGCGCCCCCCCGGCGCGCCGGACCGCCGCCTGCACCCGCGCGCCCGCCGCGAGCCGATACACGCCCGGACGGCGAACCGCCCCGGTCACATCGACGAGGGCCGGCCCCCCGCCGCCCCCCGTCACGCGCACCGCCCCCGGCCGCCTCGCGGGCCCCGCCGCCGACCCTGCACCCACCCCACGGGCCCCTTCCTGGCGCAGGTACCGCGCGCCGAGCAGGACCACGGCAAGCGCCGCCACCGCGTAGACGGCGAGCTGGGGACGACTGATCTCGCTCACCCGGCCGAGGCTAGGACGCAACCCTCCTCAACGGACGCTCGCTTCGCAACAATTTCAGCGCACCCGACCGACCGCCACCCCCACCGCCTGCTCAAAAAGGGACAAAACATGCTATTCTGAGCGCATGCCGACGGATCGGTTCAGCGAGCTGGCAGAGATCGCTTTCGATCAGCACGGGCTCTTCGAGCTCGAGGACTCGCGTGCGGTGGGCTACGCGGACAACACGATCGCGCAGATGGCGCGTCGTGGGAGGCTTGAGCGCGTGAGCCACGCCGTCTACCGCATCCCGTTCCTGCCATCGGGGCGGCTCGGCACGTATATGGAGGCAGCACTGTGGCCCGCGGGAGTCCGTGGGGTCGTCAGCCGAGCCACCGCGCTCGGCCTCTGGGACGTCGGCGACGTCAATCCCGACAAGATCCACATCACCGTCCCGCACGCGCATCGCCCGCAGCGTCAGGTGCCATCTGCCTACGTCATCCATCGAGAGGACCTCCTCGACCACGAGGTCACGACAATCGAGGGAGTTCCGGTCGTGACGCTCGAGCGGGCCGTGCGGGAGTGCGCAGCGGCGCACCTCGCCGTCGACCTGCTGGAGCAGGCGGTCCGTCACGGGCGCGAGCGAGGACTCCTCGATGCCGAGCAGGCCGGCGGGTTGACCGGTGATCTCAGAATCGACCGGGTGGCCGCGGGCCGGGCGTGAGCGAGTCGCGCGGGAATTCCGCGCCGCGGCCGAAGGCGCCCAAGACGAAGGCGCGCCTGGAGCACCTGATCACGCAGTGGCAGAAGGACTCCGGGCAGCCGGTGGCGCGGCTGAACCTGCGGATCGCGGCGACGATGCTCGCTGGCGCTTTGGGCCGGGTCGTGGACCCGGAGGGAGACTGCGTGTTCGCGACCAAAGGCGGGATGGCGATGGAGCTGCGTCTCGGCGATCGCGCGCGAGCCACGCGCGACGTGGACCTTGTGCTGCGCGGCGATCCTGACCAGCTCGCCGATCCGCTCGATGACGGGCTGCGCGAGCCCTATCGCGGATTCTCGTTTCGCCGCGGCGCCACGGATGACTTGCCGACTCGTCCGCACATCAAGAAGACCCGCGTCCAGGTCAGCTTCGCCGGGCGCGCCCCTCACGTCCATACGGCTTGAGATCGCGCCGCTCGACACCGGCGAGGAGGAATTCACCACTCTGCCCGGGACGAACCTCGATGCGGTCGGCCTTTCGGGTCCGGACGTCGTGCTCGTGCTTGCCGAGCGCTGGCAGATCGCGCAGAAGCTGCACGCGGTCACCGAACAGTTCCCGGACGCGCGCGAGAACCCACGGTTCCGAGACCTGATCGACCTCCAGCTGCTCGAAGCCCTCGAACCCGACCGTTTGGCCGTACTCGATGCCTGCGAGCGGGTCTTCGCCGCGCGGGCGCAACACCGATGGCCACCGACTGTGACAGCCCAGCCGAGCTGGGCCGAGGCGTACACCGCGATGGCCGAAGGCCTCGATTTCGCAGTGACCGACGTTGGTGACGCGGTGCGTCAACTGCCGTCCTACGTTGCTCGGATCGCAGCAGCGGGAGATTAAACGCTCGAGGGGCGGTGAGCCTCGGGCGACGAGCGCGCGCGCTGCGGCAGGCGGCGGCCATGACGCCCCCGAGGCCGCCGCACACGAGAACCGCGCCGGCCGTGCCGACCACCTGGCCCACCGCCTCCGCGGTCTCCTCCGTCGACGGGTCTAGAGCGCCCGGGCGCCCACCGGTGATCAACGGCCGCTCGCCGGCGCAAGACGAGATTCACGCCTCGAACCCGCAGTCCTCCCGCTCAGCCTGACCCCTGGCAGCGACCGGCTACATCCGAAGACCGCCGGGCCAGAGAAGGCCTCCCAGTTCCCGCCGTCCCTTCTCATCGTTCCAAGCCCCACACGCCGGGAGGTGCCTCGGGGCTGCGCTTCCAGGCTCTACACCCCTTCGATGCGTCACGAACTCGGACGTGTTCACTGAAGCGAGAATGTGAGTAAAACAGACGCCGTGTTGGCACTCGACGTCCGACCGGTCGTTACCAGCCTGTAGATGAGCTTTCGGCGCTCTCTGCAAGGACGCGTGGTCCCGAGAGTGCGTCCACTTATGGTGTACGTCAAGGTGAAGTCGACTTGGCTCGTGAATCGCCCTCTTAGGCTGAGCCGCTCACCCGGCTGTCTGGCGACTTTTCCGTGGTACGAGAACGTACCGTTCGCCCGGATGCGGACTCGATGGGCGGGGGACGCCACTGCAGTGCATCGGGTCGTGATGTCGAAGGTCGTGAAGGTCCTGCCGGTGCGCGACACGATGGCGGTGTCGCCTCCGAAGAAGCCGTGGATGTACTCGCCGTACTTCACGGGTCGAGGGCCAGACGGAGAGATGAGCGTCACATTCCGCTCGGTGCGCCCGAAGGACGCGACGACTCGCGTACGTCGGTGGCGACCGTCGGTGAGCAGGCGCCGGCCCGCGGTGGTCAGTCGTGCGGACATCGAGCGCGTGGTCCCGGCGGCTAGAACGATGGAGACACGTCCAAGGACCAGACGCTGGCGGGTCTTGAGCGCCAGCGTTCCTGAACAGCCTGCGGTTCCTTGTGGGCACGTTAGGACGAGCCGCGCTGCCCCTTGCGAGATTCGGGCGACTGGGCGGGCCAAGACGATCCCCGGTGGGAGCTGGGGGCCGGAGCCGGGGCCCACCGCGATTCCTGCCGGGAGTCGGCCGACGCGCACGGTGGCGGGAATTCTCGCGACCAACCGTCCCTTGGCGCCAACGCGATATTGAGAGACGGCGGTGCTATCCCCGTCGGTGACATAGACGCTGTTGCCGTCCGGGGCGATGGCGATTCCTTTGGGTTGCTTGCCGGACGGAACCGCCTTCGGGGTCTTGGGGCTCAGCTTGCCTTCGGAGTTGGCGTCGAACTGGGAGACCCTGTTGCCGTCTTCGTCGGTGACGTACACGCTCTTGCCGTCAGGGCTCACGACCAGGCCCGACGGACCGGGTCCCCCGGGGAGGCTCGCGGGCGTCTTGGCTCTTAGGGTGCCACCGGTTCCGACATCGTACTGGGAAACCGTTCCTGCCACGTTGGCGACATAGACGCTCTCTCCGCTTCGGCTTACCGCAATACCGGCGGGTCCGTTACCGGCGCCAACGGTGGCGGGGGCCTTGGGGCTAAGTGCGCCGCTCGCCCCGACGTCGAACTGGGAGACCGTGTGGCTCCTGGGCCCGTCCACGTTCGTAACGTACACGCTCTTTCCATCCGGGCTGACCGCAACCCCAAGCGGGCTCGTCCCCGTCGCCACAGAGGCAGGGGTCAGCGCCGTGAGACGACCATCGAGTCCGACGCCGAACTGGGAAACCGTATTGCTGTCGACGTTCGTGACGTAGACATATCCTCCCCCGGGGCTAATCGCGATCCCCTGAGGATTGGTGCCCGTATCCACGGTTGGCGGAGACTTCGGAGCTAGCCCACCGTTCGGGCCGACATCGTACTGGGCGACCTTATCTTCGCCCAACTCCGTGACGTACGCGCTCCTCCCGTCAGGGCTCACAATGATGCCGGACGGTCCCCCCCGAGTAGCAGTCGTGAAGGGAGCAAGCGGGGCCAGCGGACCACCCATCCTGTCGAACTGTGACACGGAGTCTGAGCCCGAGTTGGCGACGTACGCAAACGGCGCACCCCACGCCGCCGTAACCCAACTCGCCAAAGCGAGCATCGTCACCACGCACAGGCGCGCACCAAGCCGCAACGGCAATGCTCTTCCAAGTCCGTACACCACGTCAGCCCCGATCCACCGTTCGATCCGGGCAAACGATTCAGCCCCTATCCCGGTAGGGCTCAGCGTACCCGACCGAGCGCCTTGCTCACCGCCTCCTCCGGGTCCCGGGCCACGACCACGCGCCGGTCGCCCGCCGCCAGCTCCCACGAGCCGAGCCCGACGACCGCCTTGCCCGCCTTCAAGGCCAGCGCGATCTCCGAGAGCGTCCCCCACTCGCCTCCCACCGCCACGAGCGCGTCCGCGCTGCGCACGACGAGCCCGTTGCGCAGCTCGCCGAGCCCGGTGACCACGGCGACCTGCACCCAGGCGTTGGCCTCGGCGCGGTCGAGGCCCGGCAGCAGGCCGACGGTCAGGCCGTCCGCCGCGCGCGCACCGCGGCAGGCGGCGGCCATAACGCCCCCGAGGCCGCCGCACACGAGCACCGCGCCCGCCGTGGCCACCGCACGGCCCACCGCCTCCGCGGCCTCCTCCGTCGACGGGTCCAGATCGCCCCCGCCGCCCACCACGGCGATCCACGGCGGCTCGGCCACGCCGGCGCTCAGCGCACGACGAGGTTCACGAGCCGGCCGGGCACGACGACCTCCTTGACGACCTCTCGGCCGTCGAGGTGGGCCTGCACGTTGGGCTGCTCCCGGCAGAGCGCGGCCAGCTCCTCGCGCGGCGCGCCCGTCGGAGCGTCGACACGCGCGCGGACCTTGCCGTTCACCTGGCACACGATCTCCACCACGTCGGACTCGAGCAGGGCGGGATCGGCGTCGGGCCACGGCTCCTCCCACACACGCCGGCCCGTGAGCCGCTCGAAGACCTCGGCGCCGACGTGCGGGGCGAAGGGGAAGAC
>JBBSGJ010000124.1:0-6997 GCA_038254195.1 Solirubrobacterales bacterium
GGGGCGGGCGTCGATGACGGTCGCGGTCACGGTCGGCGGGATCGTATGAGCGTCGTCAGCGCCGTGGCGATGCCGGGGCCGTCGGTCCGCCGCGCGGTGAGCAGGACGGTCACCGGCCTGCGCCCGCGGGCGCGCACCGCGAGGACCGCCCGCCCGGGCCGGCGCACGGTCTGCGCGCCCGCCGTCCGGCCCGCGACGGTGGCCACGATCCGTGCGCGACACGACGCCGCGCACCGGACCGCGAACGTGATGCGTCCCCGTTGGCGCGGGGCTATCCGCAGCCCGAGGCGCCGCGTCGCCCCCAGCACCACCCAGCCCCGGCGGCGGCCGCGGCGGTCGGTGTTCCCCGCGCGATCGCGTGCGCGCACGAGGAGCGTGTGCGGCCCCGGGGCGAGCCGGGTGAACGCGGTCCGCCCGCGGCAGGTCCGCGCCCTCCCGCGGTCCAGGGAGCAGTGAAACGAGGCGCCCGGCTCGGTCGCCCGGAAGGAGAAGGTCGCCCGGGAGGAGCGCACGAACCCGCGCGGTCCCCGGGCGATGGACGTCGCGGGCGTGCGCGTGTCCGTCGTCCAGCTCCGCGCGGCGGGCGTGGGATCGACGTTCCCGGCCGCGTCGGTCGCGGTGACCGTCAGGGCGTGGCGCCCGTCGGGCAGGCGGGGGGTGAGGTAGGGCGAGGAGCACGGCCCGGCCGGCGCGCCGTCGAGCGAGCAGGCGAACGTCCCCGTCTCACTCGCCGCGAACCGCACGCGGGCGCTCGCGAAGCGCGTGGGTCCGTGCGGTCCGGCGGTGATGGAGGTCGCAGGCGGATCGTGGTCCTGGAAGGTCACCGTGGGGATGAGGCGGGCGAAGGTCCCGTCGGCGTTGACCGTCAGGGGCTCGACGCGCAGGGTGCGGATCCCGGCCCGCGAGCCCTTGCGCCCGAAGTAGGCCAGCCACTCCGCCCCGTCCGGTCCGATGACCGTCGACCCTCCGCCGGCCGAGACCACGTCGCTCGTGTCGGTGAGCAAGGGGTTCGTGGCGACCTTCGCGAAGGGCCCGAGCGGGGAGGAGCTCACTGCCTCGCCCATCCCGTAGCGCGCGGTGTGGTCCCCGCCGGAGTACAGGAGGTGGTAGCCGGCGCCGTATTTGACCATCCATGGGTTCTCGACGATGGGCAGGGAGCCCGACTGCTCCCAGGAGCCGGGATCGGCGGAGAAGAGCGCGGTGCGCCCGCCCGCGGCCCGGAGCCCGTCGGGGGCGAGCGGGAGAACGGAGATCGTCGGCTTGCCCGGGCAGACGGCGTTGGCGGCCGGAGCGGGGCAGATCCGGCCGGTGGAGACGTACAGGTAGAGCTTCCCGTCCGTGTCGACGAACGGCGCGGGGTCGATGTTCTGGTAGCCCGCGTCGTCGCCGCAGCCGATCGGGCGCCCGCTCGCGTCGCGCGCGCCGCTCGTGGCGTCGAGGATCCCCCGCTCGGTCCACGGCCCCTCGGGATCGGGCGAGGTCGCGAGCCCGATGCAGTCCGTCCGGAACTGGCGGGAGGTCCCCACGTGGTACATGACGGAGCACGGGCCCCTCGTCGCGCCCGGGCAGGGCTGCGGGCGCTCGAGCACGCTCGGCGCCCACGGGTGCGAGTCCCCCGTCGGCACGACCCACGAGGGTCGGGTCGGGAGCGCGGGGCCGAGGCTCGTCCAGTGCACGAGGTCGGTGGAGCGGATGATGGGGAAGCCCGTGCCCGTCGCGTAGGCGTAATAGGAGTGCCGGGCCCCGCTGCCCATGGACAGGACCATCGGGTCCGGGAAGGGGCGGACGTCGAAGACGGGGTTCTGATAGCTCGGGGTGCTCGCGGCGCGCGCCGGAGCGGCGACCGCGCCCAGGGTCAGCACGAGCAGGGCGAGGGCGGGACGGCGCACCGTCGCGAGGGTAGGCCGCGCGGCGCTGACGTGCGCCGCCCCCTCAGCGGGCGTAGAGCCGCGCGTTACGGTCCCCCGGCCCGCCCGCGAGGCCCTGCGGCCGGCCGCCCTGGGCGTCGGTGAAGGCGAGGTCGCGGGCCACGCGCGGGCCGAGGTGGTCGAGCATCCAGGTGTCGAGCACCACGCCGCCGTCCGCCGTCGTGCTCAGCCGGAAGGCGCGGGCCTGCTGGGGGTAGTCGGTGAGCGAGCCCGTGGTGACGAGCCAGAGCCGGCGGCGCCAGAGCGCGATCGCGTTGCGGTGCGTGTGGCCCGAGATCGCGGCGAGAACCCGGCGATCGGCGGCGAGGAGGTCGAGCGCCGCGGCCCCGCCCGTGCTCGAGGCCAGCGGCTGGTGGGAGAAGACGACGACGCGGCGCGCCCCGGCCCGGGCCAGTTGCGCGCGCAGCCACGCGAGCTGGAGCGGACGCACCAACCCCGCCGAGCCCGCATCGCGGCGCACGACGTCCAGGACGATCCCGCGCAGCGCGGGCCCGATGTCGAACGCGTAGTCGAGCAACGGCCCCCCGTCCCCGTGGCCCGAGGCGGCCCGCAGCCGCGTGAGGACCTCGCCCGCGCGCAGCTCCCGCCGCCGCGGGTCGGGGGGAACCCGGGCACCGGGTGCCGGCAGGTGGCCGCCGGCGAGCGCCGAGGCGACCGCGCGCGGCAGGTCGGCCTCGTCGCGCGGCACCGGCAGCCCGCGCGGTGGCTCCCACAGGGCCCGGTCGCCGGTGGCGACACGGTTCGTCGCCGGGGTGGGAGCGAGCTCGCCCTGCACGAGGAGGTCATGGTTGCCCGCGACGGGAAACCAGGGCGCGTGCAGACCGGGGGTGGTGAAGGGGCGTTGGGCCCGGCCGAGGAGCCCCCGTTGGCGGGGAGGGTCGAGGGCCGGGCGGTAGTAGAACGGATCGGGGTCGTCGGGGGCCTGGACGCCCTCGTAGCCCGGGGCGCCCGAGTCGGGGTTCACGCGTCCCCCGCGCAGGACCCCGAGCGCGAGGTCGAACTCGTTCGCCTGGTCGTCGTCGACGAGGTCGCCGCTCTCGATCACCGCCTGCGGACGCAGCGCGTCCACCGCGCGCACCGCGCCCGCGAGCACCTGCGCGCTCAGCGCCTCCTGCGGCCGGAACGCCGACTCGAAGGGCTTGCCGAAGCGATCGAGGAACGGCAGGCGGGCCGGCGACTCCTCGTCGCGCACGTGGGCATCGGTGATCTGGGCGAACGTCGCGAGGGTGCGCACGGGCCGCGAAGCGGGCGCGAGCTCCGTCCGGGGGCGCAGCGGCTCGCGCGGCCCGGGTCGCAGGACACCGTCGCCCACCGGGTCGACCCAGGTCGAGCGCAGGGTGGAGCCGGCCGGGTCCGGGCGGGCGGCCGGGGCCCCCCCACAGCCCGCGAGGAGGAGGAGGCCAAGAAGCGCGCTGCGCCTCATTCGCCCCGCAACCCCTCCACGATCGACTCCCTCCCCGTCCGGCGTGCCGTCCAGCCCGCCGCCGCACCGGCGAGGACGAGGATCCCGGCGCCCACGAGCGCGACCTGCCCGGCCGGCGGCGCGAGCGGCAGCTCCGCATAGCCCGCCGCGAGTCGCGCAACGGCCGGCGCGAGCACGAGGCGCTCGAGCACGAGCCCGACGACGAGCGCGGGCCCGACGAGCGCCGCGGCGGCCCCCGCGAAGACGAGCCCGAGCGCCCCCGGCCCCGCCCCGAGCGCGCGCAGCACGGCGAGGGTCCGGCCGCGCTCGCGGGCGGCGAGCCCCAGGGCCTGCACGAGGACGAACAGGCACACGAGTGCGTCCACGAGCCCGACGACCTCCAGCAGGGTGGCGATCGTGCCGAGGAACGGCGCGGAGCGCGGCGACGCCGCGGCGCTCGGGGTGGCGGCCGTCGCCGCGGTGGGACGTCCCCCGAGGTCGGTCAGCGCGGCGACGACGCGCGCGCGGTCCGCGCCGGGGGCGAGGACCACCGCGGTGACCCCGTCGCCGCGCAGGCCCGCGGCCACGAGGCGCCGCGGCTGGACGTAGGCGATCCGCCCGTCGTGCACGAGCGCGCGCACGAGCCCCACCACGCGGAAGCGCGCCTCGCCCCCGCCGGGGATCTGCACCGCGAGCGGGCCGCCGACGCTCAGCCCGAGCGCCGAGGCGAGGCCGGTCCCCACCTCGGCCTCATCCGGGGCGCGCACCCGGCGCCCGCCGGCGAGCGGGGGGTCCTCGAAGCGGGAGTGGTCACGGTAGGCGACGAGCTCGAGCGTCTCGCCGAGGTCGTAGGAGTCGGCGGCGGGAACGGAGATCCGCTGCGCCGCCGCGGCCACGCCGGGGATCGCCCGGACGGCGGGAAGGTCGTACGGCTCGAGCTGGGCGGTGAGGTCGTAGCGCTTGCCGACCGTGCCGGGGTCCTCCGAGAGCGCTTGGAGCAGCGAGACGAGGCCGAGCAGCAGCAGGACGAACCCGGTCGCCGCCCCGAGCACGGCCACGAGCGCGCCGAGCCGCCCGGGCCGCGCGAGCGCGAGCCGGGCGCCGAGCCCGAGGAAGCCGCCCGCGCTCCTGCTCGACTCCCGGCCGGGCAGGTCGCCCCCGCGCAGCAGCGCCACCGGCGGCCGTCCCGCCGCCCGCCACGCCGGTCCTCCGGCGGCCACGGTCACGAGCGCGACCACCGCGACCCACGCCCCGGCCAGGGGCAGGAGCACCCGGGCGCCCGGACCGACCTGGTTGAGCGCCTCGAGCAGGCGCGAGGTGGGGATACCCGCGAGCGCCGCGCCGAGCCCGATGCCCAGCGCGGCGGCGGGGGCGGCGAGCAGCGCGGCCTCGAGCGCCGAGACCGCGGCCGCGCGCCCGCGCGAGAACCCGAGCGCGCGGCGCACGCCGAGCACGGGCAGGGACCGCTGGACCTCCGCGCGCGCCGACGCCGCGAGGACGACCCCCACCACCCCGAGCGCGACGAGCGACAGGGCCACCAGCAGCGCGACGACGATCCCCGCCGCCTCGTCGACGAGCACGCGGACGCCGTCGCGGGTCGTGAAGTGCAGCCCCCGCACCCCGGCGGTGGTGGCGCGCGCCTGGGCGAGGGTGACGTCGAGCCGCGCGCGATCGACCGCCCACAGCTCGGCGACGTTCACCCGGGCCGGGAGCCGCTCCCCGAAGCGTCGCTCCAGCCCCTCGCGCGAGACGTAGACGCGCGCGGTGCTGGCCAGGGGGAAGGCGACGTCGTCGGGCGCGACGGCGAGGCCGACCACACGCTGGGGCCCGAGGGCCCCGACCGTCAGCTCGTCCCCCACCCCCACGCGCAGCCGCCGGGCGACGCCCTGCTCGACGAGGACCTCCCCGGCCGCCGCCCCGACGTCCCGGCCGGCCACGACGGCGTAGCCCCGGCGCCCGGGAAGCACGACCTCGACCTTCCCCTTCGAAGTCGCCTCGCCGTGGCCGGTGAGCGGCACGCCGAGCACCTCCTGGCGGAAGGCCAGCGAGCGGACGTTCGGCAGCGCGGCGAGCCTGGCGCGGATCTCGGCGACCGGGCGGGGGGCGAAGCGGGCGATGACGTCGGGCAGGTCGGCGCGCCGGGCGGACCGGTCGAAGCCACCGTGCAGGGCGACGCCGACGGAGACCGCGGTGCCGAGCATGAGCGCCGCCGCGAGCACGCCGGCGGCGGCGAGCAGCGCCCGCCGGGGGCGCCGGCGCAGGCGCGTGAGCGCCTCGGCGATCACGCCACCAGCCGCCCGTCCACGAGCCGCAGGACGCGGTCGGCCACGGCGCTCACCTCGTCGTCATGGGTCACCGTGACCACCGCCCGCCCGGAGTCGGCGATCGCCCGCAGGCGCGCGACCACCTCCCCCGCGGCGGTCTGATCCAGGTTGCCCGTGGGCTCGTCGGCGAGCACGACCGAGGGCTCGTTGACGAGCGCACGCGCGATCGCGACCCGCTGCTGCTCGCCACCCGAGAGGGTGTGGGGAAGCTGGTCGGCGACGTGCTCGAGGCCGAGGTCGCGCAGCAGGAGCCCCGCCCGCTCCCGCCCGCCGGAGGGCGCGCCCGGCACCCGCGTGGCGAGCAGCACGTTGTCGCGCCCGGAGAGCTCGGGCACGAGGTGGAAGAACTGGAAGACGAAGCCGACGTGCTCGGCGCGCACGCGCGCGAGCTCCTTGTCACGATGGCCGTCGAGCCGCGCCCCGCCGATCGTCACCTCCCCCGCGTCGGGCCGGTCGAGGCCTCCGAGCAGGTGCAGGAGGGTCGACTTCCCCGTTCCCGACCGCCCGACCACGGCCACGAGCTCCCCCGGAGCGACGTCGAGGTCCACCCCGTCGAGCACCACCCGCGCCGCCCGCCCGGCGCCGAAGGACTTCCTCAGCCCGCACGCGGAGACCGCGACCATGCCCGGACGGTAGGGCGGGGAGGTTGCCCAGAGCTGAAGCGGGCATGCCCGCTCGCGTGCACCACCTCCCGTGCGTCGTGCACGTGCACTCCACCTACTCCGACGGGACGGCCACCGTCGCGGAGATCCTCGACGGGGCCCGGGCGGCGGGGGCGCGCGCGGTCCTGCTTTGCGACCACAACACCCTCGGCGCCCGGCGCGACGGGTGGGAGGGCTGGCACGACGGCGTCCTGCTCCTCGTCGGCCACGAGGTCACGCCGCCGCCGCCGCAGGGGCACTTCCTGGCGTTCGGGCTCGACCGGGAGGTCCCCGACAAGGGGCGGACGGGCGCGCAGATCTGCGCGGACGTCGTGCGCGCGGGGGGCGTCGGGTTCGCCGCGCATCCGTTCTCGGCGGGGTCGCGGATGTCGGCGCGCCTGGCCGCGCCCGCCGGCTGGGACGCGCTGGCGGAATGCCCGGAGGCGGGAATCGAGCTGTGGTCGCTGGCGACCGACACGGCCGAGGGGTGGGTTTCGCCGCTTGCCGCGTGGCGCGAGTTGCGCGATCCCGAGGCGCGCCTCGACGGCCCGCCCGCTGGGCACCTGGCGGCGTGGGACGCGCTCGGCGGACAGCGGCGCGTGCCCGCCCTCGGCGGCCTCGATGCCCATCAGCCCGGGCCGCGCTGGCGCGGGCGCGTGCGCACGCCGATGCCGAACCGGCGCTGGTTCGGGCTCCTGCACA
>JBBSGJ010000125.1:0-6996 GCA_038254195.1 Solirubrobacterales bacterium
TCGCCGTCGCCGCACTCGGCGTCCTGCTCCAACGCCGGCTCAAGGTACCCGAACCCGCGCTCGTGGCGGCCGCCGCGCTCACCGGCCTGATCGCCTTCAACTGAACGGCACGCTGCAGCAGCGCTACGGCTCGCCGACACCCGGGGCGTCATCCGCACGGTCGATCGCGCGCAGGGGACGTCGCCCTGGGACTCTCTGCTGCCCGACCCGCGCCTATGACCCGGAGGGTGTCCGGGTCGGCACCGGGCTGCTCGGCTCCTCGGCCGCGATGCTCGACAGCAGCGCGAGGGCCTGCGCGCTCGGGGTGTCGGGCTCGGCGTGGTACACGGTCAGTAGCTGCCCGGGGGCGCCGCTGACCGCGAAGGAGTGATAGCCGAGCGTCAGCTCGCCGACCTGCGGGTGGTTGAAGCGCTTGGTGCCGCTGGTCTTGTCGCGCACGTCATGGCGGGCCCACAGGCGGCGGAACGCTTCGCTCTTGAGCGACAGCTCGCCGACGAGCTCGGTCAGGCGCGGGTCGTCGAGGTCGGCGCCCGCCGATGCGCGCAGCCCGGCGACAGCGCGGGGGGCCACGCGATCCCAGTCCGCGTAGAACCCGGGCGCGGCGGGGTCCAGGAAGAACGCGCGCGTCAGGTTGTTGCCCTCGGTGAAGCCGGCGTGCAGCGCCCCGGCGAGCGCGTTGCTCACGAGCACGTCCATGCGGCGCCCGAGGACGAACGCCGGCGTCTGCGACCATGTCCGGAGCAGCCTCTCCAGATCGGGGCTCACCCGCTCGGGTCGCGGGGCGGCCCGCCGGCGGCGCGGGGCGGGACGCGCGAGCTCGTGCAGGTGCGCGGTGGCGTCGTCGTCCAGGCGCAGCGCGCGGGCCAGCGCCTCGAGCACCTGCTCGGAGGGATGCTGGTCGCGGCCCTGCTCCAGGCGGATGTAGTAGCACGGGGGCTCTGGCTGGCCCGCGCGGGCGGCGTCACGGTGTCGACATGACCACCGCCACCGGCGCTGACGCAGCCCCGGAGATCTCGCGCCGCCTGGTCCTCCTGCTCGCCGTCGCGTGCGGCGCGGCGGTCGCGAACCTCTACTACGTCCAGCCGCTGCTGAGCCTCGTCGGCCACGAGTTCGGGGTGTCGGACAGCACCGCCGCGCTGCTGGTCACCTGCTCGCAGGTCGGCTACGTCATCGGGCTGGCGCTGCTGGTCCCGCTCGGCGACCTGCTCGAGCGACGGCGGCTGATCACCCGGGTGCTGCTCGGCGCCGCCGCGGCGGCTGCGGCATGCGCCGTCGCACCCTCCTTCCTGGTGCTCGGCGCGGCGCTGGCCGCGCTCGGCACGCTGTCGGTCGTCGCCCAGATCGTCGTGCCGCTCGCCGCGACTCTCGCCGGCCCGCAGCAGCGCGGCCAGGTCGTGGGGACGGTCATGAGCGGCCTCCTGATCGGAATCCTCGCCTCCCGCACGCTGAGCGGGCTGATCGCCGCGCTCGGGGGCTGGCGACTGGTCTTCGCGCTCGCTGCCGCGGCGATGGTCGCGCTGGCGCTGGCGCTGCGCCGCGGGCTGCCGGTCGTGGCTCCCACCGAACGGCTGCGCTATGCCGAGCTGCTGCGCTCGGTGCTCTCGCTGGTCGCCGAGGAGCCCGTGCTGCGCCGGCGCATGGCGCTCGGCACGCTCGGAATGGTCGGCTTCTCGGTGCTGTGGACCTCGATCACGTTCCTGCTCGCCGGCGCGCCCTACCACTACGGCGAGGGCGTGATCGGCCTGTTCGGCCTCGCCGGCGCGGCGGGCGCGCTGATCGCGCCGCTCGCCGGCCGCCTCGCGGACCGCGGACATGACCGGGTCGCGCTCGTCGTCTCGTTGCTCGTCACCGTCGCCAGCTGGGCGCTGCTCGCACTCGGCGGCTCCTCGCTGCCCGCGCTCATCGCCGGGATCATCGTGCTCGACCTCGGCATCCAGAGTGTCCACATCAACAACCAGAACGCGATCTACCGCCTCCGGCCCGAGGCACGCAGCCGCCTGACCACGGCCTACATGGTCTCGTTCTTCCTCGGCGGCGTGCTCGGGTCGCTGCTCTCCGCCACCGTCTACGGCGCCGCCGGCTGGAACGCGACGTGCCTGCTCGGCGCCGGCGCCGCGGTCACCGCCCTCGCCGTCTGGGCCGTCACGCAGCGCCGCGCCCCGCGCCCGGCATGAGCACCTCCCTCGCGCCGACATCACCGCGTGGTTACGGTGTCACGGGTGCTCGACATCCATCCGGAGTTCGGCACGGTGGGGTTGGCGCTGGCGGCTCCGCTCGCCGCTTACGCGGTGGTCGGCGAGCCGATCGTCGGGCATCGGTACTACGCCCGCCTGAAGCGGGAGCGTGAGCGCGATCCCGGAGCATTGCTGCGCTTCTACCGGCTCACGCTGAGCATCGAGTGGGCCTGGACGGCACTGGTGGCCGTCATCGTCGTGGTCGCTCCCGGGCTGAGCGCCGCCTCAGTCGGGGTCGGGCTACCCGGCGGTCGTCATCTGCCCGTGGCCCTGGGGTTCACCGCCTCCCTGGCCGTGAGCGTCGCCGTGTCGGTTGTGATCCTCCGCCGGCTTGCCGCCGCGGGCAAGGCTGTCCCCGGGCAGGGCGCCGTGAGTGCCTTGCTGCCCCGAACATCAGCCGAGCGGGGTCTCGCGGTCGCCGTCTCGCTCACCGCCGGAATTTGCGAGGAGGTGCTCTACCGGGGCCTGCTGGTGGCCCTCGTCGTCGATCTGCTCGACGTCTCGATCGTGCCCGCCGCGCTCGTCGCCGTCGTCGTCTTCGCCGTCGCTCACGCCTACCAGGGACCGGCCGGGATGCTCGCGACCGGCCTGCTCGGGGCGGTCCTGGCCGCGCTGTACGTGGCCACCGGGAGCCTGCTGCTCCCGATCCTCGTCCACGTCCTCATCGACCTCCGCGGCCTGGTGCTGGTGCCCCCCGTCGAGCCCCACTCGTGCTGATCGTCCGAGGCGGCGCTGGGAGTCGGCAGGGAGGGTCGTCGATCAGTTCACCGACGGGTCGACGGGCATCCGGGCCAGGAGGGCGAGCCGTCCGCCCTGGCGGGCGAGCACCGTGCCCCAGAGGCGTCCGGGGTCGGCGCAGAAGACGTCGTCGGGCTCGCCGTCGACGACGATCCAGTCCTCGCGGGCGAGCTCGGCTTCGAGCTGACTCGGGCCCCAGCCCGAGATCCCGGCGAACGCCCGGACGCGCGTGGTGTGGGCCAGCGCGTCCTCGCCGTCCCCCGCTCCGAGCAACCCGACCGCGCCGAGCACGAGACCGGCGGCCGCCGCCGGGTCCTCCCACTCGGCGAGGACGACGACCCCGTCCGTCCCCACCGGGCCTCCCGCCCACACCACCGCGCCGGGGTCGAGCGCCTCGGCCAGCTCGGGGACCGCCTCGGCCGCGAGCAGCTCTCCCGGGCGGTTCAGGACGATCCCCAGGGCGCCCTCATCTGAGTGCTCGCAGACGAGCAACACCGCCCGGCGGAAGTTCGGGTCGGGCAGCCTCGGCGCGGCGACGAGGAGGCGCCCGCGCTCGTAGCTCACAGCGGCAGTGCGAGCTGGGGGTCCGCGCCCCGCTCGAGCCCGGCCATGCGCACCCCGAGCAGCCGCACCGGCCGCGCGGGCGCGAACTCGCGCAGGAGCTCGCGGGCCAGCGCACCGACCCGCACGGGGTCGTCGAGCGGCGCGGACAGCGTTCGCGCGCGTGTGTGGGTGGAGAAGTCGTCGAGGCGGACCTTGATCCCCACCGTCCGCCCCCGGCGTCCGTGCCGGCGCAGCCCGGCGCACAGCTCCCCCGCGAGTCGCTCGAGCACCCCCTCCATCTCTCCCGCGTCGCGCACGTCGTAGGGGAACGTCGTCTCGCGCGACTCGGACACCGCCTTGGCCGCCGCGCCCACCGGTGAATCGTCCTCGAACGCCGCCCGCCGGCGCAGCCACGGCCCCATCCGCGCGCCGAACACCGAGGCGAGCCGCTCGTCGGGCGTCGCCGCGACCTGCGCGAGCGTGTCGAGCCCGAGCCCGGCGAGCCGGGCCGCGGTCTTCGGCCCGATCCCGGGCACGAGGCCCGGTGGCGCCCCGGCCCAGCGCGCGCACGCCTCCTCCCGGGTGAGCACGACGAAGCCCCGCGGCTTCTCCGCGTCCGAGGCGACCTTGGCCACGAGCCGGCTCGGACCGATGCCGACCGAGGCGGCCAATCTCGTCTCCTCGGAGATCGCCATCACGAGCCGGCGCATCGCCGCCCGCGGCGCGGTGACGCCCGTGAGGTCGAGGTACGCCTCGTCCAGGCCGACGACCTCCACCTGCTCCACGTGGGCGCGCACGAGCGCCATGACCCGGCCCGACTCCTCGCGGTAGGCGGTGAAGTCGGGCGTCACGAAGACCGCGTCGGGACACAGCCGCCGCGCCCGGGAGGCGGGGACCGCCGAACCCACGCCGAAGCGTCGCGCCTCGTAGGAGGCCGTGGTCACCACGGCGCGCGGTCCCGTTCCCGAGACGACCACGGGCAGCCCCCGGAGCTCGGGCCGTCGCCCGAGCTCGACCGACACGTAGAACGCGTCCATGTCGAGGTGCGCGACACAGCGGGCCACACCGGCGAGCCTAGGGGTGCCGGAGGCGGCCAAATGGCCGCCGGAGGCGGGTCCCCCGTCGCGATAAGCGACACATGCTCACGCGGCGCGCAGGACGGCGCGCGAGACTCCTACGCCGCGACGGCGGGCTCGAGCTCCGTACGGAGCTTGGTGAGCCCGAGGCGCAGCCGGCTCTTCGCCGTTCCGAGCGGGACCTCGGAGCGGCGGGCGATCTCGTCGGCGGTGAGGCCACCCCAGTAGGCGAGCAGGATCGCGTCGCGCTGGGCGTCGGGCAGGCTCGCGAGCGCGGCGGAGATCTCGTCCGAGTCCTCGGCGCGCGCCAGGGCGGGCTCGGGGCGCTCGTCCTCGCGACCCTCCTGCTGGGCGACGACGACCTTGAGCCGGTCGCTCGCACGGCCCGCGGCCTGGCCCTCGCGGTAGACGTCGAGCGCGCGCGAGCGCGCCATGAGGCGCAGGTAGGGGCCGAGCTCGCCGCGGGAGGGATCGAACCGGTCCGGCCGTCGCCACATCCGCTCGAAGACGTCGTGCGCGACGTCCTGGGCCCGCGCCGGATCCCCGAGGATCCGCAGCGCGGCCCCGTGGACCGTGCCGTGATACTCGCGGTACATCTGCTCGAAAGTGGTGTCCGTGGCGCTCATCGTCTCTCTCGCTCTGGCGCGTGTATAACCATGTGCGACGCACTCTACACATCTTGTGGAAGGTTGAGGAGATCCGGGGGATGGGGGATGATCCGCGCGTGGCCCAAGGCGATCGGCTCTAGGTGCGCCGCCTGATCGGTCCACTGGTGGGCGTCCTCGTCGCGGTCGGCGGCGTCCTCGCGCTGCTGCTGTTCTTCTCGGGCCGGGACTCCGCAGGGGTCAGGAGCACGGCCCCGAGCGGCCCCGGGCAGCTCCAGCCCGACCGCGGTCACCGGCACGTCGCGCTCCACGCCCCGCGGCCCGATGCCAGGCCCGGCTGCACGCGTGGGCGATGCGATCCGCCCACGAGCGGCCCGCTCACGCCGGTCCGCGTGCCCGGTGACCGCGTGCCGCTCGGCGACGATCAGATCCTCCACGCGCTCGAGCTCGGCAACGTCGTGATCTTCTATCCCGGTGACCGCACCGTCCCCGTGCCGGGGCCGCTGCGCGCAGTCCAGCGCCGGGTGGCCGGCGGACGGAGCACGCCCACGCTCATCGCGGTGGGGCAGGCCGTGATCCTCTCCCCGCGAGGAGGGTCGGGCATCGTCGCGGCGGCCTGGCGCCATCTCCTCCACGCCCGCGACCCGGGTGATCCGCGCCTTCTGAAGTTCGCCCAATACTGGCTGTCCAACACTCCGGACCTATGAGGCTCGGCCTGTGCCAGATGAACGCGACCGTCGGCGACCTGCCCGGCAACGCGGAGAAGATCCTCGCGGGGATGCGCGATGCCCGCCGCCGCGGCTGTGAGCTCGTGCTCTTCCCCGAGCTCGCCCTCACGGGCTACCCGCCCGAGGACCTGCTGCTGAAAGAGCACTTCCTGGGCGAGACGGGCCGGGCCCTCGAGCGCCTGGCCGCCGAGGCGCAGGACGTCATCGCCCTCGTCGGCTTCCCCGAGCGCGGCGAGGACGTCTACAACGCGCTGGCCGTCCTCGCCGACGGGCGGCTCCAGGCGGTCTACCGCAAGGTCTTCCTGCCCAACTACGGCGTGTTCGACGAGCAGCGCTACTTCGCCGCGGGCGACGCGGGCGCGCTGCTCGAGGTGGGCGACGTCACCCTCGGGCTCACGATCTGCGAGGACATCTGGGAGCCCGGGCCGCCCGCCTCCGACGAGGCGCTGGCCGGGGCGACGCTGCTCGTCAACCTGTCGGCCTCCCCCTACCACGCGGGCAAGGGGGTCGAGCGCGAGCGGATGCTCACCCAACGCGCGCGCGACAACACCTGCGCGGTGGCGTTCTGCGCGCTCGTGGGCGGACAGGACGAGCTCGTCTTCGACGGGCACTCGGTGGTGATCGACCACGAGGGACATGTGATCGCCCGCGCGCGGCAGTTCGAAGAGGAGCTGCTGGTGGCCGACCTCGACCCGGAGGGCCCGCGCGCGCTGCGTCTGCGCGACCCGCGCCACCGACCCGCGGCGCGGTTCTCCGAGCCGGGGCGCGTGAAGACCCTCGCCCGCCTCGCGCTGCCCGGGTCCTCGGCGCCCGACGCGATGCAGGGCGGGGAGGTGGCCGAGCTGCTGGACCCGCTCGCCGAGGTCTACGCCGCCCTGTGCCTGGGTCTGCGCGACTACGTGGTCAAGAACGGCTTCGAGCGGGTCGTGCTCGGGCTGTCGGGGGGGATCGACTCCGCGCTGGTGGCCTGCGTGGCCGCCGACGCGCTCGGCCCCGATGGCGTCTCGGCGGCGATCATGCCCTCGCCCTACTCGTCCGGGGAGACCCAGCAGGACGCGCGCGAGCTCGCCGA
>JBBSGJ010000126.1:0-6888 GCA_038254195.1 Solirubrobacterales bacterium
ATCGAGCGCAGGAGCGGGATCTTGTGGTCCAGCGCCTCGCCCGTCCACGACGCGAAGGCCGTGGGGATGCACAGCAGGGCGCCGTTGGGGTTCTCGAGGATGAACGCGGGCGACGTGGGGTCCCATGCCGTGTAGCCGCGGGCCTCGAACGTCGCCCGGATGCCGCCCGTGGGGAACGACGACGCGTCGGGCTCGCCCTGGATGAGCTCCTTGCCCGAGAAGTCCGCGAGCGCGGTGCCCTCACCCGTGGGCGCGTAGAAGGAGTCGTGCTTCTCCGCGGTGGAGCCCGTGAGGGGCTGGAACCAGTGGGTGTAGTGGGTCGCCCCCTTCTCGAGGGCCCACTCCTTCATCGCCCCGGCGACCGCGTCGGCGAGCGTCACGTCGAGGGGCTCGCCCCTGGCGAGCGTCTCCTGGAGGCGCTGGAGGACCGACTTGGGCAGGCGCTGGCGCTGGACGGCCGGGGAGAAGACGTTGACGCCGAACGGGGAGGAGCCGGGAAGGGTGAGATCCTGGGTGCCGAGCGCCCCGCCGTTGGGGGTCCACTGGGCAGCGGTGATGTTCTGCTGGCGGAGTCGGGGCATGATCGCTGACCCTATCGGGGCCCGCGTGGGCCCCGTCTATCCCGGTGTCCAAACCGGGGTGGGCGCCGCTTCGCCCGCCGGGCGAACGCGCCGGAGCTCCCGGGTGGAGCGGGGGACCAGACCCAAGAGGATGAGCGCGACCGCGATCCCGGCGCCCGCGAGCAGGACGTTCGCCTCTCCGAGGGAAGCCCCGATCGGCCCCGCGAGCACGAGGCCCACGGGCACGAGCCCGAGCGATCCGACGTAGTCGAAGGCCGATACGCGCGAGAGCGCGGCGGGCGGGATGTGCTCGGCGAGCGCCGTCGTCCAGGCCACGTCGAACACGCCGATCCCCGCCCCGTTGACCACCGCCACCGCGCACACGACGGGCAGCGGCGCCCCCAGGGCGAACAGCGCAAGGTCGATCGGCCAGACCGCGAGGGAGAGCATCCCTACGAGCAGCGGGCGCTCGAGCCGGACGCGGCCGAGGACGAGCGACGCCCCCAGCACCCCGGCCCCGAAGCACGTGAGCCAGACGCTGTACCAGGCCACCGAGCCCCAGTGGTCGGCGGCGACGATGGGCCCAAGCACGAAGATCGGCGACCACGCGAGCATGAGCAGGAGCGTGAAGACGCCGATCGTCACCCACACCCACGTGCGCTGCCGCACCTCGCGGTAGCCCTCGGCGAGCTCCGCCAGGATTCCCGCGCGCGCGCCCGCGAGAACCCGTGTGCCGCGGACGCGGGGGCGCAGGCCGGACACGGCGGCCAGGGAGACCAGGAAGGTCAGCGCGTCGAGGGCGAACGCCCACGCCGCGCCCGTGGCCACCACGAACACGGTGGCGAGCGCCGGCCCGAGGAGCTCGGCCGTGTTCCGTGACACCGCGGTGGCGGCCTGGGCCTCCTGGATGCTCTCCTCGGGAACCGTCTGGGGGATCAGCCCCGAGTAGGCGGGGATGAAGAACGCCTCGCCACCGGCCACGAGGGCCTGGGAGACGATGATCACCCCCAGCGGAGCGTCTCCCACCAGGACGAGCACGGCGAAGGAGCCCTGGATCACGAAGCGCCCGGCGTCGGCCGCGATGATCACGTTCTTGCGCGGGAGGCGGTCGGCCAGCACGCCGCCGAACAGCGTGAGCGCCACGAAGACGAGCGAGCGGACCGCGAGCACGAGCCCGACGTCGGCGGCGGATCCCGTCCGCTCGACCACGAGCAGCGCGACCGCGACGAAGGCGAGCCGGTCACCGATCGTGCTCGCGGTCTCCCCGATCCACAACCGCCGGAATTGTGGGAAGGAGAGCGCGCTCAGCATGCCTCGCGCACCGTACCCACGGGCGAAGTCCCCGTTGCGAAGTTCCGACAACGGGACAAAGACATGACACGGTTCCGCGCCGAGACTGCCGTGTCATGAGACAGAGAACCCTGATCCGCGCCGCGGCGCTCGCGGCGCTCGCGCTGCTGGTCGTCCCCGCCGGTGCCCTGGCCGACAGCTATGACGCGACGAAGAACATCGCCGCGGGCAACGGCCTCCCGAACTCGATCGGCGTGAACTCGATCTGGGTGATCGTCGCCGCGTGCCTCGTGATGTTCATGCAGGCGGGCTTCGCCTTCCTCGAGATCGGCTTCTCGCGGGGCAAGAACGCCGGCACGGTGGTGGCGAAGATCCTCACGAACTTCTCCATCGCCGCGATCATGTACTGGGCGGTGGGCTTCGCCTTCGCCTTCGGCGGGGCGACCGGTCACGTCATCGGGTCGCACGGCTTCTTCCTCCACGACTTCGGCGACCCGCTCAAGGCGTTCCCGATCATGGGGCTCTCGAACGCGACGGTCGAGGCGAAGTGGTGGTTCCAGTTCGTGTTCTGCGCCGTCTCCCTCGCCATCGTGTGGGGGACGACGCTCGAGCGCATCAAGTTCGGCGTCTACATCATCTATGCGATCGTCTTCTCCGCGGTGATCTATCCGATCGCCTCGGGGTGGGTGTTCGGCGGCGGCTGGCTCCAGGCCAAGGTCGGCATGCAGGACTTCGCGGGCTCCACCGCCGTCCACCTGATCGGGGCGACGGGCGCGCTCGCCGTCCTGCTCCAGCTCGGCGCGCGGCGAGGGAAGTACGGAGCCGACGGCAAGCCACGGGCCATCCCGGGGCACAACATGCCGCTCTTCGGTCTCGGCGTGCTCATCCTCTGGCTCGGGTGGTTCGGATTCAATCCGGGCTCGACCCTCAACGCCGTCGACGGGCGCTTCACCGAGGTGCTGCTCGTCACGAACATGGCCGCGGCCGCCGGCGTGCTCGGCGCGCTCATCACCGCCCGGATCAAGACGAAGACCATCGACATCGGCATGGCCGGCAACGGCGCCATCGGCGCCCTGGTGGCCATCACGGCCCCCTCGGGCTACGTCGTCCCGTGGGCGGGCGTGGTGATCGGGTTCGTCGCCGGCGTCATCGTGCCGCTCGGGGTCTACGCCATCGACCGCAAGATCGACGACCCGGTGGGCGCGCTCACCGCGCACGGCCTCTGCGGCATCTGGGGGACTCTCTCCTGCGGCATCTTCACGCTGCCGGGGCTCGCCACGTTCAACGCGGTGGGCGGGGGCGGCCTGATCTACACCGGCGACTTCACCCAGCTCGGGCGCCAGGCGCTCGGCGTGGTCACCGTGTTCGCCTTCGTGTTCATCCTGTCCTACGCGACGTTCTCCCTCATCAAGAGGTTCTACGGGCTCCGCGTGAGCGAGGAGGAGGAGGAGGCCGGCCTCGACATCTCCGAGCACGGCATGTACGGCTACCCCGAGCAGTTCATCCCGGCCCCCGAGCTCGTGGGCTGGACGCCCGGCCCGCAGCACCGGCGTGAGGCCCCGGCCACCGTCGGAGTCGACGCGTCCCGTGATGAGGTGACGGCATGAAGATGATCATCGCGTACATCCGGCACGAGTCGTTCGAGCCGATCCGGACCGAGCTGCTCGAGCTCGGGTTCCCCTCCCTGTCGATCGCCGAGGTCAAGGGCTCGGGGCGGCAGAAGGGGATCACCGAGCAGTACCGCGGGACGTCGCTGACGAACTACCTGCGCCCCAAGGTGAAGATCGAGTGCGTGGTGGCCTCGCGGGACGTGCCGGCGATCGTCGAGACGATCCTCAGGCACGCCCGGACGGGGAACGTGGGGGATGGGAAGGTGTTCGTCCTGCCCGTGGAGGAGGCCTACCGGATCCGGACGGGCGAGTCGGGCGAGGAGACCCTCCAGGTCCACCCCGACACCGCGGCCGGCGTCGCGTAGGCGGTGCATGCGGTGGACGGGGTGGGTGGGCCCGCATTCGGCGGGCCCGAGCCGACGGTGCTCGTCGAGCGGCTCCGGGGCGTCCACCTCCGCATGGTCGACGCGGTCCTGTCCGGGGAGGGGCTGGGCCGCGTCGCCGCGCTGTGCGCGGAGGCCGTGGGGGAGACCGGCGCGCCCGCCCAGGTGGCGATCGTCATCCCCCGCCTGGGCGCCGCCGTGTGCACCCCGAGGGCGGGCACCGACGTCGCCGAAGGCGACGTCGGTCGGATCAGGCCGCTTTCCCGCTACGTCGCCGAGCGGTTGCGCGAGCGGGGGGGCAGGCCCGTGATCGTCCCGGACGAGATCACCGCGGAGGTCCCGATCGCGGCCGGTGACGAGCGGCTCGGCGCGGTGCTCCTGCTGGGGGCCGAGCCCTCGGCCCACGCCGCGGAGTTCCTGCACCTGGCGGCCGTCGCCTGCCTCACGGAGGTCGCGGTCGAGGAGGCCCGGGAGGAGGTCGAGCAGAATCTCCGCGGCACGTTCCTCGAGGAGCTCCGCGGGCGGCCGGACCTCGACCCGGCCGAGCTCGTCCGCCGGGCCTCGCGGCTGGGCTGCGACCTCTCGAGGGGGGCCGTGGCGCTCTGCGCGGCGCTGACCACGACGCGGCCCCGACTCATGGTGGCGACGATCGCCGAGGAGCACCCGGGAGCCCTGGCCCAGCACATGGAGGACCGGATCTACGCGATCCTCCCGGCCCATGGGGGAGAGGGGGCGCCGGAAGCGACGCTGGCCGGCGCCCGGCGGGTGGCGGGGCGGCTCGAGCGCCACGGCACCGTGGGCCTCTCCTCCTTCTACTCCGACCCGGGCGAGCTCGGGCGCGCGGTCCAGGAGGCCGAGCTGGTGCTCGACGTCCTCGAGCGCTCGGACGGTCCCGTGCCGGCGGACATCGGGACGGGGACCTATCGCTTGCTCTTCCGCGTGCTCGCCTCCCATCCCGAGGAGGTCCGCTCGTTCTACGAGGACACGGTGGCTCCGCTCGTGCGCTACGACGCGCAGTACGGGACCGACCTCGTGGGGACGCTCGAGGCCTACCTCGAGCACAACGGGAACATGAACGCGACGGCGGCGGCGATCTACGCGCATCGCCACACGGTGGCCTACCGGCTCGAGCGGGTGCGCGAGCTCGCGCAGCTCGATCCGGGCGCCTCCGAGGACCGCGAGCGGCTCTCGCTGGGGCTCAAGGCCTACCGGATCATCGCCCCGCGCTTGCCGCGGTAGCGACGGAAACCCGACACTCAGCCCCCGCCGCGCGTGTCCGTCACGGCGCTGGCGGGAGTCCGGCTCACGCGGACGGTGAAGGAGCCCTCGACCGGGCCGCCCCCGGCCACGCTGGCCTCCGCCTTGCCGTTCAGCCCCGCGGCAACGCGGTAGGTCAGCGAGTAGCTCCCCGCCCGTACGGGCGTGACCTTGAACACGAAGGCCTTCGTCCTGCCCGGCGCGAGCCGTCCCAGCGCCCAGGTCCCCACGTAGGCGGTGTCCCCGTTCCTCGGCGCCTCGTCGAGGAGCCAGACGGGGCGCGAGGGGTCGGCGAGGTTCGCGCCCGAGCCCTCCGACGACACGTGCTCGTCGAACGGGCTTTCGTGCGACCTGCGGTTCTGCATGGTCAGCGCGAGATCGGGAACCGTCTGGCGGCCCGTGTTGCGCACCGCCACGCGCAGTTCGACCCGCCGCGCAAGACGCTGCGCGGCCGGGAACCGCGCGCTCACGACCTGCACGGGGTAGGTGCCCTCGGGCTCGCTCGCGTCCTGGCGCGCGCCGCCGCCGCAACCCGCGAGCGCGACCAACCCGGCGAGGGCCAGCGCGGTCCGCGTGGCGGCGAGTCCTCTCGAGGAGGCCCTGTGGGAGTGCGCGGGCGTCTTGCGAGCGGGCTGAGGGCGCACTACCCTCCGGCGCGAGGGAGGTCTTCCGATGGACGAGCTGCTGGTCCAGAATCCAGTTGTGGTCCCTCCGGCGCTGCCGGAGATCCACGTCGACGAGCGCGCGGCGCGCAGGACGCTCCGCGGGCAGATCGCCATGCTCGAGGGCGAGCTGGACGACGCCGTGGCCGAATCCCGGCCCGGGGAGTACGTGATCGTCCCCGCTGGGCGGCGGGGTCCGCGCCTGCTCTCCCTCGGAGAGCTCGAGGTGGTGCGCGACGACCTCGCCGAGCGCCTGCACGGCCTCCGGCGTGAGCAGGCCGGACGGGCCGAGCGCGAGGCCGCCAAGCGCGAGCTCGTGGAGCGGATGCTGCTCGACCCGGGCCGCTACCGCTGGGTCAAGGTCACCGGCCCCGAGGTCGGCGAGCACATCTGCAAGTCCTGGCACGTGCGCCCGCGGCTCGGGATCATCGGCGCGCTCGCCGGCTGGTGGCACGTCAAGATCTCCTCGGGCTGTCCGTTAGCCACCGCCGCGGCCTCACGCCGCGGCTGGTGCATCGGGGTTCGGATGCGCTCGGGAGCGGAGGATGAGTAGCGAGCCCAAGCGGATGCGCCTGCGCGGACTCCACCACATCACCGCGATTTGCGCCGACCTGGAGAGGACGACCACCTTCTACCGCGACGTGCTCGGGCTGCACCTCGTCGAGGAGGGCGTCAACGACGACGACCCCGGCACCCGCCACTTCTGGTTCGGGGACCCCGAGGGCACCCCGGGAACGCTCGTCTCGTTCCTTGAGTACCCGGACCTGGGGGAGGCCCGGACGGGTGCGGGGGCGACGCACCACTTCGCCTTCACCGTCGACTCGGCGGAGGAGCAGGAGGCCTGGGTGGGCTACCTGCGCGAGCGGGACGTCGCCTGCACGGACGTCTTTCGGCGGGGCCGCTTCTCCTCGGTCTACTTCCGCGATCCCGACGGCCATATCGTCGAGATCGCCACCCGCGGCCCGGGCTTCTCCGGCGACGCTCCCTAGGTCGAGAGCGCCCCGGCGATCTGCCCGCGCTGACGCGAGGTGAGCCCCCCGACCGTCTTCGTCTCGGAGATCTGGAGACCGAGGAGGAAGCGCCGGCAGCGCGTCGAGCCCCAGCGCCGCTGGCTCTGGAGGACGTC
>JBBSGJ010000127.1:0-6855 GCA_038254195.1 Solirubrobacterales bacterium
GCCCTGATCGAGAACGCCTCCCACGGCGACCAGCACTCGGGGCGGATGGCGCTCTACCAGCGGGGCGTGCCCGAGGAGGCCGGGGCGGATCCGGCCGTCTACGGCGAGGGCGACGACATCCACTCGAGCGAGCTCGATCCGGCGGACCCGGAGGGCGCTGCCGCGCGCGACGACCAGAGCCAGCCCGGCTACGACTGAGGGGCGGCGGGACGGAGAACGCGGAGTGCGCGGCGCCGAAGCGGGCATGTGCCCGGCCTCGGTTGGGCACACCTCCTCTCGTGCCACGTGACGAGGAGCCGACGACGCAGGAGCTCCAGCTCGCCGCCCTGCGGCGCGAGGAGGGGGAGCGCGCGGCCGCGGAAGGTGACCCCGACGCCGGGCACGCGCACGAGCGCCGGGCGGACAAGACGGCCTACCTGCGCGAGAAGCTCGCCGAGCGGGCCGAATCCGAGCGAGAGGACGCGTGATGGACCACCAGGACAAGGCGGACGAGCTCGAGGGCCAGGCCGACGACATGCAGCGCGCGTCGGAGAAGCTGGAGAAGAACATCTCGGAAACGCGGGACGACTGGCGACGCAAGCAGGCCGACCCGGCGGTGGCGGGCGCAGAAGAGACGGACGACGACCAGCTCGATCGCGAGCGCCGGCCGGAGGCGCAGCCCCCGGGATAGCGGGCCCCGGCCAGGAGCTCCCGCTCCAAGCGAAAGCTTGTCAGGGCGCCGGCTCATGAGGAGCATCGGCCGGGGCCGGAGCAACCTGAGCCGGAGCCAGATGCACCACCTTGAGCCGGGTCACCTCATCCAGGAGCTCGGGCCCGTACCCCGCCCCGAGCCCCGACTGACCCCGCGGCTCCGCCGCGCCCCCCGGAGCCCCGCCCCACATCGCGTTGACCTTCACCGTTCCCGCCCGCAGCTCACGCCAGGCCCGCTGCGCGTGGGCCTGCGACGGCGTCAGGACCGTCGCGGCCAGGCCGTACGCCCCCGCGTTCGCCTCGACCAGCGCCTCGTCGAACGAGGACACCACCTGCACCGCGGCCACGGGTCCGAACGTCTCCTCGACCATGATCCGCATGGAGCCGTTCACTCCGACCACCACCGTCGGCGGGTAGGCGAACCCCTCACCGTCCGGCACCTCTCCTCCGCAGCGCACCGAGGCGCCCGCCGCCCGGGCCTCGTTCACGTGCCCGGCCACCCACTCGCGCTGCCCCGCGTCGATCAGCGGGCCGATCTCCGTGCGCCCCGCCTCGGCCACGAGCGCGGCGACGAAGTCCTCGGCCACGTCGTCGTGGACGTAGATCCGCTCGGCCGAGGTACAGATCTGCCCCGCGTTGGCGAACGCGCCCGCGCCGGCCTGGGCCGCCGCCCACCCGGGGTCCACCCCCGCGTCGACGATCAGCGCGTCCTTGCCGCCGAGCTCGAGCACCGCCTTCTTGAGCTGAGCAGCGCACACGCCGGCGACCTCCCGCCCCGTCGCCACCGACCCGGTGTGCAGGACGAGCGCCACCTCGGGATCGGCCACCAGCGGCGCCCCCGCCCGGCCGTCGCCCTGGAGGGCGACCAGCACCCCCTCGGGCAGCTCGGAAGCGACGATCTCCGCGAGCAGCGCGCCCGACAGCGGCGTCTTCTCCGACGGCTTGAACACTGCGGTGTTCCCCGTCACCAGCACCGCGGCGATCATCTGCAGCGCGATCGCCACGGGGTCGTTCCAGGGCACGAGCAGGGCGACCACCCCGAAGGGCTCGCAGACCACGAGGTCGGTCGCGTCCCACGCGCCGTGCAGCGACTTCCCGCGGTGCAGCGGACCGAGCTCGGCGTACTGCTCGAGCGCGCCGATACCCGCCTCCACCCCGCCGAGCGAGTCCGCGGCGGACTTGCCCCCCTCGGCCGCCTGGAGCTCGGCGAGCTCGTCCGCCCGCGTCCGCAGGGCGCGCGCCGCGGCCTTCAACAGCCCCGCGCGGTCGGCGGCGGGAGTCCGCGCCCAGCCTCCGAACGCCGCGCGCGCGGCCTGCACGGCCGCCCGCGCCGCCGCGGGCGAGCCCGCCGGGATCTCGCCGATCCGCTCCCCCGTGCGGGGGTTCAGCACCGCGAGCGTGACCGCCTGGGTCAGAGCTTCGTCACGTTGACGGCCTTGGGACCCTTGGGGCCGTGCTCCTCCTCGTAGGAGACCTTGGCCCCCTCCGCGAGCGTGCGGTAGCCGTCGGAGTTGATGCCTGAGTGGTGGACGAAGAGGTCGCGCGACCCTTCATCGGGCGTGATGAACCCGAAGCCCTTCTCGTCGCTGAACCACTTCACCGTTCCGGTTGCCACGTCTTCCTCCATGCTGCCCTTCGACCGATACCCGCCTCTCGGCGCGCACGCTAGCAGAGGTCGGAACCCCTCAGCCCCTGACCACCTGGACGGGCACGCGGACGGACCCCGAGATGGGGTCCTGGGGGTCCCGCAGGGCCGGCAGTCCGCGCCGCGCGGCGCGCTGGCCCGACCGCCCGTGCAGCCCCGTCCAGTACGCGCGCAGGCCGTCGTCCGTGGCGATCCGACGGATCGCCCGCAGCACCCCCTCCACGCTCTCGGCTCCATTGGCGCTCCCGCCCGCGTCGCCGCCCGCGAACGCGGCCTGGACGACGGCCTGGGCCCCCGCGTCGCCGCCCGCGCCGTCGGACCCGACCGTGGCGGAGTCGGCGAGGCGGAGCTCCTGGCGCCCGGGGGCGATCGAGCCCGGTACGCGCAACCGGAAACGCCGCACCCGCGCCGGCTGCCGGGCGCGACGCAGCCGCACCGCGACGGTGACGAGCCGGCCGGGGTGCACCCGCGCCGGCGGCGACGCCCCGACGAGCTCGAGGCCGCGTAGCCCACGGCGCACGGTGAGGTCGACGGAGAGCCGCGCCACGTGGAGCGCGCGGAAGTCCGCGCCCTCGACGAGCGCGACGGCCGAGGCCACGTCGGACGCGGCACGGAAGGGCACGGCGCCGCCGTCCTCGGCGAACCCGATCTCCGAGTAGCGGTTGCAGGCCCGTGCGGGCGAGCGCGGGCGTTCGCGCAGGACGACGACCAGGCACGACCGGCCGCTCTCCTCCGAGGGGGCGCCGCCATGGAAGGCCTGCGTGCCCAGCGACGCGACCGCGAGCGGGGCCACGAGCGAGAGGGGGGAGGAGCCGCTGGGCTCGCCGAGGTCGGTCTCGTCGGCGATCCGGGTCTCCGCCACGGCCTTCGTGCCCGCGTCGCCGTCCCGCGTGGTCACCGTCAGGGGGATCTGCGGCGGGCCCGCGCCCACGCTCCCGGCGACCGCATCAGGCCCGTCACCGCTCAGCGTCCCGAGATCGTGCCCGGGCGCGGCGAGCTTGTAGGTCGTGAGGTCCTGAGCCCCCAGCGGGTTGTTGATGACCGCGTAGACGTAGGCGTCCTGGAGGAAGAGCGAGCGGCGCCCCGCCCCGTCGAAGGGATGGCCGAAGGCCCACAGCGTGGGACCGTCGCGGTAGGTCACGGTGCCGATCGCGCCAACGGCGACCGCCCCGGAGGACAGGCCGACGGAGAGCGAGGCGCCGGGCAGCAGGCGCTGGGGTGCGAAGCGCGACGCGGCGGGGCCACCGGGCACGACGATGAGCTCGCGGCCCGCCCGGTGCGCGGCCCGCCGGGCCAGGGCGGCGAGCGGCCGGGACAGCCCCGTGGCCGTGAGGGCCGCGAGCGGCCGCGCGTGGGCGAGCAGACCGGGCGCGCGACGCACGCCGACGGGCGGCGACACGGGCTGTCCGATGACCTGCTCGATCGGGGTGGCGAGCGCGTCGAACCCGCCGTAGGCGCCCACCGACTCCGAGATCGCGCCCGCCACGCGCATCCTCCCCGCGGGGTCGGGACACGAGATGGGCGAGCCCGAGAAGCCCGGTCCCACGCCGGTGTCGGCGACGGCCGGGCCCGAGACCCGGATGAGGATGCGGGCGTCCTCGCCGCCCGGCTGGGCGTCCACCACGTCGCGGACGACCGCGTCGAAGGTGTCGATCCGCGTGCCCTGCACGACCGAGAGGACCGTGCAGCGCAGCCCCGCATGGACCGCCGAAAGCGGCAGGACGGGCTCGCCCGCCCCCCTTGCCACGGCCGGCAGGAGCGTCAGCGCGGCGAGGACGAGGGCGGCAGTGCGAAGCACGGATCTGCGAACCCTACTCCGGCTTCCGGTCGACGCTCCGTCAGGTCCGATGGCGAGGACGCCGTCGCCGGAGGCGACTCGGTTAGGCTCGCGCGAGCGCATGGCCTCCGTCGCCGTAGTCACCGACACCTGCCACTACCTGCCACGCTCGCTCGTGGAGCGCTTCGGCCTCGTGGAGGTCCCGCTCCACGTCCACCTCGACGGCGAGGATCACCGCGAGTCCGACCTCGCCGACCTCGCCGCCTACTACGCACGCCTCCGTGACCTGCAGGGGCTGCCCACCACGTCCCAGCCCGCGATCGGAGAGTTCCTCGCGGCCTACGAGCCGCTGGTGGCGGGGGGCGCGGACGTCGTGTCCGTCCACCTCGCCGGCGGCCTCTCGGGCACCTGCGAGTCCGCGCGCCAGGCCCGCGACCGGCTCGGGGACGCGGCCGGGCGCGTGCATGTCGTGGACTCGGCCACCGCCTGCGGCGGCGAGGGGCTCATCGTCCTCGCCGCGGTCCGCGCCGCGCAGGAGGGACGCCCGGCGGAGGAGGTCGTGGCGTTCGCGCGCGAGGCGCGGGAGCACATGAAGCAGTGGTTCGCCATCGACACGCTCGAGTACCTGCGCCGCGGTGGGCGCATCGGCGGCGCCCAGGCGTGGATGGGGGCGGCTCTGAAGATCAAGCCGATCCTCACCGTGGAGTCCGAGATCACCCCCGTGGAGCGTGTTCGCACCTCCGCGCGCGCCTTCGAGCGGATGGTCGACCTCCTGCGCACGCGCCACGACGACGGCGCCGACGGCTGGGTCGTCCAGCACATCCAGGTCCCCGACGAGGCCGCGCGGCTCGTTGCCCGCGGGCGGGAGATCTACGGGAGCGAGCCGCTCTGGGTGTCGGAGGTCGGACCGGTCATCGGGACCCACGTCGGGCCGGGCCTGCTCGGCTGTGGCGCGGTGCCCTCGCGCTACGTGCCCGGCGCGGGCTGAGGCGCGTCCTCCTCGACCACGAAGAGCGTCGCGGCCGCGGGCGGCCGACGCGAGGACCACACGTCGCGGACCACGATCTGCACCGTGGCGGCGATGGGAATCGCCACGAGCGCGCCGAGCACGCCCAGCAGCTTGGAGCCGATGAGGATCGCGACGATCACGAACAGCGGTGAGACGTTGACCGTCCTGCGGTAGACCACCGGCTGCAGGACGTTGTTCTCCACCTGCTGGTAGAGCACGAAGACGACCACCCAGACGATCGTGCTCGTCGGGAAGTCGTTGAACAGAGTGATGACCCCGACCGCGATCCCGCCGATCGTCGCGCCGATGAGCGGGATCAGGTCGAGGAAGGACATGAGCACAGCCAGCGGGACCGCGAAGGGGACGCCGAGGATCGTCAGGGCGAGGTAGGTGGTGAAGCCGGCGATGAACGAGATGAGGAGGTTCCCCGCCACGTAGCCCGAGACCGCGCGGTACACGTCGTGCGAGAGGCGCCGCACCCGGTCGGACCGGTTGCGGCGCAGGCGGGACGACGAGCAGGCCCACGCCGACCACCGTGGCGAGGAGCAGGCCGTAGACGATGAGGATGGAGAGGCCGCGGTTGACCTTCCGCCGGGCGAAGAAGTCGACCGCGGGGCCCAGGGCGACGGCGAGGAACAGGGCGATCGCCACGAGCCCCAGCACGGAGCGCACGAGGTAGAGCAGGTAGAGCCCCGCGGCGAGGGCGCCCACCGTGAAGAAGATCCGGGCGATCGTCCGGGTGTGGGCCCCGAGTCGGCGGGGGACATCTCTAGCTGCGGCGGAAGAGCCCGAAGAAGCCGCCAACCCCGCCGCCGAGGACGAAGCCCACGGCGGCCGCGCCGATGACGGCGTTCTTCTGGTTGCGGCGCAGGTGGGCGCGCCAGTCCAGCGTCTTCTTGAACTCGGCCTGCACCCGTTCCCACTCGGCCTGCAGGCGCTCGAGCGACGCGCCGAGCTCACGCCGGTTGGTCTCGATCGAGGCGCGGATCTCCTCCGGTGTGCGGGTGGCGCTCACGAGCGGGCGTCCTGGACGGTCCGCTTGATGCGCTGGGCCTCCTCGATGGCCATCTCGGGCTTGGGCGGGGAGCCCTGCTTGACCCAGCGGTAGGCGAGGAAGCCGGCGACCCCGGCGAGGATGAAGAAGAGCAGCATCGTGACGCCGAAGCCGACCCAGGGGTGGAAGTTGTTGTTGAAGAGGTCGCTGAGCGCGAAGGCGATCGTGAACAGCAGGAGCTGGAGGGCGGCGAGCACGAAGACCGCGGCAGCGGCGCCGACGGCGGCGGCCCGGGCGAGCTTCTGGACCTTGACTCCGAGCTCCGCCTTCGCGAGCTCGATCTCCTCGCGCACGAGGAGCTGGGCCCGCTCCGTGATCTCCTGCACGGTCGGGCCGAAGCGACTGCGGTCGTCGCCGGAGGGAGGGGGGGGCTCAGTTGCCAAGGTGCTTGAGGATCAGGCCCAGCACGAGCCCGCCGGCGAACGCGCCGCCCACGAGGACCTCGGGGCGCTCCGTGGCGAGGTCGGACACGTCGGCGGCGGAGGGCAGCCGGGAGGTCAGGGCGGCGGGGGCGGGCAGCCGGGGGGTAAGGGCGGAGGGACCGGGATCCGGGGGGGCGGGTCCGGGCTCCGGGGGGGCGGGTGCTGGGTCCGGGGGGGGGGGCGGTGGGGGGGGGGCCGCCGCGCGGTCGGCCGGGGACCCGGCGGGGGCGGGGCGGGCGCGCCGGGCGGCGCGCGCCC
>JBBSGJ010000128.1:0-6786 GCA_038254195.1 Solirubrobacterales bacterium
CGTTGGCCTTGTCGACGGAGGTCACCCGCGAGCGGGCGGCGCCGAAGGCGACCCGGGCGATCCGCTCGATCTCCGCGCGGGAGTAGGAGCAGAGGTCCGACGCGGAGTCCGCGGTCCGGGTCTTCTCACCGAAGTAGATCCCCCCCGTGAGCTCGCGGACGACGAGGAGGTCGGTCCCCTCGAGAACCTCGCGCTTGAGCGGCGAGGCGTCGTAGAGGGCGGGCAGCGGGCGGACGGGGCGGAGGTTCGCGAAGAGGCCGAGGCCCTTGCGCAGGCCGAGCAGCCCCTGCTCGGGGCGCGGCGCGTGGGGGTCGGTGGTGTCCCACTGCGGGCCGCCCACCGCGGCGAGCAGGACGGCGTCGGCGGAGCGGCAGGCGTTCAGGGTCTCGTCGGTGAGCGCGGTGCCGTGGGCGTCGATGGACGCACCGCCGAACGCGTGCTCCTCCCAGGTGAAGTCGCCGAGGCGCGCGAGCACGTCGAGCGTGGGGGCCATGACCTCCGGCCCGATCCCGTCGCCGGGGAGGGTGACCACGTGCGGCATCAGTACCGCACCGCGTCGATGTTCAGCCGGACGTAGTCCAGGACGGGTGGATCGTCGAGCGTGGCGAGGACGTCGTCGACGTAGGGGTCGCGGAGCTCCTCGGGGAGGGCGTCGAGGTGCGGGCCGAGGCAGACCGCCCGCAGGAAGTCGGCCGGCTCGGGCGGCACGACGGGCCACGGCTCGAGCCAGGCCCGGGCCTCGCAGAAGCCGGCGGCGCGCAGGCGCTCCTCGGTCTCCTCCGGGGTCGCGTAGTTCCACGGCGCCGCGAACCCGCCCAGGTGCTCGCCATAGGGCTCGCGGGCGGCGATGGCGTCGGATTGGGCGCGGAACCCGTCGATGTTCCCCTTCCCCCCGCACTGGGCGACGAGGCGCCCGCCGGGCTTCAGCGACGCCGCGAGCCGCGCGAAGAGCCGCGGGTGGTCCCCGATCCAGTGGAAGACCGCGCTCGAGAACACGGCGTCGACGGGCTCCGGCGCCTCGAGCGCGAGGAGGTCCTGCTCGAGCACGAGCACCTCCCCAGGCAGGTTCTCGCGCGCCTGGGCGACCATCGCCGGCGAGCCGTCGACCGCGATCACGTGGCCCCGCGGGACCCGGTCGACGAGCTTCGCGGTCACCCGGCCCGAGCCGCAGCCCGCGTCGAGGATCGTCTCGTCCCCGCGCAACGGGAGGCGCGCGAGGATCGCGTCGGCCCAGAGCAGGTGCGGCGCGGAGACCCGGTGGTAGGTGCCCGCGGCCCAGTCGCGCGTCACGCCCGGGCCACGACGTCCGGTCCGCGGCGCTCCCGCTCGCGCTCGAACGCGGTGATCATTTCCTCCCGCTGCAGGGTCATCGCGATGTCGTCGAGCCCGTTGAGCAGCCGGTGGCGGATGTCCTCGTCGAGCGCGAAGGGGACGGCCCGGCCCGCGAAGCGCACCTCGAGGGCCTCGAGGTCGACCTCCCCCTCCCCCGCCGCGGCCAGCGCGCCCACGTCCTCCTCTCCGAGCACGACCGGCAGCAGTCCGATCTTCGTGCAGTTGGTGAAGAAGATGTCGGCGAAGCTCGGGGCGACGACCGCCCGGAACCCGTAGTCCTCCAACGCCCAGGGCGCGTGCTCACGGGAGGACCCGCAGCCGAAGTTCCGGCCCGCGGCGAGGATCGGGTTCACAGGCAGGTCCCACCCCGGCGCATGCTTCCAGTCGTAGAAGAGGAACTCGCCGAACCCCGAGCGCTCCACGCGCTTGAGGAACTGCTTGGGGATGATCTGGTCGGTGTCGACGTCGGCGCGCAGCAGCGCGCTGACGCCCCCGGTGATCAGGCGGATGGGGTCCATGCTCAGCTCCACTCCCGGATGTCGACGAAGTGCCCGGCGATGGCGGCCGCGGCGGCCATCTCCGGGGAGACGAGGTGCGAGCGGGCGCCCTTGCCCTGCCGCCCCTCGAAGTTGCGGTTCGAGGTCGAGGCCACACGCTCGCCGGGTGCGGCGACGTCGGGGTTCATCCCCAGGCACATGGAGCAGCCCGCCCTGCGCCAGTCGAAGCCGGCGGCGGTGAACACGCGATCGAGGCCCTCGGCCTCGGCCTGCAGACGCACCTGCTCGGAGCCCGGCACGACCATCGCGTAGAGGTCCGAGGCGACCTTCCGGCCCGCGACGACCTCGGCCGCCGCCCGCAGGTCGCCGATCCGCGAGTTCGTGCTCGAGCCGATGAACACGCGGTCCAGGCGGATGTCCTGGATGGGCACGCCGGCCGCGAGGCCCATGTACTCCAGCGCCCGCTCGTCGCCGTCGTCGCGCGGGGCGGGCACGTCGGCGGTCACCGGGGCGACCATCGCCGGGTTCGTCCCCCACGTGACCTGCGGCGAGAGCGCGCCCGCGTCGATCTCGAGCTCGCGGTCGAAGGCGGCGCCGTCCTCCGTGTGCAGCGCGTGCCACTCCTCGGGGATGGCGATCTGAGCGCGCTCCTCGACCCAGGCGAACGTCGTGTCGTCGGGGGCGATCATCCCCGCCCGGCCGCCCCCCTCGATCGTCATGTTGCAGATCGTCATGCGGCCCTCCATGGAGAGCCCGCCGAGCACCGGCCCCGCGTACTCCACGACGTGGCCGGCGGCGCCGGCGACGCCCATCTGCCCGATCGTGCCGAGGATGAGGTCCTTCGCCGTGACCCCGAAGCCGAGCTCGCCCGTGTAGGAGATCCGCATCGACTTCGGCCTCGGCTGCACGAGCGTCTGGGTGGCGAGGACGTGCTCGACCTCGCTCGTGCCGATCCCGAACGCGAGCGCCCCGAAGGCCCCGTGGGTGGCGGTGTGGGAGTCGCCGCAGACGATCGTCATGCCCGGCTGGGTGACCCCGAGCTCAGGCCCGATCACGTGCACGATCCCCTGGTGCTCGGAGCCGAGCGAATGGACGGGGACGCCGAACTCCGCGCAGTTGCGCTCGAGCGTCTCGACCTGGACGCGCGACAACTCATCGCGGATGCGCGCGGCGATCGGCGTCCCGTCGGTGGGCACGTTGTGGTCGGCGGTGGCCAGCGTCCGCTCGGGCCGGCGCACGGTGCGACCGGCGAGGCGCAGGCCGTCGAAGGCCTGTGGGCTCGTGACCTCGTGGACGAGGTGCAGGTCGATGTAGAGCAGTCCCGGCGCGACCTCGTGGGTCGACCAGATCTTGTCGAGCAGCGTCTGGGGCATGGGTTCAGCTCCTTCTCAGGCCCGCGGACACGACGGCGAGCAGCGCCGCCTCCTCCGGGCCGGGGTTCTCGAAGTGGTGGGGAAGGTCGGCGTCGAAGGTCACGGCGTCGCCGGCGCCGAGCGCGATCGGGTCGTCGTCCACGTGCAGGACGACCTGTCCGCGCTCGACGAGCGCGGTCTCGCGCGCGCCGGGCTCGTGCATGGGCGGATCGCCCGCGCCACCGGTGCGCGCGCCGGCGGCGAGTACGTGGTGGGAGAGCTCCGCCCGCTGGCCGGGCAGGGGCGGCGTGAGGATCTCGTAGGCGTGGCCGTCGGCGCCGCCCGCCCGGCGCTCTCCGCGGCGGACCACGCTCACCGCGCCGTCCTCGTCGAGGCGGAGGAGCTGGGAGAGCCGCAGGCCGAGCCCGCTGGCGATCCGCTCGGCGAGGCTCAGGGTCGGGCTCGTCTCCCCGCGCTCGACCTGGGAGAGCATGGGCGCCGAGACGCCGGAATGCTCGGAGAGATCGCGGAGGGAGAGCTGCGCCGCCTCGCGCAGGGCGCGGACGCGGGGGCCGAGGGCGACGGACATGCTGCGTACGTTATCACGTACGTCTGTATGCGCATAGCCTCCGACGATGCCCTCCGTCGTCCCCGACGTGCTCGTGCTCGGCGCGGGCGGGGTGCTCGGGGAGGCGTGGCTCTCGGGCCTCCTGGCCGGCATCGAGGACGCGGCGGGGGTCGATCTGCGCGAGGTCGAGTCGCTCGTGGGCACCTCGGCGGGCTCCATCGTGGCCGCCGGCCTCGCCGCCGGGCGGTCTCCCCGGCGCCCGGGACCGCCTCCGACGACCCCGGCCGCCCCGCGGACCCGGCCGCGCGGGGCCTGGCGAGCGCCACCCGCAGCGCGCTCAAGCGGGTCTCGGCGCCGGCCGTGGCCGGGGCGGCGCCCCTCGTTCCCCTCGTGGTGGCGGCGGCCGCTCCGGGCGGCGCGCTGCTCCGGGCCGGGATCCTCTCGCGCGTGCCCCGGGCCGGGCAGCGGCTCGACGCCCTGCGCGAGCGCGTCGACTCCTGGAGCCCGGGTTGGGACGGCCAACTCCGGGTCTGCGTGCTCGACCGGGCGCGGGGACGCCGCGTGGTGCTCGGCACCCCCGGGGCGCCCGACGCCACGGTGGGTGAGGCGGTCGCCGCCTCTTGCGCGGTCCCGTGGCTGTTCGCGCCGGTGACCATCGCCGGACGGGAGTACGTGGACGGGGGCGTGTGGAGCCCGACGAACCTCGACGCCGCCCCCGCCGGGCGCGGCACCCACGTCCTGTGCCTGACCCCCACGGGCGGGGCCAACGTCCCCCGCTCGGTGTGGGGCGCCCTGCGCGCCGCGGGACGGACCGGCGCCGAGGTCGAGGCCCTCGCCCTGCGCCGCCGCGGCGCGCGCGTACGGGTGATCGGACCCGACGCCGACACCGCCCGCGCGATGGGCGACGACTTCATGGACGCCGGCCCCGTCGACCGCGTGCTCGCCGCGGGCTTCGCCCAGGGCCGGACGATTGGCGATGTTCCCGGATTCGGCCCGAACGGGTAGATCAAGACCGGATGGTCGTGATCGGACGTGTGCTCCTCCTCGCCACCGCCCTCCTCGTGGTGGGCTGTGGGGGCACGCCGGAGACGACTGCCCAGCGCCGCGCCAAGGCCGCCCTCGCGCGCTACAAGGCGGACACCAAGCCGATCGAAGGGTTCACCAGGGCCCAGGTCTCCGATACGTTCTCCAAGCTCGTCGGCCAACGGCTGGAGCCCACCGCCGGGCAGTCGCCCGAGGCGTCGTTCGAAACGCTGGACTTCCCCGACGACGAGTCCTCCGCCGGGCGGGCGCGCCGCGACCGCTACGGCTACTTCACGGTCTACCTCATCCGCGCCCGGCTGGGCCGGCGCGTCCTGCTCCAGGACCGGGCGACGAAGCGTCCCATCACCCCGGACGAGAGCGGGATCTACTGGTCGCGCTCGGGCAGCGGGTGGACGGCGACGAAGCTCTACGGACAGAACCTCGCGCTCGTCTACGATGCCGACGCACACCGGCTCGATGAGAAGTTCACCCGCATCGACCGTGTGATGAGCGCGGTGGGCAAACCGGTCGAGCAGGTGAGCGTGCCTCCTGAAGAGACGCCGTGCGCCCAGCAGGGGATCGCGCCTGAGAAGGGCGGCGGGAAGGCGGGAACCTGCAAGCTCGGCGAGAAGACCGTCCACGTCGTCGACGCCGGGCAGCCCATCGAGCTCGGCGGCAGGAGGATCACGAAGGTCCTCGTCAAGCCCGGCAGCGTCATCCACACGGCCTACGGGACGGTGAAGCGCGCCAAGGGCGCGTACGTGGCCGTGTTCGTGGAGCTGACCGACACGGGGCGCGGCGCGATCGACAACTTCTCGTCGGACACCAGGCTCGTGGTCGACGGACGCACCTACGACGAGACGGGCGAGGACACGCTGCTCGGCAACGACCCCTACCCCATCCAGCCCGGAGCGAAGGCGCTCGTGCCGATCGTGTTCGACGTCCCCGTCCCCGCCGCGAAGGCCGCCCTGGCCCGGGGTGCGCTCGCCTTCCCGGGCTCGGACGACTCCCTCGAGTACGCCACGGAGATCGGGCGGATCCGCCTCTCGACCGCACGACGACCGCCCAATCGCAGGCAGCGCGGCGGCGCCGCCGGTCCGACCGCCTGAAGCCCCTGAGGACGCATCCGCGCGAGTGCTACGGTCTGACGCACAATGGCCGACACGGTGGGTGTGCGTGAACTTCGCCAGAACCTGAGCCGCTACCTCGATCGGGTCAAGGAGGGCGAGGATCTCGTGGTGACCGAGCGTGGTGAGGTGGTCGCCCGACTGATCCCCGCGGGAGGCGTGGCGGACGCCTACACCGAGTTCGCCAGGCGGTTCGGCGCGACAGTGCCGACGGAGCGGCTGGAGGACATCGCGGCCCGGTTGCCGCCCTCCAGCGCGCCGGCCGGAACGACCGACGCCTTCCTGGCCGAGAGCCGGCGCGACCGCGGCCATTGAGCCGTGGCAATCGTCTACATCGACACGAGCGCTCTCGCGCGCGTGCTGCTCGGTGAGCCCGATGCTCAGGTCATCCTCCGCGAGCTCGATTCCTTCGATCACCACATCGCAAGCCGCCTGCTCCGCGTGGAACTCCGACGGGTGGCCCTCCGCGAGGGTCGGCTCGCGGAGACAGATCAGCTTCTCGCCGGGGTGGCTCTCTTCCCTCTTGATCAGACGATCCTCTCGGCTGCCGAGTCGCTTCCACCCTCCACCGTCCGCACACTCGACGCTATCCACCTCGCCACGGCCCTGCAGGCGGCCCGCACGACTGGCCTCGATGCGCTCCTGACCTACGACGCGCAGCTGGCCGCCGGAGCGCGCGAGCACGGGCTGACCGCGCTCGCTCCCACCTGAGCGGGCGCGCCCTTCAGGGCGTGGCGGGCACCGCCTCGCCGCGCGCCGCGTGCTCCGCGCGGCGGATCGCGTTGGACAGCGCGCGCACGTAGGCCCGGCCCGCGGCCTCGAGGATGTCGGTCGACACCCCCTGGCCGGCGCCGGTGAAGCCAGCGTGCTCGACGACCACCGAGGTC
>JBBSGJ010000129.1:0-6769 GCA_038254195.1 Solirubrobacterales bacterium
CCAGGTGCGCCGCCTGCGGCGCGTCGCCGACCGGGCGGGGGTGGCCGACCGCGTCGTGTTCCGCGGCCGTCTGTCCCGCGCGGAGCTGCCCGCGCTCCTGCGCTCCGCGGACGTGGTCGCCTGCGTGCCCTGGTACGAGCCGTTCGGGATCGTGCCCCTCGAGGCCATGGCCTGTGGCGTCCCCGTGGTCGCGACCGCCGTCGGGGGGCTCGTCGACACGGTGGTCGACGGCGTCACCGGCGTCCACGTGCCGCCGCGCGGCCCGGAGGCGATCGCCGGTGCGCTGCGCGGACTGCTCGAGGATCCGGTCCGGCGCGACGCCTACGGCCGCGCGGGAGCCGGCCGTGCCCGCCGCTACTACGGCTGGGACCGGATCGCGGCGGCGACGGTGCGCGTCTATGAGGACCTCGCGTCCGTCCGTGCGCCGAGCCGGGCCCTGGTGCTGTCATGAGCACCCCATTCGCCGGGCTGCGCGCCGCGCTGGACACGCTCGACTCCGAGCGCCTCGAGGCGTGGGGGCAGGAGCTCGCCCGCCGCCTCGGCGGCGGGGCGCGGGTGCTGTGCGCCGGGAACGGCGGCTCGGCGGCCGAGGCCCAGCACCTCACCGCCGAGCTCGTCGGGCGCTTCGAGGACGCCGAACGCCCGCCGCTCTCCGCGCTCGCGCTCCACGCCGAGACGTCCTCGCTCACCGCCCTGGCCAACGACTTCGGCTACGCGGACATCTTCGCCCGCGGGGTCCGCGCCCACGGCCGTCCCGGCGACGTGCTGCTGTGCCTGAGCACCTCGGGACGCTCGGAGAACCTCCTCGCCGCCGTGGCGGCCGCGCGCGCCGGCGGCCTGCTCGTCTGGGCGCTCACGGGCGAGGCGCCCAACCCGCTGCACGACGTCTGCGACGAGGCGGTCGCGGTCGCGAGCGTCGACGTTGCCACCGTCCAGGAGGCCCACCTCGTCGCGGTCCACGCGCTGTGCCGGGCGGTCGACGCCGCCCACGGGCCGACTCCCGGGGGCGTCCGCGACGAGACGCCGCCGCTCGTGGTCGTCGGCGACCTGCTCCTCGACCGCGACTGGGAGGGGACCGTCGAGCGTGTGGCGCCCGACGCCCCGGTGCCCGTGGTCCGCGATCCCGTCGCGGCCGACCGCCCCGGGGGCGCCGGGCTCGCCGCGCTGCTGGCGGCCGGCGCCGGGCAGCGCGTCGTGCTCGTGTGCGGCGTGGGCCGGGGCGAGGCGGGGCGCCGCGCCCGCGGCCTGCTCGCGACGGCCGGGGTGGAGGTCGTCGATCTCGGGCTCGCGGGCCCGACGCCCGAGAAGATCCGCGTCAAGGCCGGCGGCCAGGTGCTCGTGCGCCTCGACCGCGGCGACGAGGCTGCTGCTCTCGGCGACTGCCCGCCCGCCGCGAGCGATGCCCTGGCCCGTGCCCGCGCCGTCCTCGTCGCCGACTACGGCCGCGGTGTCGCCGCCCAGCCCACGCTGCGCGCCGCGCTGTCCGCCCTCCCGGCCGAGGTCCCCATCGTGTGGGACCCGCATCCCGCGGGGCCCGAGCCCGTTCCCGGCGCCCTCGTGGTCTGCCCGAACCGCTCGGAGGCCCGGGGGCTCGTTCCCGATGAGCGCGGCGAGGGCCCCGCCGCCACCACCCGCCGGGCCCGCCGTCTGCTCCAGCGGTGGGGCGCCGTGAACGTCTGCGTCACCCTCGGCGCCGAGGGCGCGCTGCTCGTCTCCGCCGACGGCGGCCCCCCGCTCGCCCTGCCCGTGGCCCGGGCCGAGCGCGGTGACCCGTGCGGGGCCGGCGACGCCTTCGCGGCCGCGCTCGCCGTCGCCCTGGCCGAGGGCGCGCTGCCCTCGGAGGCCGCGCGCCGCGCGGTGGTCGCCGCCGCCGCCTGGGTCGCCCACGGTGGCCGCGAGCGCGAGCCCGGCCCGGCAACCACCGCCGCCGGCGATGCGCGCGAAGTCATCGCGCGGGTGCGCCGCGCCGGGGGCACCGTCGTGGCCACGGGTGGGTGCTTCGACCTCCTCCACGCCGGCCACGTCGCGGTCCTCGAGCAGGCCCGGCGCCTCGGCGGCTGCCTCGTGGTGTGCCTGAACTCCGACGCCTCGGTCGCCCGCCTCAAGGGGCCCGAGCGCCCGCTCGTCGGCGAGGAGGACCGTGCCGAGGTGCTGCGCTGCCTCGGGTGCGTCGACGCGGTGGTGGTCTTCGCCGAGGACACGCCCGAGGAGATCCTCGCCGAGCTGCGCCCCGACCTCTGGGTCAAGGGCGGCGACTACCGCGTGCAGGATCTCCCCGAGGCCGGGCTGCTCGAGTCCTGGGGCGGCCAGGCCGTCGTCCTGCCCTTCGTGCCCGGCCGTTCCACGTCGGAGATCATCGCGGAGGCCCGTGCCCGTGCCTGAGCTCGGAACCGTCCTCGTCACCGGAGGGTCATCGGGGCTCGGCGCCGCGGTGGTGGCGGAGGTCGCCGCCGCCGGGGGGACCCCGGTCGTCCTCGACTCAGAGCAGCCCCACGGCGACGTCCGGTGGGAGCAGGTCGACCTCGCCGACGGCCGTGCCGCCGAGGAGGCGGTGCGCCGGGTGGGGCTCCTCGACGCCGTGGTCACCGCCGCGGGGACCGACACCCCGGCGCCCCTTGACGCGCTCGCGCCCGAGGCGTGGGAGCGGATCGTCGCCATCAACCTCTTCGGCACCGCCGCGGTGGTCCGCGCCGCGCTGCCGTCGCTGAAGGAGCGCCACGGCCGCGTGGTCACCGTCGCGTCCACCCTCGGCTACCGCGTGTTCCCCCACGCCACGGCCTACTGCGCCTCGAAGTTCGGCGTGGTCGGCTTCACCCGGGCCCTCCAGGTCGAGCTGGCGGGGGAGGTGGGGGTGACCCTCCTCGTGCCGGGCGGGATGCGCACCCGGTTCTTCGACGCCCGCGAGGAGGAGTACAAGCCCGGCCCGGATGCCCAGCTCAACGACCCGTTCGACGTCGCGCGGGCGGTGGTCTTCGCCCTCGGTCAGCCCGTCGGGTGTGAGGTGCGCGAGCTGATCATCACGCCGGCGACCGAACCGAGCTGGCCCTGATGCGCGTCGTCGTCACGGGAGCCTCGGGGAACGTCGGGACGGCGCTCCTGCGCGCGCTCGCGCGCGAGGAGCGGGTGGAGTCGATCGTCGGCATCGCCCGCCGGCGACCGGAGCTCCGCGCGCCGAAGACCGAGTGGCTCCCGCTCGACATCACCCGGGCCGAGCTCACGGGCCCGTTCGCCGGGGCCGACGCCGTCGTCCACCTCGCGTGGCTCATCCAGCCCGGGCGCGATCACGCGCTGACCCGGGCGGTCAACGTCGACGGCTCGGAGCGCGTCTTCCGCGCCGCCGCCGAGGCGGGGGTGCCCGCGCTGATCCACGCCTCGAGCGTCGGCACCTACGCGCCCGCATCCAAGGAAGGCCGGCAGGACGAGTCCTGGCCGACGACCGGGATCGCCTCTTCCTTCTACTCGCACCAGAAGGCCGAGTGCGAGCGCGCACTCGACGCCCTCGAGACCGGGTTCCCCGACCTGCGCGTCGTCCGTTTGCGTCCCGGCCTGGTCTTCCAGCGCAACGCGGCCACGGAGATCCGCCGGCTGTTCGCCGGCCCCTTCCTCCCGCGCTCCCTCGTCGACCGCCGGCTCATTCCGGTGGTCCCCGACGTCCCCGGCCTCGTGCTCCAGGCCGTCCACGCCGACGACCTCGCCGACGCCTACCGGCGCACCATCGTGGATCCGCGCGCCCGGGGCGCCTACAACATCGCCGCCGAGCCCGTCCTCGATCCCGGCGAGCTCGCCCGCCTGCTCGGTGCCCGCCCCGTGCCGTTCTCCGCGCCCCTGCTGCGCCGCCTCGCCGCGCTCGCCTTTGTCCTGCGCCTCTGGCCCACCGAGCCCGGCTGGCTCGACCTCGCCCTCGGCGTTCCGGTGATGGACACGACCCGGGTGCGCGAGGAGCTCGGCTGGAGCGCCGAGAAGTCCGCCGGCGACGCGCTGCTCGAGCTCCTCGAGGGGATACGCGACGGCGCCGGGGACCAGACTCCGCCGCTCGACCCCGCCACGAGCGGCCGCGGCCGGATCCACGAGTTCACGACGGGAGTGGGAGCCCGGCCCTGATCGGGTAGACGCGCCGGTATGGAGGAGGCGCTGGCCCGGTTGCTCGAGCAGGGGGAGGAGCGCGGCCACCTCGAGCTCGCCGAGGTCGAGGCCGCCTGGGAAGACGTGGGCTCCTCCGAGGAGGAGCGGCTGAGCTTCCTCGAGCGCCTCGAGTCCGCCGGGGTGGACCTCCGCGATCCGGCCCGCCCGTCCGCCGTCGCCGAGTCCACCATCGACGCGCTCCAGCTCTTCCTCAACGAGGCCGCACGCTGGCCGCTGCTCACGCCCGCAGAGGAGATCGCGCTCTCCCGCCGCGTCGAGCGCGGCGACACCCGGGCCAAGGAGCGGATGATCAACTCGAACCTCCGCCTCGTCGTGTCGATCGCCAAGCGCTTCCAGGGCCACGACCTCGCCCTGCTCGACCTCATCCAGGAGGGTGTGCTCGGGCTCATCCGGGCGGTGGAGAAGTTCGACTGGCGCAAGGGCTTTCGCTTCTCCACCTACGCCACGTGGTGGATCCGCCAGGGCGTGGAGCGCGGTATCCAGACCAAGGCGCGGACGATCCGCCTGCCCGTCAACGTGCTCGAGCGCCAGCGCAAGATCGCCCGGGCCGAGCGCGAGCTCACGAGGAAGCTCGCGCGCGAGCCCGCCGACGACGAGATCGCCGCCGAGATCGGCATCTCGGAGCGCCACGTCGCCGAGGCGCGCGCGGCGTCGGGGACCGTCACGAGCCTCGACCGGCCCGTCGGGGAGGAGGGGGAGGCCTCGCTCGGGGACCTGCTGCCCGCGGACGGCGCCCAGCCCGCCGATGAGGTCGCGGCGTCCCTGCTCGTCTCCGTGTTGCGCGAGGCCGTCGAGCACCTGCCCGAGCGCGAGCGTGAGGTCGTCATCCTGCGCTACGGCCTGGCGGGCGGCGAGCCCCAGCCGCTGCGCGAGATCGGCCGTCACATGGGCATCACCCAGGAGCGCGTGCGCCAGATCGAGTCGCGCGCGCTCGAGCGCCTGGCCCGGGAGCGCCAGGTGGCCGCCCTGCACGAGGCGGCGTAGTTCGCGGTCTCCTGCGTGAAGTCACGCCGTAGCGGGAAGGCTCCGGCACATGGCACGCACCGTACGCAACGAAGGCAGGGGCATCTCGCTCGCGAAGGGCCCGGTGGCGATCGTGGCGATCATCCTCATCGCCTTCGCGGTGATCGCCCTGGCCAGCGGGGCGACGCAGTTCAAGGCCCACCCCATCAGTGGGAACGTGGACGGGAAGAAGATCCTCGGCCTCGAGCTCAACGGCTGGAGCATGGTGCTCACGGGCGGTGCCGGGCTCCTGCTGCTGTTCGGCGCGCCGATGCATGCGGCGGCGAAGAGCCTGGCGCTCATCGTCGGGCTCGTGCTCGGTGCGGCGTCGGTGATCTCCCTCTACGACAAGCACGACGTGTTCGGGATCTTCGCCGCCAACGGCAGGACGTCGCTGGGTTGGGGTGTCGCCGCCGCGGTGCTCCTCGTCCTCGCGCTCCTCCCGCGCGTGGGTCGTGGCCGGCGCGACGACGCCTACGGCGAGGACCGTGCCGTCGCGGACGACCGGGTCGGCCCGGATCGCCCCGTCGCGGCCGACAGCCCCGGGGGCCGTCGCCTCCGCGACCGCACCTGATCCCGCATACGGGGTACGCCCAAAGACATGCAGATCTCCGAGCTCACGCCCGAGCGCCTGCGGGCCCTCGCCCAGACGCGCCCCGAGCGCGGTCTCGTCCTCTCCCTCTACCTGAACCTCGACCCGCGCGAGTTCTCCGCGCCCGAAGCGCGCCACACCGAGATCCGCTCGCTCATCTCCGAGGCCGAGCGCCAGGTCGCCGAGGGCGCGCTCGAGCGCGACGAGGAGGTCGGCGCCCGGGAGGACATCGAGCGCGTCCGGCGCTTCCTCGACGAGGAGCTCGACGCCGACGGCGCCCACGGGCTCGCCGTGTTCGCCTCCGCTCCCGCCGGCCTGTGGGAGACGGTCAAGCTCGCCCGGCCCGTTCCGAGCAGGGTGCTCGTCGACATCCGGCCCCTGATCGAGCCGCTCGTCGAGATCGCCGACGCGACCCGCTGGGCGGTCCTCTTGGTCAACCGCGCGGGTCTGCGGATCCTCCGCGGCTCACGCGACGTCCTCGCGGAGGTCGCGCACGGCGACGATGACGCGCACGGCCAGGCCGAGGGGTCGCAGGCCCGCTCGGAGAGCGCCGTCGAGCACGAGGTCGACGCCCACCTGCGCGCGGCGGCCGAGCGGCTCGCGCGCGAGCACCGGCGCCGGCCGGTCGATGCGCTGCTCGTCGGCGGTCCCGAGGAGATCCTCGGCGGACTGGAGGCCGCGCTACCGCCCGACCTGCGCGCGTGCCTCGCGGGGCGGGTCGTGGTCGACGTGGAGCACGCGAGCCCCGATGACGTGCTCGCGGCCGCCGGCGAGGCCTTCACCGCCCACGAGCGCGCCCACGAGGACGAGGCGCTCGATCGCCTGGGCGCGGGGATCGGCGCCGGTGGCCGGGGCGTGGGCGGATGGGCCGACGTCCTCGGCGCGCTGAACGAGAAGCGGGTGGAGATCTTCCTGCTCGCGGGCGGGGGCGGCGGCATCACCGGGGTCGTCTGCCCGCAGTGCGGCTGGCTCGGGATCGACGCGGACGCGTGTCCGAACGACGGCACCGGGCTCGGCCGTCACGACGACATC
>JBBSGJ010000130.1:0-6766 GCA_038254195.1 Solirubrobacterales bacterium
AGCACGTCGATGACCGTCGTCCGGCGACTCCTGGCCAGCGATTGCAGGCGTTCAGAGTCCGGCCGGCGGACCCGAACGGTCGTGGTGCCCTCAGAACTCATGCTCGCCAATGTAGACGATTAGTAGACGGCTAGCCCGGGAGATCACGACCGCGGCCGGCCTGACGGAGAGCCAGGTGAGCGACGTGACGCGCGCCCAGATGAACCCGGGATGGTTGCCTCACCCGCCTGCTGGGCGGGCTCGGGCTCACGCTGTGGGACCTCGCTGACGCCTACGACGACGCCAACGGCGACTCGTGACCCCGAGCGCGCACGCGCGGCGTGCGCCGCTCAGCGGCTCAGCAGGTCCCGCAGGAGGCGCGTGTCCTCCCGGCCGGGCGGCCCGGCGTATCCCGACTGCCAGCAGACGACGACCCGGCCGCCGTCGGGCAGGTGGTAGGTCTGAATCACTCGCGAGCGGACGCGAGTGGGGAAGTCCGGATCGCCCGCGGCGCAGCGCTTCGCCGGGGCGAGCCCGAGCGCTTCGCACACGCGCGCCCACGGCCGACCGAAGGCGAACACGAGCTGGGCGCCGAGGTCGGAGATCGGCCCCCAGACAAAGTCGCTGATTACGTCGGAGGGCGGCTTCATCGCACCCGTCATTCGTGTCGAGTGCCACGGGTAGAGCTCGAAGGTCAGCACCTGAGGGTCGTCGGCGTCGCGAGCCTGAAGCTCGGGGTGGGCGCGTCCGGGGTTGAGTCCGAGCGCCACGACGGTCGCGTCGCCGTTGAGCGGACCGATGTAGGGCTCGGCGAAGCAGTCGCGCGTCGGCTGCCCTGCGCCGCGGCCGCTGTAGCTGGACCACCAGCGGGTCGAGCGGCTCGGGAATCGGGTCCTCGCCGTCAAGCCACCGCGTCGTGTGCTCGTCCCAGAACACGGAGAGCTCGCGGGAGTTCATCCGCCGGCGCCCAGAGGCGCGAATAGCAGGACGAGCACGACGCCGAGACCGAGCAGGGGAGAGCGCCGAGTCTGCATGTTGCTGGGAACTTGATCCATTCTGAGATCGCCGAGCAGTAGATGTGGATGAGAAGCGGCGACGGCCTTCACCTGAAACACTATGGACCGCCGCGACGGGACGGGCTGGTGGGCGGAAAATCGCCCGGGCGCTCCGAGCTAGCTGGCCGAATCCTCGCCGTGTTCGACGGGCTCGCGTAGCGTATGCGGCTCCAGGAGGCTCCCGACCAGGCGAAGGCGTCGCGCAGCCGTGCCAGCGTCAGCCGGGTGGGCGCGCCGGCCCGACGATCGCGGTAGGCGGACTCGCCCTCTCGGTCGGGGCGGTAGGTCGGCGAGGTCGCGCCACCCTGGACGGCCTCGCGGGTGCCACCGCGGTCTCACCGCCACCCCTGATGAGCCGCCGGGCTCGGGGGCGTCCTCGTCGCGTGGCGCTCAACGTCCACAGCGGCTACCCCGGCGCCCGCGGACGCCCCACGGGCCGCGGCGGCAATGCCCGCGAGCGGCCCGCAAGCGCGCGAAGACCCGCTAACTCGGCACCGTCTGGCGGTGGACCACGCGCGCTCGTGGCGCCGTGGTTCGGCTCAGCTGTACATGAGTGAGCCGGGGGTGGTGAGGACCTCGCCGGTCTCCAACCATGTCTTCAGGCCGGAGAGGATCATCGGCCAGCCGCCGTAGAGCTGGCTGTTGGCGCCCTCACGCAACTGGTCGTGGGTCACGGTGAGTCGGCACGAATCGCCGACCGGCTCGATCTCCCAGGTCACCCGCGAGGTGCCTTCGCTCTTGACGTCTTCGCCCCAGAGCGCTCGCATCGTCCCCACCAGCCGGCGCGGGGGGTCGACCTCCAGGTTCTCGCCCTCGCCCAGCAGTCCGGCGGAGGGATGGGTCATCTCGACGCGTGAGCCCGGTGTCCAGTCTGAGGTGATGCGGTTGCCGAACTGGAACTTGCCGCGGATCTCGGGGTCGGTGATCGCCTCCCAGAGACGCTCGGGGGTGGTACGGATGTAGATCTCGTACACCTTCTCCATGGTTCTCTCCAATCTGTGCTTGAGGTCGCTGAGCCCGGCGGTCCAGGGCTCGGCGTACTTGCTCACCCAGCGCTCGTAGACGAGGCGGATAGGCACGGGGTTCAGGAAGTGCAGCTTCTCTCGTCCGCGGCGCTTGGTGACCACGAGCCCGGCTTCCTCGAGTTGCTTCAGATGCTTCATCACGCCGAAGCGGGTGATCGCGAAGCGCGCCTCGAGCGCGCTCAGCGTCTGTCCGTCCTTCCGGAAGAGCTCGTCGAGCAGGCTCCGCCGGGTCGGATCGGCGAGGGCCTTGAACACCGCATCCACCTTGGGGACTATATGTGACCCATTGGACACATGTCAAGTCAAGGCTTCCTGCGAGGGCGGCGCCTACCGGGAGTCGGACGTCCGCTCGACACGTCCGCTCGTCGTGACCGTGCCGATCCGCCGCGTTCCCGGATGGTGTGTGGCGAGGATCTCGGTCGCCTCCTCGGCGACGCCGTCGGGCACGACCGCCACGAACCCGCACCCCATGTTGAAGACGCGGTGCATCTCCTCGTCGCCGACCCCGCCCGCGCGGGCGATGAGGTCGAAGACGGCCGGGACCTCCAGCGGATCCTCGATCGCGTACCCCACGCCGTCGCCCAGGCGCAGGAGGTTGTCCAGCCCCCCGCCCGTGATGTGCGCGAGGCCGTGGACCGGTACGCCGGAGCGCAGGAGCGCGAGGACCGCGCGGACGTAGATGACCGTGGGCTCGAGCAGCGCGTCGGCCACCGACGCCCCGCCGAGCTCCGGCGGGAGCGCGTCGACCCCGAGCCCGGCCAGCGCCCGGCGCGCGAGCGTCAGCCCGTTTGAGTGCACGCCGCTCGAGGGGATGCCGATGAGCGCGTCGCCCGGCGCGATCGCGTTTCCGGTCATCACGGCGTCGAGCGCCACCGTCCCGAACGCGCTCGCGGTGAGGTCGAGCCCGCGGACGAGCTCGGGTATCTGCGCGAGCTCGCCGCCGGGGATCTCGATCCCCGCCGCCTCGGCGCCGACGCGAAGACCGATCGCCACGGCGCTCAACACCTTCGGGTCGGGCACCTCCACCGCCACGTGGTCCACGAGCGCGATGGGCTCGGCTCCCACGCAGATCAGGTCGTTGACGTTCATCGCCACGCAATCGATGCCCACCGTGTCCCAGCGTCCGGTCTGCTCGGCGACGAGGAGCTTCGTCCCCACGCCGTCGCAGCACAGGGCGATGCCGAGCTCGTCCGTGACCCGCAGGACGCTCGCGTAGTGCCCGGCGCCCAGCACCGACCGCGAGGGCCGGCCGAGGTCGATCCCGCGCAGCACGTCGACGATCGCCCGGACCCCCGCGTCGGATCCGGAGATGTCCACCCCGGCAGCGGCGTACGCGTCGCTCATGGACGGCGCAGCCTATGGAGCACCGCGGCGGCGAGGCCCAGCCGGTAGAGCGCGTAGGGCGCGAGCGAGCGGTCGCGCTCCACCTGGGTGATGAGCCACGTCGAGCCCAGCGTGGAGAGGAAGGAGGCGCCCGCGCCGAGCGCGAACGGCGCCCACAGCTCCCGCGGCAGCCCCCGCCGGCGCAGCCGCACGACCTTGAGCAGCGTCGCGCCGGCGATGATCGGCAACGCCACGTGCCGCGACAGCGCGTTGGCGTCCTCGCGACGGAAGCGCCGCGCCCGCGCGGCGACGAGCGTCGCCCCGTTGCGCGAGACTCCCGGGACGAGCGCCGAGGCCTGCGCGAAGCCGAGGCAGAGCGCGTCGACGAGCCCCGCCTCCTCCCGCCGGCGCTCCTGCGGCGCGCCGTCCACCCACAGCATCGCCACCGAGCCGAGGACGAGCCCTCCGGCGATGGAGCCCGGCGTCCCGAACGTCCGCTCGAGCGGCCCCTCGAAGCGATAGCCCAGCAGCGCGGGTGGCGCGAAGGAGCCCACGAGGAGCATCACCCGCCGGCCGTCGAGGCCGACCACCGCGTCGCCGACCTCGCGGCGCAGGGCCACGAGCAACGCGGCCGCCGTCCCGGCGTGGAGCGCGACCTCGAAGGCCTTGCGCAGGTCGGGGGCAAGCTCCGGGTAGGGCCGGCGCAGCAGCCAGGGCACGAGCGTCACGTGACCCGAGGAGGAGATCGGCAGCAGCTCGGCGGGCCCGTGCAGGGCGCCGAGGACGAGGGCGTCAGGCGCCGTGAGGCGCATCGGCGGAGGCCTGGCCGGCCGCACCGCGGCGCCGCCACCAGCGCACGCCGAACCACACGACGGCGAGGACGATCACCGCGGCCACCGCGTAGTCGACGTAGTGCAGGCCGTCCTTCACATCCGTCCAGTTCCTACGCGTCTCCCGGCCCACGAGGCCGAGGGCGAAGACCCAGGGGATACAGCCGAGGAACGTGAGCACCGAGAAGCGCCAGAAGGGCATCCGCGCGACCCCGGCGGGCAGCGAGATGAACGTCCGCACGATCGGGAGCATCCGCGAGAAGAAGACCGCCCAGCCTCCCCACCGCTCGAACCAGCGGTCCGCGCGCTGTAGCTGCGCCGGGGAGATGTGCAGCTTGCGCCCGTGGCGCTCAAGGAGATCGACGCGACCGAAGTAGCCCACGCCGTAGGCGATCCACGAGCCCAGCAGGTTCGCCAGGACGCCCACGAGCGTGATCGCGAAGAGCGAGTACTCGCCCAGCGCGACGTTGAAGCCCGCGAAGAGCATCGTCGCCTCCGAGGGGATGGGGATGCACGCGCTCTCGGCGGTCATGAGCCCGAAGATCCCGGGCAGGCCGGCGTCGTGGACCACTTTCGTGGCGAAGTCCGCGAGCGACTCCGTGATGGAGGCCAGGGGCAGGAGGGAGAGCACGCGGGTCCAGACTAGGCTCGCGCGGTGGCCGTCCCGCTGTTCGACACGGAGACCCCGCTCGCGCCGCTGCGCCCCCGCCTCCACGCGGCGCTTGCCGCCGTGCTGGACTCCGGGCGCTTCATCCTCGGCCCCGAGGTCGAGGGCTTCGAGCGCGAGTTCGCGCTGGCCGTCGGCGTGGAGCAGGCCGTCGGCGTGGCCAACGGGACCGACGCGCTGACGATCGCCCTGCGCGCCCTCGGGGTCGGGCCCGGCGACGAGGTGATCGTCCCCTCCTTCACGTTCTACGCGTCGGCCGAGGCGATCCCGCCCACGGGCGCCGTCCCCGTCTTCTGCGACATCGACCTCGACACGTTCTGCGTGACCCCGGAGACCGTGCGCGCGGCCGCCACCCCGCGCACGAAGGCGGTCCTCGCCGTCGACCTGTTCGGGAACGTCGCCCCGGTCAAGGAGATCCGCGACGAGCTCGGGCTGCCCGTCCTCGAGGACGCCGCGCAGGCCGCGGGCGCGAGCCTGGACGGGCGGCCGGCGGGCTCGCTGGGGGACGCCGCGACCTTCTCGTTCTTCCCCTCGAAGAACCTCCCGGGCTTCGGGGACGGCGGCGCGATCGTCACCGACGACCCCGCGGTCGCCGAGCGCGCGCGGACCCTGCGCTCCCACGGCTCGCGGGACAAGGTCACCTTCGCGGAGGTGGGTTACAACTCGCGCCTGGACGAGCTCCAGGCCGCGCTGCTGCGCGTGGTCCTGCCCGAGCTCGCCAGTTGGGCGGAGGGGCGCCGCGCGGCGGCGCGCGCCTACGCGGAGGCGGGGCTCGGCGACCACGTCGTGCTGCCCACCCCGACTGCGAGCGCGGACCCCGCCTGGCATCTCTTCGTCGTCCGCCACCCCGAGGCCGACGCGCTCGCGGCGACGCTCACCGCCGCTCGGATCGGCGCCCGCGCCTACTACCGCCGCCCGCTCCACGAGCAGCCGGCGCTGCGCGCCTACGCCCCCAGGGTCGCCCTGCCCGCCACCGACGAGGCCGCCCGCACCCATCTGGCGCTTCCCATGAGCCCCGTCCTCGGGCCCGGGCAGGCGGCGGAGGTCGTGGCGGCGGTGGCGTCGCGCCGGTGAGCGACGCCCTCGTCCGCATCCGGAGAACGGGTAGCCTGCACCCCCGATGCGCCGGAAGCTCCGCTCCGCGGCCTTCCCGGTACACCGTCACTCGCTGCCCCAGATCCTCATCGACGGTGCGCTGGTCGCCGTCGCCTACATCGTCGCGTTCCACCTGCGCTTCGACGCGCAGCTCCCGCGCCGCTACTCCCATCTCCTGTGGGAGACCCTGCCCTGGGTCGTTCCCGCCTGCGTCGTGGTCTTCGCGCTGTTCGGGCTCTACGAGAAGTGGTGGCGCTACGTCGCCCGCGACGACTACGAGCAGGTGCTCAAGGCGGTCGTCGTCGCCACGGGGGTCGTGGTCGGCGCGATCGCGATCTTTCACCCCGTGGTCATCCGTGGGGGCTTCACCGACGTGTCGGTCAACGCCCCCACGGGGGTCGTCGCCGCCTTCTTCCTGCTCCAGCTCCTCGGCCTCGCCGGCGCGCGGTACCTGACCCAGCGCGTGATCGAGCGCCCCCTGCGTGGCTTCCACCCCCAGAAGGGCGCCCGGGACGTGCTCATCGTCGGCGCGGGGGAGGGCGGCCAGCTCGTCGTGCGCGAGATGCTCAAGAACCGCGAGCTCGGCTACCGACCCATCGGCTTCGTCGACGACGAGCCACGCAAGCAGGGCATGCGCCTCTCCGGGCTGCGCGTCCTCGGGACCACCTTCGACGACTCGCTCCCGCGCATCCTCGACGAGGCCGAGCCCGACGAGGTCATCGTCGCGATCCCGTCGGCCCCGGGCACCCTGCGGCGCCGCGTGGTCGCCGCCTGCCGGGCGCGCTCGATCCC
>JBBSGJ010000131.1:0-6716 GCA_038254195.1 Solirubrobacterales bacterium
AAGCCCTTGCCGGTGGCCGTGTGGTTGGACGAGTCCTCGTCCGTCCACGCCACCTTGGTGCCCTGCTTGATCGTGAGGTTCGGGGGCTTGTACTTGAATAGTTCACGATGGCGATCTTCACGCCCTTGCCCGCGCCACCGTCGACCGAGGGCTGAGCGGTCGCCGCCCCGCCGCCTCCCGTAGGGCCGGCCGAGTCGCTGGACGGCTTGGTCAGGAGGATGATCAGCGTCGCGCCGACCGCGATGACGACCATCACCGCCAGCAGCGGCAACACCTTGGCCCGGTCGGTCAGCAGATTGCCCATCGCCGTCTACTACGCGCCCGGCGCGTGGCCGGGTCACGGCGGAGGCCGCGGGCTCAGGCGGCCCGGACGACCTCAGGGAAGAGGCCGCACTCCTCGAGCGTGGGGCAGCAGCACTGCCGGGCCGTCTCCAGCCACACGCGGATGGCCTGCGCGCGCTCGATGAGCGCCTCGACCTCGGGCACCTTGACCTCGGCCAGCGCGGACAACCGTTCCCCGGCCACGCCCATGTCCGAGCCCCTCAGCAGGCTGCCGATCTCCTCCAGGGAGAGGCCGGCGCTCTGGGCGGTCCTGATCACCCCGAGCGTGGGAAGGATGTCCGGGTCATAGACCCGCCGCCCGCCGGCCCGCTCGGCGGGGGACAGCAGGCCGATCGACTCGTAGTAGCGCAACGTCGAGGCGGCGACACCGCTACGGCGAGCGACCTCGCCGATCGACCAGCGCTCACCCTCTGACGTGCTCATCCCCGTCCCACCCTTGACTTCGAGTCGGCTTGAAGGAGCAAGCTAGCGCGGACACCCCCTAGGAGGCCCCGTGCTGCCCGACGACCCACCCATCGCCTGCTCCCTCGACCGCGAGGCCGGCCCCCGGCGCCGGGCCCGCTGGCAGGCGCTCGTCGACCGGGCGCTGATCTCCCACGCCCGGACCCGGGACGGCGCCCGGCACCGCTACCGGTCCGACCCCGGCGTCGAGGCGGAGCTCGGCGCCCTCGTCGCGCTGGAGGCGGACTGCTGCCCGTCCCTGGACCTCCGGGTGACCCGCGACGACGGCGCGCTCGTGCTCGACGTCAGCGGGCCGCCGGAGGCGCGGCCGATCGTGGAGCTCTTCGCGGCCGGTGGTGAGCCGTGACAGTCGGATGAGCAGAAACCGGGCGAGCGGCCGGTGGCGCGCTCCAGCGCAGATGGGCAGGCGACCACGACGAACAGACCGATGATCCCGGTCAGCGCGGCGCCGGTGACGACGTCCACGCGTTCGTAGCGCAGGTCTGTCGTGGTCAGGCGCTTGTCGACGACGTACGACTGCTGGAAGGCCAGGCCCCACGGGGCCAGGGTCGTCCCGATGGTGGCGACGACGGTGAGGATCCCCGCGCGGGTGAGGGGCAGGTTGGGAACCACCAGGCCACGTCCGGCGGCGGCCCAGTCCGGATGGGCCAGGAGGCCGGAGACGATGAGCGGCTCGTTCCGGCGAGAACCTCCATGCCCGCGGCGATCCCCGCGAACTCGGCGCAGATCGTGCCGACGTTGGCGACCACCAGGGCGGTCAGGGCCACCTGGGTCCGCCGGCGCCCGTAGCGCTCGCTCACCAGGCGCATGAGGCCCCTTACCCGTGACCACCCCCGTGCGGGCCGCGACCTCGTGGAAGACGACGAGCGCGACGGTGGAGACGAGGAGGACCCACAGCAGCTCAGAGCCGCAGTCGGCGCCGAGGATGGAGTACGTCGTGATCCCGGCGGGTCGTCGTCGGAGAGCCCGGCCAGGAGCCCCGGTCCGAGGACGGCCAGGAGGCCCACGACCCCGGCCCGCCGGCCGCGTAGCGCCGCCAGGGCGCGATGGGGGACGCGCGGAACGAGGTGGGGCCGGGGCAGGCGTCGGGGCAGGCGCCGGGGGTTGGGCGGCTCGCCCCCTGAACCCGATCGCGCCATGGTCGCGGCGACAGGAGCACCCGAGGACGGCGGGTCGCGGGCGCGCTTGCGCTCAGCGCGAGTAGACCGCCAGGCGTCCCGAGGTGACGTGATCGTTCGCGCTCCCCTCGGGCAGCCAGACCCGGCCGCCGACGACGATGGGGGAGTTCCAGTGGCCCTCCCCCGCGGCCAGCGAGGCGACCCGCGCCCCGGTGGTCGGCCGGTAGACGTTCAGCCTCCCGCCGGCGTCGTAGACGTAGAGCAGACCGCCCGCGAGGACCGGGCTCGTCCCCGCCGCGCCGTTGGCCCAGACCTGCCGCAGGCGCCCCCCGCGCACCCGGTAGGCAGCCGTCCCGTTGTCCGTGGCGACGAAGACGAGGTCGCCGCTCACCGCCGGCGCGCCGCTGGTCAGGACCTGGCCCCCCCCGGGCAGCTTCAGGGTCTGCTTCTGGCCGCCGAGCCGCGGGCTCGGGCGGGTGGTCCGGCCGTTCGGGCGGGCGCGTGAGAGCACGTCCATGCGCGCGTCCTTGCCGCCTTGGAGCACGAGCCCGCCGGGAAGCAGCACGGGGTCCACGGACCCGAGGTCAAGGTCCGTGTCGGTGAGCTGCTGCTGGTTGTAGGGGGTCCAGTTGCGCCGCAGGCGGAGGTCCGGGAACGAGAGGACGAGCATCGAGTCACCCCAGAAGCGCCGGCCGTCGAAGGGGCCGTTGCCGGTGGCGACGTAGACCTCGCGCTTGGCCCGGTCGACGACCGCGCCCGCCCGACCCCAGATCGCCGAGTCGCTCGCCAGCCCCAGGCCGCGCTTCGTGCACGTGGAGGGCCGCTGCAGGAAGCGCCGGTCCGAGCACAGCGAGTTGAAGACCGCATGGATGCGTCCCGTGCTTCGCGCGATGGTTACGACGTGACCCTGGTAGGGGTCGGCGTCGCCGACATAGCCGCCCGTGGTCGCGAGCACGTAGCCGTCGAAGACGCTGAGCGCGGAGGTGATCTTCTCCCGGGAGGGCAGGCGGGTGACCGCGACGGGCCATGCGCCCGCGCGCGCCTCACGACCGTTCTCGACGCTGAGCTTGTGGATCTTCCCGTCGGGGGAGGAGGCGTAGACCGAACGGTGGTCGGGATCGGCGGCGGGGGCGGCGTTCGTGATCTGCGTGCTGCGCTCCCAGCCACGGATCCCGGGCGGGACGAACTGCCAGAGGCGCTTGCCGCTCACCGCGTCGAGGGCCAGGGTCCGTCCGTAGCTCGTCGTCACCACGATGACGTCGTGGGCCCTCCCGTGCACGCGCACGCGCGGGAGGAAGATGGGGGAGGAGTCCACGGTGCCGGGCAGGCCGATCGTGTGGCGGCGCAGCTTTCCGGCACTGGCGGCGGTGATCTGGGTCGCCGCCGACGTGGAGTTCGTCCGCGCGGCGTCGATCCCGAACTGCGGCCAGGCGCGCGGCGACGGGGACGCCGCGACGGCCGTGAGCGGTCGCGCGACCGCGGGCGGCGGCGAAGCGGTGGGTTCTCCCGCCCCGCAGCCGGCGGGCGCGGCGAGGAGCGCGAGTCCCGCAAGGGCACGCCTCACCACCGCACCTCGCGCCCACGCAACCGGGCGCCGAGAACCTTGCCGAGCAGCGCGGCCCAGTCGATGACGCCCGCGACGAGGTGGGCGGCCGCCCCCGTCACGAGTCGTCCGGCGAGGCGGGTGACCATCCCCCCTGACGGTATCGTGGCCTGCTCGTGCCCGACACCGAGGTCAAGGCGAGGGTCACCGAGCTGCCCGAGTCCCGGGTGCGCGTGGAGGCCGAGGTACCCGCCGCCGAGGTCGAGCGCCGGCTCTCCCAGGCCGCCCGCCAGCTCGGTGAGCAGCTCCGCGTCCCGGGCTTCCGGCGCGGGAAGGTGCCGCCCCCCGTGGTCATCCGCCGGGTGGGGCGCGACGCCGTGCTCGACGAGGCCGTCCGCGAATCCCTCGGGCGCTGGTACGCCGACGCGCTCGACGTCGCCGGCATCCATCCCGTCGGCTCCCCCGACCTGAACGTCGGCGACCTCCCCGCCGAGGGCGAGCCGCTCACCTTCACGGTCGAGATCGGCGTGCGACCCACCGCCCAGCTCGGCCCCTACAAGGGTCTCGAGGTCGGTCGCCGCGAGCCCGTGGCGGACCCCGCCGCCGTCGACGCGGAGATCGAGGCGCTGCGCAACCGCCTGGCCAAGGTCGAGACCGCCGACCACCCGGCGCAGGAGGGCGACTTCCTCGTCCTGGACTACTCGGGAGACCTCGAGGGCGAGTCCTTCCCGGGCGGCGAGGGCCGGGACCAGCTCATCGAGCTCGGCTCGGGCCGCCTCATCCCCGGCTTCGAGGACCAGCTCGTGGGGCTGCGCGCCGGGGAGGACAAGGAGTTTCCGATCGTCTTCCCCGACGACTACGGGGCGCCGGATCTCGCGGGCAGGCAGGCGACGTTCTCGGTCCACGTCTCCGACGTCAAGGAGAAGATCCTGCCGCCCGTCGACGATGCCCTGGCCGCCGACGCGGCCGGCTTCGATTCGCTCGACGAGCTGCGTGAGGACATCACCGTACGCGTGAAGGAGGCCGACGAGGAGGCGGTCGCGCGCGACTTCCGCGAGGCCGCGCTCGACGCCGCGGTGGCCGGGGCGACCGTCGAGGTCCCCGACGAGCTCACCCACGCCCGGGCCCACGAGCTCTGGGAGCAGACCGTGAGCACCCTCGCCCGCCAGGGCATCTCGCGCGAGGTCTACCTGCGCATGACCGGCCGGCCGGAGGAGGAGATCGTGCACGAGGCGATCCCCGAGGCCGAGACGGCCCTGCGACGCGAGGCCGTGCTCGCCGCCGTGGTCGAGGCGGAGGGGATCGAGCCAAGCGAGGAGGAGCTGCTCGAGACGCTCCAGGACGCGGCCGAGCACGGGCAGGTCACGCCCGCGAAGATGCTCGAGCGCCTACGCAAGCTGGGCCGGCTCGACGCGCTCAAGGAGGAGCTCGCGGTGCGCCGCGCGCTCGAGCTCCTGGCCGAGGAGGCCACGCCCGTGCCGCTCGCGTCCGAGCCCGAGCAGGACGACGCTGGGGACGAGCCCGTCCCGGCCGCCGGCCCGAAGCTCTGGACTCCGGGCTCCTAGCGCTCCAACAAACGTCCGTCCGGAGTGGGGACGTGCTACCGATCGGTCGATACGGGCGCCATGAATTCACACCGCTCCCCTGCGGGAGGGCGAGCAGGACGGTGGGCCCTCGGGCTCACGCTGGCTGGGCTTCTGCCCGTCCTCGCGGCTCCTGCCGCCGCTTCCGCCGACGCCTCCCTCTCATGCCGCGCATCCGCGGCCCGCGTCACCGCGCTGACGCCCTCATCCCCCCTCGCCACCGTGGAGCCCGTCCGGGCCAACGCCGGGGCGACGCCGTGCACGAGTCAGAGCGCCGAGACGCTCAAGCCCACCACGATCGGGCCGCTGTCCGTCGACGCGATCGGGGCCTACACCGCGGCCCCGTCCGGCGGCGGGGCCGCCTTCGCGGGCGCGTCGCAACCGTCCCTCGACCTCGGCGGGCTGAAGATCGGCGTCCAGGCCGTCCAGGCCTCCGCCACCGTCACCTGCACGGGCGGGAACCCGGTCCTGTCCGGGGCCTCGCGCGTGGTCGGTCTGACCGTCAACGGCATCCCGATCACGATCCCCTCGGGCGACCAGCCCTTCCGCCTGAATCTCGGGGTCGCCGACGTGAGCCTCAACGAGCAGACGGTGGCGAACGGCCAGCTCATCCAGCGCGCCGTGCGCGTGACCGTCCCCGGCGTCGCCGACGCGGTGCTCGCCGAGGCCATCGTGGGCGGCAGCCGTGAGGCCTGCGCGACCCCGCCTGGCGGCACGACCCCGCCTGGCGGCACGACCCCGCCTGGCGGCACGACCCCGCCTGGCGGCACGACCCCGCCTGGCGGCACGACCCCGCCCGGCGGCACGACCCCGCCCGGCGGCACGACCCCGCCCGGCGGCGGCCCGCGCGTCTGCCCGCAGGGCTCCGTGTTCGACCCGGCGAACGGTGTGTGCATCATCCGTCTGCCCGGCTCGGATCGCGTGATCGTCATCGGGCCGCCGTACACGGGTCCGAGCGGCGGCACGGTCCTGCCCCTGCCCACGGCGCGGCGGCGCTATCAGTCGCCGTGCCTCTCCGGTCCCGGGCTTCCCTACGCGGTGGTCGGAACGAACCGCAACGACCGCATCACGGGCACGAACGGCTCCGATCGCATCCTGCTCCTGCGCGGCAACGACGCGGGTGACGGCGGCCGCGGCAACGACTGCGTCGACGGCGGGAGCGGACGCGACCTGGTCTCGGGCGCCCTCGGGAACGATCGGCTCTTCGGCGGATCGGACCGGGACCGTGTGCAGGGTGGCTTCGGTAACGACCGCATCGCCGGCGGCACCGGTAACGACGTCCTACGCGGCGACAGCGGTCGCGACCGGATCGACGGCGGGTCGGGCAACGACCTGGTGCTCGGCGGCTCGGACGCCGACCACCTCGCCGGGGGGAGCGGTAACGACCGCGTGCTCGGCGAGTCGGGGGACGACGTCTCCTACGGCGGCGGGGGCAACGACCAGGTGCGCGCGGGGTACGGCCACGATCGCCTCTACGGCGGCTCGGGTCGCGACTTCATGGGCGCGTTCCTCCTGGGGCCCACCGTCCGGATGGTGGACGGTGGCTCCGGCCGGGACACGGCCTGGGTGAACCCGCTCGAAGTGCGCGTCACGCGCCACGTGGAGCGCGTGCGGATCCTGGGTGTGCGCAGCCGCGTCAACCGGCGCTAGGGCTGGCTCGAACGCGTC
>JBBSGJ010000132.1:0-6676 GCA_038254195.1 Solirubrobacterales bacterium
AGGATCGTCCCGGCGAGGGCGAAGTCGACGTTGCCGGCCACGATGTGGGCGATCGCCGCGGCCCACAGGAGGATCGCCGCGTGGAAGACGTCCGTGCCCACCACGCGGTGCGGGGCGAGCTTGAAGACCATGATGAGCCCCACGGCGATGAGCGACCCCGAGCCCGCCGAGGTGACGCCGAGGATGAACCCGACCCCCGCGCCGAAGACGGCGGCGCCCACCTTGTTGCGCCGCGTCGGCTCCACGTTCTGCCGCCCCTCCTCCGGCGTGCCCGTGAGCAGCGTCTTGACGAACATCAGCGAGCCCGTGAGCAGGATCGCGCCGCCCACCGCGATGATCACGACGTCGTCGAACTTCGAGCCCAGGGAGTCCTCGAGCACGTGCACGAGGTACGCCCCGCCCACCGCCGCGGGCACCGAGCCGAAGGCCATCCACGTCGAGATGCCGAAGTCGACCGTCTTGAGCTTCACGTGGCGCCAGCCGCCCACGGTCTTCGTCACCGCGCCGTAGGCGAGGTCGGTCCCCACCGCGGTCACGGGCTTGATCCCGAAGACGAGGATGAGCAGCGGGGTCATGAGCGCGCCGCCCCCCACGCCGGTGAGCCCGACGAGCACGCCCACGCCGAGCCCGAACAGGACGATCAGCGGATCCACGGCGGCGGAGTATAGACCCTGAGTCGAGCGGATTGGTCGGAAACCTCGCGGGACCTACCCTTCCGATCGTGACGACGGAGAGTGTGCGCCTCGCCGGTCGCCCGGTCAACCGGGTGGGGCTCGGCGCGATGCAGCTCCCGGGCCCTCGCGTATTCGGCCCGCCGCGGGATCGCGAGCAGGCTCTCGCCGTGCTGCGCCGGGCGGTGGAGCTCGGCGTCAACCACATCGACACCGCCCAGTACTACGGGCCCGACGTCGCCAACGAGCTGATCCACGAGGCGCTGCACCCCTATCCCCAGGACCTCGTGCTCGTGTCCAAGGTGGGAGCGACCCGCGACGCCGACGGCGGATGGATTCCGGCGCAGCGGCCCGAGGAGCTGCGTCGCGGCGTGGAGGACAACCTGCGCTCGCTGGCGGTCGACCGCGTGGACGTCGTGAACCTCCGGCTCCTCGGCGACGAAGACGCCGCCGCAGGCGACGTGCCCTTCGCCGATCAGCTCGGGGCGATGATGGAGCTGCGCGCCGAGGGGAAAATCGGGGGCATCGGCCTCAGCAACGTCACGCTCGAGGAGGTCCGGGCCGGCCTCGCCACCACCGAGATCGCCTGTGTGCAGAACCCGATGAGTTTGCTGAACCGCGAGGACGAGCCCGTGCTCGAGCTCTGCCGCGAGAGCGACATCCCCTACACCCCGTTCTTCCCGCTGGGCTCGGCGTTCCCCGGCATCCCGAAGGTGACCGAGCAGCCCGTCGTCCGCGAGATCGCCGGACGGATTGGCGCGGCACCCTCCCAGGTCGGGCTCGCCTGGCTGCTGCAGCACAGCCCGAACATCCTGCTCATCCCCGGCACCTCATCCCCCGTCCACCTCGAGGAGAACGTCGCCGCGCAGCAGGTCGAGCTCGACGGCCAAGCCCTCGCTCAGCTGGCCGACCTGGCCAGCTGAGCGACGATCTCGGCTAGGACTTCGCCCTGTCGCGCTGCAGGTGCGCGGCCGCGACGATGCACTGGCTGTACGGCGTGCCCTTCTGGCCCTTCACGTGCTTCTTGGAGAGCGGCTTGCAGGCAGCCTTCGCGGCCTTCTTGGCGTTCGTCGTCGTCGTCGTGGTGTCGCCCTTGTCGAGCTTGGCCATCGCCTGGACGCACTGGCTGAACGGCGTGCCCTTCTGGCCCTTCACGTGCTGCTTGCTCTCTCCCTTGCAGTACTTGCCGTAGGCCTTGGCCTGCGCGGGAGTGGGCTTCGCCGGCTTGGCCGGCTTGTCGGCGGGACGAGTGGCCAGGGCCACGCCGGGGAGGGCGAGCAGGGCCGAGGTGGCGCCGAGGGCGAGGAAGCGATGGGTGCGCATGTTCGAGACTCTCCTGTGGTCGTTCACTGAGCCGTCAACGCACCGGGCAGTCGAAGGTCAGGGGCGATCGCCGGCGGATCCGCCGTGACCGGAGCTCGGCTGCCCCTTCCCGGCGCCCTGACCGGTGCCGCCGCGCCCGGGCGGGGGTGGCGGCGCAGAGGACGTGCCGCCACCGTGCTTCGGCACCACCTTCGGCCTGCGGCTCGGACTCGGGACGCGCTTCGGCTTCGTGGCGGGCGCCGGGGAAGATCGCCGGGATGCCGCCGGCCCGCGCGCCGTCCCAAGGCCGTGCGCCTTGGCCGCGGCCTTCCCCGACGCGCCCCCCGTACTCCCGCCACTGCTGGGCACGCCGCGGGCGCGCACGCCGCGGTCGGCGGCGGCCTCCGCGGCGGGGGGCGCGCCAACGTTCCCGTGAGACGACGCGGCGGCGGTCGGATCCGCGATCCCGCGCCGGCGTCGGCGCCCTCCGTGAGCGCCGGGCACACCCGAGTCCGGCGGGCGACGCGCGGCGCCCACGCGCCCGGTCGACGGATCCACGACCACCCGCCCCGCCCCGGGAAGCACACGCGCTGGCGCCGACCTGACGTGCTCCGCGCCGGGCCGATCTTGATGCGCGAGGCCACGGACCGCCACCGTGCCCCCGGCCGCCACGGCCACGACCATCACCGCGGCGGCCTTGGCGGCCATGCCGCTCGCGAATCCGACCGCGGCGGACCCGGCTGATGACGCCGACCCGGCCGCCACAGCCCCGAGGCCCGCCGCCCCCGTCCCCCCGGCCGCACCCGGCAGCGCTCCCGAACCCGCCGCCGCCAACCCCTTCGCGAGCAGCGCGGTCCCCACCACCGCGGGCAGCGGGGGGCACAGCACCGCGAGATCGGCGGAGCGACGGTCGATCGCCGCCCCGAACGCCGAGCACACGGCGCAGTTCCGCAGATGCCCGCGGATCCGCCGGCTGCCCACCACGCGGCCGTCGCCGTCCGACAGCGTCCGCTGCACTTCCTCACAGCCCATGTCGCGACCCTCCGCGCAGTCGAGCAGGGCGCGCCGCGCCTCGAAGATCGTCTGCTTCGCGGCGCCCGTCGTGCCTCCGATCACCTTCGCGATCTCCTCGTGGCCGAGGCCGCTGAGCTCGCGGAGCACCAGGGCCGAGCGCTGGCGCTCGGGCAGGTCGGCGAGGTCGTCCTGGAGCTGCGCGATCCGGGCGCGGTCCTCCACCGTCTGCGCCAGCGAGTCCTCCCCCATCTCGGGGGTCGTCTCGAGCTCGCGCTGCTGGGACCACTGCCTCGCCCGGAGCACGGACACCGCCTCGTTGTGGGCGATCCGGAAGAGCCAGGGCCGGACCTCGAAGTCGCGCTCCTCCCGCTCCAGGGCCGACCACGCCTTGGTCAGCGCCGCCTGGAGCGCGTCGCGCGCGTCCTCGTCGTGGTGCACGATCGAGCGGCAGTAGCGATAGAGCTCCTGGTAGTGGCAGCGGAAGAGCTCCGTCAGGGCCGCCGGATCCGCCCGCGCGGTCGTCGATCGCAAGGCCTCGCCGCGACGCCAGCGCGCAGGCAGCGGCGCGCGCACGTTCGTCGCCATCAAGGTCGCCCGTCACACAGGGTCAACGCCATCGTGACCGTTAAGTCTGGCGCGAAGCCGACGAATTCACACCCGATCCGACCGAATGGGGGACCCGAAGCTCGCGCGTGACCCTCCGCCGAGCCCTTTAGAGTCTCGCGCGTGAGCGTCGGCATCGTGGGCATGGGCTACGTGGGGCTGCCGCTCGCCGTCGCGTTCGCGGAGGAGGGCGAGACCGTCGTCGCCCTCGACGTCGACCAGCGCAAGATCGACGCGCTCGGCGCCGGTGAGTCCTACATCGAGGACATCCCGAGCGCGCGCCTCGCTCCGCTCACCGGGCTCATCCGCCCCACCACCCGCTTCGCGGAGCTCGCGCAGGTCGACGCGATCGTCATCTGCGTCCCCACGCCGCTGACGCCCAACCGCGAGCCCGATCTCGAGCCGCTGCTCTCCGCCGCCCGCGGCGTGGCCGACCATCTCCAGGCCGGTCAGCTCGTCGTGCTCGAGTCCACCACCTACCCGGGAACGACCCGCGAGCGGCTCGCCCCCGTGCTCGAGCTCTCGGGCCTCACCGCGGGCGTCGACGTCTTCGTCGGCTTCTCCCCCGAGCGCGTCGACCCGGGCCGCACCGACTACACGCTCAGGACCACCCCCAAGGTCGTCGGCGGCCTCACGCCCGCCTGCCTCGAGCGCGCGCTCGAGCTCTACGGGAAGATCTGCGACCACCTCGTGCCCGTCTCCTCGCCCGAGGCGGCCGAGCTCTCCAAGTTGCTGGAGAACATCTTCCGCTCGGTGAACATCGCGCTGGTCAACGAGCTGGCTATCCTCACGGACCTCATGGGGACCGACATCTGGGTGGTCTTCGCCGCGGCGGCGACCAAGCCCTACGGCTTCACGCGCTTCGAGCCGGGACCGGGAATGGGCGGGCACTGCCTCCCCGTCGACCCCTTCTACCTCTCCTGGAAGGCGCGCGAGTACGACTTCGCCACCGAGTTCATCGAGCTCGCCGGCAAGGTCAACCAGGCCATGCCCTACCACTGCGTGGAGCGCATCGAGCGCGCGCTCAACGACGCGGGCAAGCCCGTCCGCGGATCGCGCGTAACCGTGCTCGGGGTCGCCTACAAGGCTGGGGTGGGCGATCTGCGCGAGTCGCCGGCCCTGAAGATCATGGGCCTGCTCGCCACGCGGGGCGCGGAGTTGGCCTACCATGACCCGCACGTCGAGGCCGTGCCCGGTCTCGGCCTCCGGTCCACGCCGCTCGACTCCGCCGTCGATGGCGCGGATCTCGTCGTGATCGTGACGGCCCATCCCGAGGTGGACCATGTGGCGGTCGCCGAGCGCGCGGCGCTCCTCATCGACTTCCGCGGCGTCACCCGGGGTGTCCGCTCGGACACCGTCACGCGACTGTAGGCCACTATATTTCCTGAAGTCTTGTCGGCTTTCACCCATCTCCAGGCCCTCGAGGCCGAATCCATCCACGTGTTCCGCGAGGTCGCCGCGCAGCTCGAGCGGCCGGTGCTGCTGTTCTCCGGAGGCAAGGACTCCGCCGTCCTGCTCCGCCTCGCCGAGAAGGCGTTCTGGCCCGCGCGCCTGCCCTTCGGAGTCATGCACGTGGACACGGGCCACAACTTCCCGGAGGTCATCGAGTACCGCGACCGCCGCGTCGCCGAGCTCGACGCCCGCCTGATCGTCGCCTCCGTCCAGGAGTCCATCGACGCCGGCCGGGTGAAGGAGGAGACAGGCCCGCGCGCCTCGCGTAACCGCCTCCAGACCACCACGCTGCTCGACGCGATCACCGAGCACGGGTTCGACGCCGCCTTCGGGGGCGCCCGCCGCGACGAGGAGCGGGCCCGCGCGAAGGAGCGCGTCCTCTCCTTCCGCAACGACTTCGGCCAGTGGGATCCCAAGGCCCAGCGCCCCGAGCTGTGGAACCTCTACAACGGCCGCGTGCGCAAGGGCGAGCACGTCCGCGTCTTTCCCCTGAGCAACTGGACCGAGCTCGACGTGTGGGAGTACGTGAAGACCGAGGGGCTCGAGCTGCCCTCGATCTACTTCTCGCACCGGCGCGAGGTGTTCCGCCGTGACGGGATGCTCTACGCGGTCTCCCCCTTCATCACGCTGATGGACGGCGAGGAGCCCTTCGAGGCGAGCGTCCGCTACCGCACGGTCGGCGACGCGAGCTGCACGGGCGCGGTGGCGTCCGGCGCCGTGACGCTGGACGAGGTGGTCGCCGAGATCGCCGCCACCACGGTGACCGAGCGCGGCGAGACCCGCGCCGACGACCGGGTCACCGAGGCGGCCATGGAGGACCGCAAGCGGGAGGGCTACTTCTGAGATGAGCGCGACCTCCTCCAACGGCAGCGGAAGCGGGCACGTCAAGACCCCCGCGCTCACCGCCGAGCTGCTGCGCTTCGCCACGGCGGGCTCGGTCGACGACGGCAAGTCGACCCTGATCGGCCGGCTGCTCCACGATTCCCAGGCGATCATGGAGGATCAACTGGCCGACGTGACCGCGGTGTCCGAGCGCCGGGGCCTGGAGGGCGTCGACCTCGCCCTGCTCACCGACGGCCTGCGCGCCGAGCGCGAGCAGGGCATCACGATCGACGTCGCCTACCGCTACTTCGCGACGCTCAAGCGGCGGTTCATCATCGCCGACACGCCCGGGCACGAGCAGTACACGCGCAACATGGTCACGGGTGCGAGCACCGCCGACCTCGCCGTGGTGCTCGTGGACGCCCGCCACGGGGTGGTCGAGCAGTCGCGGCGTCACGCGACGGTCGCCGGGATCCTCGGCATCCCCCACCTGCTGGTGGCCGTGAACAAGATGGACCTCGTCGGTTGGGACGAGTCGAAGTTCCGGGACATCGTGAAGGAGTTCGCGGAGCTGGCCGGCCGCATCGGCGTACCCGAGGTGACGTTCATCCCCATCTCCGCTCTGAAGGGCGACAACGTGGTCGAGCCCAGCGAGAACTCGCCCTGGTACGACGGCCCGACGCTGCTCGACCACCTCGAGACGGTGCACGTCGGCGACGCGTGGAACCTCGAGGACGCCCGCTTTCCCGTCCAGTACGTCATCCGCCCCCAGCGCGAGGAGTTCCACGACTACCGCGGCTACGCGGGCCAGG